>JBQTJK010000001.1:0-22038 GCA_052387215.1 Caulobacteraceae bacterium
CGTACTCCCAAGTCGACCTCAATAAGATCGCCCGCCAGCTCAACGAACGACCGAGGAAAACGCTGGACTTCGAAACACCAGCCGAGCGATTTAGCGCATGTGTTGCATCGACCCGTTGAGCGCACCTTCGCCAGAGGTCATTGTAGCTTTCCAGCAAGCCTGAGTCCCAACACACTATAGTGCTCCGAGAGCCGAATAGAAAGGCCCTGCCGTCGCCAGCGGGGCCAGGCGGGCTGCTAGGCAAAGACCCTCAGTTCAGCGCGCGCTCGACGTGCGATACGAGCGCCGCCCATTCGGTCTCCTCACTGGGTAGCAAGCATTCTGCGCGGCGCAGGTGAAACTGCACAAGCAGCACAGACACGCAGCGCGCGGGGTGCGAGATCACAGCGTCCAGCGCGTGACAGGCGACGCACCCAGCTTCGATAGAGGCTTCCGTCAGCGCGTCGGTGTTGTGACGCTCGTTCGTCACGCGCCACGCCCCGCACCAAGCGATGTGGGACGCGCGGAGTTGCGCCTCTGCTTCAACGTAGGAGATGCCCGCCTTATCCTTGAGCCAGTGCGCAAGATTCCAAAGCACACCGACATTGCGCGGCTCTTCAGTCCAGCGCCGTTCGTAGATCGTGGTCTCGCCCGTGTCGGGATCGCAGTAGCGCTCGCGAAAGCATAGATCGGAGGGGAAAGGCGGAGTGTCTGCTTCGGCCGCGTCGTAAGCAGCGTCGGCAACCTGAGCCGCCGCATCGGAGCGGGCACGAGCCGTCAGCGCCGCCGCGCACAGATCAGCAAAAGCGCCATCAGCGCTCAGCGTCGCGCCATAGCGCAGCAGCGCGTCGGTATCGAGGGCTGACAGCTCCGTGAGCGGCGCCGCCGCAACGGCGGACGTAGCGCCCACGACCGGCGCGAGAGCGATTGCGCCTAACAGCGCGCGGCGAACGGTGTCTGTCATGTTGGCCTCCGGGTATGATAACCCGGTTATCATCTACAGCGCAGGAGGCTTGTCAACGAAATAGTAACACTGTTATCAAGAGGAAATGGCTGAACTCACACCCGAGGCCTGCCGGGCTGGTCGCGCTCTGTTAAGTTGGGGAGTGCGCGATCTCGCGGCCGAAGCTGGCGTGGGCGTCGCTACCGTCGCGCGCTATGAGGCTGGCGCTGCGTTGCGTCCGGAAACCATCGACAAGCTGCACGAAGCCTTCGAGGCCAACGGTGTTGAGATTACCAATGGCAAAGGCACGGGTGCCCGACTGTTGAGAAAGAGGCCGTGACCCTAGCCGTTGCTCTCTCGTGGCTTTCGGCATTATTCGCTTTCGTCGCGGCGTATTTCTGGTTTCGATCTGCGCAGGGTCAGTCGCCTGCGCCCAAGACCTATTGGAATCAGATGCCAGAAACGGACCCGTTTTTGATTGCGTTTCGCCGATCATTGCGACAGGGCCGATGGGGCGCGGTTTTTGCCGGGCTGTCAGCGATTGCGTTAGGAGCTTCGCTATTGATTCCGAATGCGTGAAGCCCCCCTCGCACAGGGTTCACACTGAGCCGCTTTTCCTTGCTCAAGCACTGTTAGCATGCACGCGCTCCAGTCACGTCGAAACCAGCGCTTGCGCTTCCGATCGCAAGCGCACATTTGCGGCTGCTTGACTCCCGGCGCGGACGGCTCCCAAAGTCGCTGGGACAAGCCCAACCTAGGGGGGCCACTTTTGATCAGTTGGAGCAAGAGCGCTCTTGTCGCCGGTTTTATGTGCCTGGTGATAGGCGACCAAGCCGCAGCTCAGTCAACCGACGCGGCCCCGTTCCAATTTGTTCAAGGATACATACGCGCCATAGGTCGCATTGAGTCCATTCGGCGGGCCGCCGACGAGCAGGGCGCGACCGCTCCCGCCGACTGCGTTCGCACCATGACCAGATTCAGGCTCGAAATGATAGCCGAGGCCGAGGCGATGTCATCAATCGAGCTGGTCGGTCTCGCCAGTGGCGCAAATAATCAGGTGGCCGAGGTCCTTCGACGCAAGGCGCAAATCTATTCTCACTTTGTTGAAGTTTGCGCTGCGCTGATGAGAGGTCCTGAACGTGGCGTCGATTACGGTGCGCTTGGAGCACGCCTGCCTCAATACACGGCGCAGCTCGAATTCCTTGACGACTCGCTGCTCCAATTCACGCCCGTTGTGTTTTCGGCGCTTCTCGATACCGAACGTCCTAACGCGCAGGATCACGTGGACCGGTTGGTTATTAGCGGCGCCGAGCGTCGCGTGCTCATCGATCAAATTGACCGGTGGTTCGTCCCCGGCCGTGCGGCCAGAGGAAACTATATGGAGGCCTCCGCCGCGGTCTTGCGCTCGCACCTGACGAATACACGCTTCAAGTCGGCGGACGACCCCTGACCTATCTTCTTTTGAATCGCGCTGAAACAAGCACCCTGTTGCCTGTGGTTGTTGTCAAAGCAAATGATACCCTACGAAGGCGAAGCCGTTCGCGTAACGCAGTGCGTGCGCGGGCGCTTCATCCGCCATCACGCCCATGCGCGGGGCCGCATCGTCACCGTCCCACAGATAGCGGAACGAATACCACTTAAGGCCCTTCGCATCGACGCCGATCAGCGCCACGTCGCGTTTCAAGCGCCGGTCAGACGGGAAGAAGCCCTTAGGCAGCGCGCCTATGCCTTGCAGTATGGTGCCTAGGATAGCCGCGCCGCTTTCGCGCTCCGTGGTGATCTTCGTGCCGGTTTCGTCGATACCCTAGCCGCGCCGAGTTTGAGTTAGGTGCGATCGCTATTCCGCGCTCGTTTCCTCTTCGCCTCCTGTAGCGGCACAACTTTCGCGCCAGCTTTGCGATCACAATAATCTGCCCACGCTTGCATGAGCTGACGCCTCTTCGCGAGCGCGTCGCCGCGTCGGTACGCGGCCTCTGTCTTGTCGCCCATGGCATGGGCAAGCGCGGCCTCAGCGACTTCGCGCGGGAAGTCGGTCTCATCGGCCGCCCAATCTCTGAACGTCGAGCGGAAGCCGTGGACGGTGATGTCATCGCGGCCCATGCGCTCAAGCACCTTCAGCATTGCCATGCCGCTGAGATGCGTTTGCGTACCCAAACCGGGAAAAACGAACGGGCTTTTAGAATAGGCAGCGAAGAGCCGGCGCAGGAGCGCCACCGCTTGCCGTGAGAGCGGCACGCGGTGCTCCCGCCGCTTTTCCTTGCGGCCCTTCATTCGGTCTTTCGGGATCACCCAAAGGGCGTCGTCCAACGCGAACTCGGTTTTCCGCGCCCCCAACGTTTCGGTGGTTCGCGTCGTGGTCAGGATGCACAGATCGAGCGCCTCAGCGCCCAGGCCGTCGACTTCGCGCAGATCTTCCATAAACCCGCCCACGTCGGCGTAAGGGAGCGCTGGGTGATGTTTCACTGCGCGTTTGGTCTCGCCCAGGATGTGCTCGATGCGGGCAAGCCGAGCCGGGTTATCTGCTTGGCCGCGGTAGCCATTGGCCGAACTGAATTCGAGGACGCTCTCCAGGCGCTGGCGGATTTTGCGGCCGGTTTCCGGCTTCTCATGCCACAGCGGCTTCAGCACGAGCTTGATGAAGGCCACGCCCTGCCTGGAGGTGTCCAGCGCGGCGACGGGGACGCCGCCGATCTTGGGGAATACGTGCGTCTCCATCGCCGCAAGCCACAGCTTGGCGTGCTTCAGGCCCCAGTCCTTTCGCTTGGTCTCCAGATACTCCAGCGACGCCTCTTTCAGGGTCCGCTGGTGGGCAGCCTCGGTGGCCGCTGCAAGACGGTCGAGCTTGCGGTGGTCAATCGGGTCAATCCCGGCCTCAAGCTGCTCCCGGGCAGCCTCGGCGGCATCGCGAGCTTTCTTGAGCGTCACGGTCTCGGCGCCGCCCAGGCCCATCCATCGCCGCTTGCTCGTGCCCGGAGCGCTGTAGCGCAGCAACCAGGAGCGTTGCGGAGGGGCGGCGGCACTGGCGCCGGGCTCAGCCTTCAAATACAGGCCGCCGCCGTCGTGCAGCATCGCGGGAGCGCGCACGGCCTTCACCTCTGCGGCCGTCAGAAGATGCTTTCCCCGCGCCATGCTCAACGTTCGCTCATACCTTCGCTGATACCACTAGAGCGTCGAACGTCGGCTGACGCAAGCTGTCATGGGCGGAAAGTATCTGAGACAAGTGCTTGTAGATCGACGGCGATTTAACGGTTTGTTTCGGACGTGAGCTTACGCTGGCGGAACAGGGTTGGCATTCTACCCGAGGAGCCATCCTCCTTTCCTCAACGAGTTTTCTTCAGCCCGCCGGCCGCCGCCCGCGGGCTTCTTTGTTTGTCTTACGCGGCTGGTCTTGTTAGCCGGATGAGCTCGACGTGCTGGCGTACGACGCCCACGGGGCTCAGCACGCGCAGCGCGTCGCCTACCATACGCATCTCTTCGGCGGCGCCGCGCCAAGCGCCGACCTTGCGATGCTTCGGCGTGTGAAGCACGTCCGGCCAATCGACGACGGCGACGCGCAACCCATGCTCGATGATCAATTCGTTGATGAACACCTCACAGCCCCACCGCGGCAGGCCCGCAAACGTTTTTTCGGGATCGCCAAACATCGTCCGCGGCAAGACGCGTTCGCCTGAGACGAAATCGAGCTTCATGGCGCGATACACGCCGAGCGTATCCCCGCGCAGGCTGATGCTGCCGTCGGCTGCGCCTGAGAGCACAGGCGCCGCCAGCCCTGTGAGGTCGTCTGCCGTGACGCCGTCGAGATCGGCGTCGAGCAGCATGAGATAATCCGAGGTTGCCGCCGAGATCCCGGCCGCGAGCGCCAGGGTCTTTCCGCGGTTGGGCCAAAGCGGAATGACCCTGGCGTTCGCGAACGCGCGTGCGCGAGCGCATGTGGCGTCCGTGGAGCCGTCGTCGACGACGATGATCTCGTCAATGAGCGGATGGCCGCTTGCCGCTGAGAGCACTTCACCGATGCGCTCTGCTTCGTTGAACGCGCAGATGACGCAGCTGATCGGCTTGTCGGCTTTCAACGGGCGGGCCCTTTCTGGCGGTAGTCAACGCCACAAAGGCGCTTCTGGTTCAACTGGCTTTTGCTGTTGGTCTAGGCCAAGACGACGCAGGAGGCAGGTTTGCACGACGTCGTCATCATTGGCGGGGGCCATAACGGGCTGACCTGCGCCGCCTATCTGGCCGAAGCCGGTTTGAAAGTGCTGGTGCTGGAGCGGCGTGATGTGGTCGGCGGCGCGGCGGTCACGGAGGAGTTTCATCCGGGCTTCCGCAATTCGGTAGCGAGCTACACCGTCTCCCTACTCAATCCAAGAGTGATCGCGGACTTGGAGCTGCACCGTCATGGGCTTCGCGTGGTCGAGCGAAAGGTTTCGAATTTCCTGCCGCTGTCGGACAATCAGTATTTCATGTCGGCGCCCGGCATCACGCAGTCGGAGGTTGCGAAGTTCTCCAATCACGATGCGATGAAGCTGCCGGAGTATGAGCGGCGGCTCGAAGTGATCGCCGACGTGGTGCGCGCGCTCTTGCTGGAGCAGCCGCCGAACCTGGTGGAGCAAGGATTGGTTCGCGGCGTTGAGGAAGCGTTGCGCGCGGCCGCGTTGGGCGGGCGGCTGAACAAACTCGACATGACCGGCAAACGCGATTTGCTCGACCTCTTCTCAGAGAGCGCAGGCGATTGGCTGGATGGCTGGTTCGAGAGCGCGCCGATCAAGGCGCTGTTCGGCTTCGATTCGATCGTCGGCAATTTCGCCAGCCCCTACACGCCGGGCTCGGCCTACGTGTTGCTGCATCACGTGTTCGGCGAGGTGAACGGCAAGAAGGGGCTGTGGGGGCACGCGATCGGCGGCATGGGCGCGATCACCCAGGCGATGGCGGCCTGCTGCCGCGAGCGCGGTGTGGAAATCCGCACCGGCGTTGCAGTGAAGGAATTGATACTCGAACATGAAGCGCAGCGCGGAGGCGGTGTTGTTTTGAGCGAGACGCCGGTGGCGCGCGGCGTGGTGACGGAGAGCGGTGAAAGCATTCGCGCGCGCGCGGTGATCTCCAATCTCAACCCGAAGCTGTTGTTTGGCCGCATCGTGCCCCACCACGCCCTGCCCGCCGATTTCGCTGAGCGGATTAACCGTTATCGCGTGGGCTCCGGCACGTTCCGCATGAACGTGGCGCTCTCGGAACTGCCGCGCTTTACCTGCAAGCCCGAGCCTGGCGATCACCTCACTGCTGGCATCATTATAGCGCCGTCATTGCAATACATGGAGCGCGCCTACGACGATGCGCGCGCCTATGGCTGGTCGCGCGAGCCAATCGTGGAAATGCTGATCCCGTCGACGCTCGACGATTCCCTGGCGCCGCCGGGCAAGCAGGTGGCCTCCCTCTTCTGCCAGCATGTGCAGCCGGAGCTTTCGGGCGGGCGGTCATGGGACGATCATCGCGAGGAAGTCGCGGACCTGATGATCGCAACGGTCGACAAGTATGCGCCAGGGTTCAAGGCGAGCGTGCTGGGGCGGCAGATCATGTCGCCGCTCGATCTGGAGCGCACATTCGGGCTCGTCGCCGGCGACATCATGCATGGGGCGCTTTCGCTCGATCAGCTGTTCAGCGCGCGACCGGTACTGGGGCACGGCGATTATCGCGCGCCGATCAAGGGGCTCTATATGTGCGGCGCCGGCACGCATCCGGGCGGCGGCGTGACCGGCGCGCCTGGGCACAACGCGGCGCAAGTGGTGAAGCGCGATTTCCGTGGCGGGGCGTTACGATGAAGTTGTTGGTGGTGGCGGCTGTCGCGCTCGCCGGGTGCGCGACGCGCGGCGAAGAGGCGCCGCTCGGTCCGCCGTTGCTGGAGGTATCGGCCAACATTCCTGCGCCAGAGCGCGCTGAACTCTACGCGGACTGCATCGCGCAAGCAGCGGCAGAGCACACCTATTTCCGCGAAGAGCGCGATGCAACGCTGTTGCGCTTCAATTGCCGGGGCGCTGTGGCGCAGCGTTTTTTTGAGGGCTTGCACGCTCACAGCGCGCGCGTGGGTTCGGAGATAGTGGCCGGCACCCGCACTTGGCGGTTCACGCAGCCGATACGCCAGGACACGATCGGGCTCGATTATTGCTGGCGCGATCAGGCGAATGCTTCGGCCCAGCCGGCCTATGAATGCACCGTCGTGCTGAACGTGGGCGAATTCTTGCGCGACTAGAGGTCAGGCCTGACGGCGATCCGGCTGACCTGCTTCAATGCGTTTGAACACCGGCACGGTGCGACCGCTCCAGATTTCGATGCGCTGGCCGCATTCCTCGCAGGCGAACAAGCCGATGTCCTTGATCGGCAACTGACGTTCGCGGCGTTCGTAGGCGGCGCCGCAAGCGCAATTGATGACGGTCGGCTCTGATTGCATCGCAGGTCGAGACTTGGCGCGGAAAAGTAAACAATCGTTTATCACGACGGACGCGAATTCCGTATTCGTTGCTACGGACGCGTTTGTGCGTCGGCGCCGAGCGGTCCATGAAAGGACAGTGGTAGTCCTAATCTTCCTCAGTCGAAATCGGCTTCCTTCGCCTCCGGCCAGCCATGCGCGCCGATCAGCGGCACGAACGCCACCGCGCCCACATCCTCTTCGTCGAAGTGATTGGCGCCGAGGCGGCGCACTTTCACCAGGCGCTGCTCGCGCGGCGACCGGCCGACGGGCATTACCAGCACGCCGCTGATGTCGAGCTGCTCCTTCAGCGTCTGCGGCACGGCAGGGCCGCCGGCGGAGGCGATGATGGCGTCGAACGGCGCCGCCTCGGGCCACCCGGCGGTGCCGTCGCCGGTCCGGATCTCGACATTGTCGTAGCCGAGCGCGCGCATGCGCTGGCGCGCGAGCGCAGTGAGATCGGCGTGGCGTTCGATGGCATACACTTGGCCGGCTATGCGGCTGATGACGGCGGCGGCGTAGCCGGACCCGGCGCCGATTTCGAGCACGGTGTCGCCGGGCGAAATCTCGGCGATGTCGATCATCGCGGCGACGATGAAGGGTTGCGAAATGGTCTGGCCGGACTCGATCGGCAGTGGGCCATCTTCGTAGGCGAACTCGCGCAGACGCTCCGGAACGAACACTTCGCGCGGCACCTCGCGCATCGCGTTGAGAACTTCTGAATTGGTAACGCCGCGGCGGCGGATCTGGCGCTCCACCATGCGCGCGCGGCGATCAGCGAAATCGGCCATCGCACAGCTCCGTCCTGATCCATCTGGATCGCGGAACAGCCGCCGGCAAGGGTCTATTCCGCCGCCGCCGTGTCGGGTTCTTCGGCCTGGCGCTTCCACAAGCTGGCGTAGAGGCCGTCTTTGCTGATCAGCGCGGTGTGCGCGCCGCGTTCGACGATGCGGCCGGCGTCGAGGACGATGATCTGGTCGGCGTCGGCGATCGTGCTGAGGCGGTGGGCGACGACGAGCGTGGTGCGGCCACGGCTTGCGGATTCTAGAGCGGATTGCACTTCTGCTTCGGTGCCGCTGTCGAGCGATGACGTCGCCTCGTCCAGGATGAGGATCGCGGGGTTCTTCAGCACGACGCGGGCGATGCCGACGCGTTGCTTCTCACCGCCGCTCAACTTCAGTCCGCGTTCGCCGACGCGGGTGTCCCAGCCTTGCGGCAGGCTCTGGATGAAATCGAGCAGTTGGGCGCTGCGGGCGGCTTCGTCGAGTTCGGCTTGGGTAGCGTCAGGTTTGCCGTAGGCGATGTTGTAGCGGATCGTGTCGTTGAAGAGGACAACGTCCTGCGGCACCAAGCCGAGCGCGTTGCGCAAGCTCGCTTGGGTGACGTCGCGTAGGTTTTGGCCGTCGATGCGCACGGCGCCGGAGCTTGGGTCGTAGAAGCGGTAGAGCAGCTTTAGCACCGTGGACTTGCCGGCGCCGGAGGGGCCGACGATGGCGGTGGTTCTGCCGGCAGGTGCGGTGAAGCTCACGCTTTCGAGGCCCATGTCCCTGCCTTCGTGGGCGAAGCTCACGCGATCGAACACGACTTCGCCGCGCGGGGCCTTGAGGGCTGCCGCGTTCGGCGCATCGGCGACGTCCGGCGCTTCGTCCAGGAGCGTGAACATCTTTTCCATGTCGATCGAGGTCTGTTTGATCTCGCGATAGGCGAAGCCGAGGATGTTCAGCGGCGCATAGATGTTGGTCATGATCAGGATGACGGCGGTGATGTCGCCGGGACCCATCGGCCCTCGCGCCACCAGGAAGCCCGCGGCCAGCACCATGCTCAGCAAGCCCACCGTCATGATCAGGCCCTGCACGACGTTGAGCATGACCAGCGAGGTGTAGGCGCGCACGGCGGCGTTGGCGTAGGAGGAGAGAGCGCGGTCGTAGCGTTCGCTTTCGCGATCTTCGGCGGCGAAGCTTTTCACGGTTTCGAAATTCAGCAGCGAGTCGACCGCCCTGCCCGCGGCTTCGGTGTCGGCTTCGTTCATCTCGCGGCGGTGCTTGAGCCGCCACTCCGTCACGCCGAACGTGGCCCAGGCGTAGATGAAGACCGTGCCCGCCGCGATCACCGAGAACATCCAGCCGTATTTGAAGCCGAGCACGGCGGCGGCGAGAAGCAGTTCGATGACGGTCGGAGCGATGTTGAAGGCCAGGAAACGCAGCAGGAAGTCGATGGCGCGGATGCCGCGTTCGATAGTTCGGTAAACGGCGCCGGTGCGCTTGGACTGGTGGAAGCGAACCGAGAGCGCATGGACGTGAGAAAACACACGCGTTCCGGCGCGGCGTTGGGCCTCTTCGCTGACAGGTTGAAAAATGGCGTCGCGGATCTGCGGGCCGGTGGTGGAGGCGAAGCGCAGTGCAGCCCAGAAGCCGGCCAGGCCAAGGAAAGTGGGCAGCGCGCCTTGGGCGTCGCCGCGCGCCAGTGCGTTGATGCCGTCGGCCAGCACCAAGGGCGAAACCACCGCGAGCACTTTGCTCACAAGCGTGAGCAGAAAAGCGGCGATCAGACGGAGCCGATAGCCTTCGCCGGTCAAGCCGCCTATCAGCGTGAGCAATTGCGAGATCGTGCGCGTCAGCGGCGGTGCCAAGTCGGCGGCCGGTTCCGCCTTCGACACTGTCCTGCCTTCGCCGCGCGCCATTTGGAACAATCCTTGAAGAGACCACTTAGGCATGGGGAATTTTCCCCGCAATGCCGCCTTCTTGGCTAAGTCTGTGCAATGCCTATGGCTGATTCCAGCTCGATGCCTCCTGTTCGCTCCGTCTGCGCCTATTGTGGCTCATCGGATGCGACCAAGCCGGAATATCTGGACCTCGCCTCACGCTTCGGCACGGCTCTGGCGCAGCGTGGCCTGCGTTTGGTTTATGGCGGCGGCGCGGTGGGGCTGATGGGGCGCTGCGCGCGAGCTGCGCACGAAGCCGGCGGACAAGTGCTCGGCATCATGCCTCGGTTCTTGGAGCGGCGCGAAATCACCTACGAAGCGGTGCAGCACCGCATGGTCGACACCATGCACGAGCGCAAGTACATCATGTTCGAGGAAAGCGAGGCGTTCGTGGTGCTGCCTGGCGGCATCGGCACGCTGGAGGAGGCGGTGGAGACGCTCTCCTGGCGGCGGCTCGATCTACATCGAAAGCCGGTGGTGTTCCTTTCGGAAGACGATTTCTGGGCGCCCTTCTTTGCGCTGATGCAGCACACGATCGAGGCCAAACTAACGCCGGCGTCATTCCACGACGCGGTCCGTTACGCCCGCTCGATCAACGAAAGTTTCGCTATGCTGGGCGTCGAGGCGCCGGCCTGAGGTTCGCGTCCGATATGCACCGCCAGCGCCCCGCCGGCATTCTTCACGCATTCAAGCAATCGGCAGCGCGCTTCGAACCGTCGTTGCCGGCGAGGGCGCCGGCGGTCCATATTGGCACATGGCTCCCCGCAATCCGCGCACGCATCTCGCCACGCACGAGGTCACCAACCAGCCGCCGCCGCTCGAGGATGTGAACCTCTATTCGGCCGATGCGATCCTCACCTCGGCCTGCGCTTGGTCCGGCGCGACGGCGTATGCGGAGCGGCTCACGCAATTCGGCGCGCGCGTCGGCAGCGCGGAGGCGCAGGCGTCGAGCGTGCAGGCCAACCGCGTGCCACCGGTGTTTCAGCCGTACGACCGCTATGGGCGGCGCATCGACGAAATGGAGTTTCATCCTGCCTATCACGAGCTGATGCGCATCGGGCTCGAAGCCGGCGTATCGGGCGCGGCGTGGAACGTGAAGGCGCATGGGCACGCGCTGCATGCGGCGCTGCTGTTTCTGATGGGACAGGCTGACTATGGCGTGTGTTGCCCGATGTCGATGACCTACGCGGTCGTGCCGGCGCTGCGGGTGGAGCCGGGCGTGGCCGAGCGCTGGACGCCGCTGGTGACGACGGAAGCCTACGATCCGCGCTTCATCCCCGCGGCGGAAAAGCGGGCCGCCACCATGGGCATGGCGATGACGGAGAAGCAGGGCGGCTCCGACATCCGCGCCAACACAACGCGCGCCACCCCACAGAGCGACGGCTCGTATGAACTGGTCGGGCACAAATGGTTCTGCTCGGCCCCGATGTCGGATGCGTTCCTGACGCTGGCGCACGCCGAGGCCGGAATTACCTGTTTCCTTGTTCCTCGCTGGCGCCCAGACGGCGAGCGTAATGCGATCGAAATCCAGCGCCTGAAGGACAAACTGGGCGACCGCTCCAACGCGTCGTCCGAGATCGAGTATCGCGGCGCCTGGGCCGAGCGCGTAGGCGACGAGGGCCGCGGCGTCCGCACCATCATCGAAATGGTGGCGCTGACGCGGCTCGATTGCATCATCGGCTCGGCGACCCAGATGCGCCAGGCCTGCGCGCTGGCGGCGTGGCATGCGCAAGGCCGCACTGCGTTCCAGAAGAAACTGATCGATCAGCCGCTGATGCGCGCGGTGCTGGCCGACTTGGCGCTCGACGCGGAAGCGGGCGTGGCGCTGGCGTTCCGTTTGGCGATGGCGCTCGACAAAGCTGATGACCCGCACGAAGCGGCGTTGGCGCGCATCGGCCTGCCGCTGGCGAAATATCTGGTGACCAAGCGCGCGCCGGCGGTCGTCGCCGAAGCGATGGAGTGCCATGGCGGCGCGGGCTACGTGGAAGAAAGCCTCCTGCCACGCCTCTTCCGCCAATCGCCGTTGAACGCGATCTGGGAGGGCTCCGGCAACGTCATCGCGCTCGACATGATCCGCGCACTCGGCCGCGAACCGGAGACGCGCGAGGCTTTGCTGCGCGAACTGCGCGGCGCTGGCTTGGCGGATGAGGCGGGGGCGCTGCTTTCCTCGCCGATAGCGGAGCGCGACGCACGCTTCGTGATCGAACGCCTGGCGCTGGCGCTCGCTGCCGCCACGCTGACGAAACACGCGCCGAGCGCCATTAGCGATGCATTCATTGCGCGCCGCCTGCGCGAGCGCAGCGTGACCTTTGGCGCAAGCAGCGTTGCGATAGATGAGGACGGGCTGATTGGGCGGCTGATGCTGCGGGGCTGAGCGTCAAGTGCGCTCGACTTGATCGAGCAAGACGCGATCGTGCGCTTCGCCTGGCAGCGGTGTCGTTAAGAGCTTGTCGCCGACGAAGATGGAGTTGGCGCCGGCCAGCAGACACATCGCCTGCAGCTCCTGGCTCATCTGGTCGCGGCCGGCCGCCAGCCGCACGTACGAGGCCGGAAACACGATGCGCGCCACCGCGATCCAGCGCACGAAATCCAACCCATCGATCGGCGTCGCATCGGCGAACGGGGTGCCGGGGATCGGCACGAGCTGGTTGATCGGAATGGATTCCGGATGCGGTTTGAGCTTCGCCAGCTCGACGATGAGATCGGCGCGGTCTTCCTGGCGTTCGCCCATGCCAAGAATGCCGCCGCAGCACACTTTCACGCCGGCGCGGCGCACGTGCTCCAGCGTATCGAGACGGTCCTGATAGGTGCGCGTCGACACGACAGTTGGGTAGTATTCAGGACCGGTATCGAGGTTGTGGTTGTAGAAATCGAGCCCCGCTTCGCCAAGCGCCTCAGCCTGCGCCTCGCTCAGCATGCCGAGCGTCATGCACGTCTCGAGCCCCAGCGCCTTCACGCCTTTGATCATCTCGACAATGGCCGGCAGATCGCGGTCCTTCAGTTCGCGCCAAGCCGCGCCCATGCAGAAACGCTCGGCGCCCTCGGCCTTGGCCCGCGCCGCGGCGGCGGCGACATCGGCGCAGTCCATCAGGCGCGAGGCCTTAACCCCGGTCGGGAAATGCGCCGATTGGCTGCAATAGCCGCAATTCTCGGCGCAGCCGCCGGTCTTGATGTTGAGCAGGCGTGATCTTTGGACGTGCGCGGGATCGTGATGCGCCCGCAGCGCCGCTTGCGCGCGCAGAATGAGATCGCTCAGCGGCAAGTCGAACAGCGCTTGGACCTCCGCGCGCGTCCAATCGTGGCGCGTGGGCTCCGGCGCGGCACTCACGCCGCTTGCCCCATCAGCCGCTTGCGCGCGCGCTGTTCGCCGATCAGCGGAAATAGCGCCGCCATTTCGGGACCGTGGTCGAGGCCGGTGAGCGCTTGCCGGAGAGGCATGAATAGCGCCTTGCCTTTTGCGCCGGTCTTTTCCTTCACGGCGTTGGTGAAGGCTTGCCAGGTCGATGCGTCGTAGGCGCCGGTGGGGAGCGCTTCAGCGGCCGCAGTCGCGAACGCAGCGTCTGGAACGAACGGCTCGATCGGCCCGTCGACGATGTGCGCCCACACGCGCGCTTCCGGTAAGAGTGAAATGTTGGCGCGGATCGCGTTCCAGAATGCTTCGCCTCTGTCGGCTTCAAGCTTTGCCAAGCGATCCTTCACCTTCGCATAGTCGAGGTGGTGCAGCACCGCGGCGTTCACGCGCTTCAGCTCCTCCGGATCGAAGCGCGCCGGCGCGCGGCCGATCTTGGCAAATTTAAACTCGGCGGCGAGTTCGTCGATGCTCAGGCGCGCCTCGACGGGATCTGAGGTGCCGATCTTGGCCAAGTGCGAGAGCACGGCGACGGGTTCATAACCTTCGGCGGCCAGTTCGCCGACGCCGAGCGACCCCAGGCGCTTCGACAGTGCGCCGCCATCAGCCTCGACCAAAAGCGGGAAGTGGCCGAATTGGGGGACTGGGCCGCCGAGTGCTTCGAAGATCTCGATCTGCACACCGGAATTGGTGACGTGGTCTTCGCCGCGGACGATGTGGGAGATCTTGAAGTCGATGTCGTCGACGACAGAAGGCAGCGTATAGAGAAAGGCGCCGTCTTCGCGGATCAGCACCGGGTCACTGAGCGAGGCCGTGTCGATCGATTGGTGGCGGCGGACCAAATCGTCCCAATCCTTCCGCACGCCGGAGAGCTTAAACCGCCAATGCGGCTTGCGCCCCTCACCCTCGAGGCGCGCGCGATCAGCGTCGGCGAGCTTCAGCGCGGCGCGATCGTAGACCGGCGGCTTTCCCGTCGCCTGCGCGATCTTGCGGCGGCGGTCGAGCTCCTCCTCGGTTTCGTAAGCCGGATAGAGCAAGCCATCGGCTTTGAGCTTAGCGGCGGCTTTCTCGTAGGCGTCAAACCGGTGCGATTGGTTGGCGCGTTCGCTCCACGTAAGGCCGAGCCAGGCGAGGTCGTCGACGATGCTTTGCTCGAACTCCTTGGTGGAGCGGGCAAGGTCGGTGTCGTCAATGCGCAGGAGCACCTGCCCGCCTTGGCGGATCGCGAACAGCCAGTTCATCAACGCCGTACGGACGTTGCCGACATGGAGCCGTCCCGTAGGGGATGGCGCGAAACGGAGGCGGATGGACATAACGTAAGGACTCGTTGCCGGAGGGGCGGGGTTATGCGGCGCGCCACCCTCCCCTGTCCAGCGGGCCGCTTCGGCTTGATAAGAACGGGCGCGGGTCTAGGGTGCGGCAAAGCTGCAATGGGAGACGCATCATGGCGACGACGTCGCGCGAGATTCGCTTGAAGAGCCGGCCTGTCGGACTGCCGGAGGGGTCGAACTTCGAGGTGGCGACGGTGGAACTGCCGGAGCCGGGCGACGGCGAAGTCCTGGTGCGCAATGCCTGGATGTCGGTCGATCCCTACATGCGCGGGCGCATGTATGATCGCCCGAGCTACGTGCCGCCGTTCCAGATCGGCGAGCCCTTGCAGGGCGGCGCTGTCGGCACGGTGGTGAAATCGAACGACGCGCGGTTTCAACCGGGCGACATGGTTGAGAGCTTCAATGGCTGGCGTGAGGCGTTCGTTGCACCGGCCTCGGCGCTGAACAAGTTGCAGCCGGGCGTACCGCCGCAAGCTTATCTCGGCGTGCTCGGCATGCCGGGGATGACTGCGTACACGGGCTTTCATCGTATCGGCGAGCCGAAGGCCGGTGAAACCGTCTTCGTCTCGGGCGCTGCGGGCGCTGTCGGTTCAGCCGTTTGCCAGATCGCCAAGATCCGCGGCTGCACCGTGGTGGCGTCTGCGGGGACGGATGAGAAGCTCGCGTGGCTAAAGAGTGTCGGCGTTGACGCGACGGTGAACTACAAAAGGGGCAATCTGCTTGAGAGAGTCCGTGCGGCGGCGCCAAAGGGGGTTGACATCTATTTCGACAATGTCGGCGGCGAGCATCTCGAAGTGGCGCTCGAAGTGGCGCGGCCATTCGCACGCTTCATCGAATGCGGCATGATCTCGATCTATAACAACACCGAGCCCACGCCAGGCCCCCGCAACATGGCCTATGTGGTCGGCAAGCGCATCAAAATGCAGGGCTTCATCGTCTCCGACTTTGGCGACATGCGCGAGCAATTCTATGCCGACATGGGCCAATGGGTGCGCGAGGGCAAGATCAAGTGGGAAGAGACCGTCGAGAACGGCATCGAGAACGCGCCAAAAGCGTTTCTCAACCTGTTCAGCGGCGCCAACACGGGCAAGATGCTCGTGAAGCTCGACTGAAATCCTTCGTCACCTTCGTGCGGGCTTCGCGCCTTTGTGTTTAGGCACGAAGACACTAAGAACATCGCCAAGGGCACAAAGAAGCGCGACATCGACGAGCTATGCAAAGACTTTTCCAAGCCTACGTGATGGTGGACTGGAGCGCCGCCTCCAAGCCGGCCACCGGACCGGATTCGATCTGGATCGGCGTGCTGAAGCGCAACGTGCGTTTCCAGATGGCGTTCGAAGCGCACAATCCGCCCACGCGTGTAGAAGCGGAGAAGTTTCTCAACAACGTGCTCGATGATTTGAGGCGCAAGCGCGAGCGCGCGCTCGTCGGATTCGACTTCCCGTTGGGCTTTCCGCGCGGGACGGCGGCCGCGCTGAAGCTTTCCGGCGAACCGTGGCGGGCATTGATGGAATTCGCGGCAAAGGAAGTGAAGGACAAGCCGGATAACACCAACAACCGCTTCCAGGTCGGCGCGAAGATGAATCGTTTGATGACCGGCGAAGCGTTTCCGTTCTGGGGTGCGCCGGCGCGTGATGAGCAGACGATGCTCTCGGCAAAACGTCCGCGCGAGCATGGGCCGGACGATCTACCAGAGCTGCGCTTCGCAGATGAAGCCGCGAAGGGCGCGTCCTCGATCTGGAAGCTCTATTACCAAGGTTCGGTTGGCGGCCAGGCGCTGACAGGGTTGCCGGTGGTAAAGCGCTTGCGCAATGCGCGCGCAGCGAAGATCTGGCCGTTTGAGACGGGATGGAAGCCGCTGACGGCAGCGGATGTCGCTGACGCAGACGCCCTGTTCGCGGAAGTCTATCCGGCGATGTTTGCCACTAAACCCGCCGCCGGCGAGATCAAGGACCAGGCGCAAGTTCGAGGCGCGTGCGGGCGGTTCAATGCGCTCGACGAAAAGGGCCAGCTCGGCCCACTGTTCGGGCCGCCGAAGGAGCACGTGCGCCGCGAGATCGTGGAAAACGAAGAAGGTTGGATCCTCGGCGCGCCGACCTGACATCGGGGAGCGAACATGACAATCCTGACCCTCCGGCGAGCATGACATGCAGACCACGGTGACCGTCATCGCGGCCTTGGGATCGGGCCTGGTCGCAGGATTTTTCTTCGCGTTCTCCGCCGTGGTGATGGCCTCGCTGAAGCGTCTGCCGGCGGCGCATGGGATCGCTGTGATGAACACGATCAATGTCGTCGTGCTCAATCCCTGGTTCTTCGGCGCGTTCTTTGGCACGGCGCTTGTGTGCCTGGCGCTCGCCGCGCTCACGCTTCTTACCTGGAGCCCACCCGCTTCGCTCTACGTGGTCGCTGGCGCCGCTATCTATCTCGTCGGCACGACCTGGGTGACCATGGCGTTCAACGTGCCGCTGAACAACGCGCTGGCGAAGATTGACGCGGACAGCGACGAGGGTGCTGCGCTGTGGCGGCGCTATCTCTCGGTGTGGACGGCGTGGAACCACGTCCGCACGGTCGCACCATTTGCGTCGTGCGCACTCTTCATCATGGCCCTGCTGCGCTAACGATCCCGCATTTCGCCCTCGGCCAATCCCGCAATCGGCGTTTCACCCGCCGACGCCTCCTTAGGCATACGCCGCGCCAGCGCCCACCAGCGCAGCAACAGCACGCCTGCGCTCAGCACGCTCGACCAGAAGATCGCAAACAACAGCCCAGCGACGCCCATGCCCTGATGCTCGGCCAGCCACCACCCGAGCATGGGCATCACGAGTGCGTAGGCGAGGATGTGGCTGAAGGTCGGAAACCAATTGTCGCCGCGGGCGCGCAGCGCGGAGGCCACCACGACTTGCGTGCCGTCCGGAGTAAGCACCAACGACGCCACCCAAATCAACGAAGCAATGAGCGCGGCCAGTTCGAGATCGGCAGTGTAGACGCGCCCGATCGGTTCGGCGAAAATCAGGATCGAAACCGCGAGGTTGGCCATGGCGATGGCGTTCAGCCACGCGCCTGTCCACCCCGCGCGCGCAGCGTCGTGCGGCGCCTGACGGCCGATCGCTTCCGCGACAAGCACGGCGGTCGCGGCGGCGAGGCCAAGTGCTATCATGAACACGAACGCCATCAGGTTGAGCAGGATCTGATAGGCCGCAACCACGTCCGCGCCGATGCGGCCCGCGATCACCGTCATCGCCGAGAACGCGCCAGCTTCCACCGCCTGGCTCACGGCCGCCGCGACGCCGACCGCGAGCAGCGCGCCATAGCTCGGCCCTTTCGCGCCGAGTTTGCGCACGCCGTAGGTCGAACCGTCGCGGAGCAGGAAGATCCAAAGCAGTAGTGCTCCTGACAGGAACACCCGGGCGCCCACTGTCGCCCAGGCTGAGCCGACGGCGCCGTGCTCGGGCACCCACCAGAGATTCAGTGCGAGATTCACGGCGTTCGCGGCCCACATCACCGCAGTGGAAACGCTGGGTTTCTTGATCGCTTCGAGAAAGTAGGCGCCGGCGATGTAGAGCAGATGCAGCGGGATCGAGAGCGCGAGCACTTGCATCACCGGCGCGGACGGCGCGGCGAGGTCTTCGTCGATACCGAACACCGTGAAGAGACTTTCTCCGGCGAACCACATGGCCGCAGCGGAAACGCCGCCGGCGATCAGCGCCAGCACAAGCCCGCGACGCAGCACAACACCCGCGCCGTGCGGATTCTTCTCGCCCAGAGATCGCGCCGCGAGCACTTGCACGCCCTGCAGCAAGCCGATGGCTGCAACGAGAAACACCGCGGTCGGCGCCCAGCCGAGCGCTTGGTGCGGGAGTTCGGTGGGCGCGAGTTGTCCGACGACGATCACGTCCGTGAGCGCCATGCCGATGATCCCGAGCCGCGCGAGCGCGACCGGCCCGGCGAGGCGCAGCAACGGCGCAATGTAGGATCGGGTCGCGGCCATGGGCGCTCGCGTTTAGCCGAGCGCCATGAGTCGGTCGAGGCTCACGCCGTCGCCGGCGCCTCGGCGGGCTTCAAGCCACGATAAAGATAGCTCGAAAGCCCTGCCTCCAGTGGGGCATAAAGCGCCAAGATAATAAAGGAGCGGATGAAGTCGAACGCCAGCAAGCCCGCGGGATTGGCTGCCGCAGCCGCCGAGATGGACGCGACGTCGAGCGTATTGACGCCGAACAGAAGTCCGATCAGGTGGCCGACGGCGCCGGCAAAAATGTAGGCGGGCGCGAGCAGCAGCAGGCGCGCGCCGGCGATGCGCAGCATGGCGCCTTTCGTCCACTTCCAGGTTTCGAACGTCAGGATGCGCCCAGCGTCGACGCTGGCGGGCGCGGCGAGATAGAGGCGCGACGTCAGCAGGAACCAGACCACGCCGTAGAACAACGCAGTCAACAGAACCGCCATCGGGTTCTGCTCCATGAATTGCGTCATGACGCGCATCACCGCCAATTCGTCGGAGCGAGCGTTCTGCAGCTCTGTCACGTGCGGCGCCATCGGACCGACGACGAGCACGATCGAAACCGGAATCGAAATGACGAAAACGACGATGGCGAGGAAGAATCCGATGATGATCATCGCCGCCCACACGCGCCAACCGTCGCTGCGCCAGCGTGTGCTTGCGGGGCCTGCGCCGAACAGCGCGCAGCCGACGAGCGCGGCGTAAACGAACGCCTGCACCAGGCCCGACGCAACCATGCTCAGCAAGCCTGCCTGCGGCGCCGCCAGGCTTGCACCCGAGATGGCGACCGAGGCGGTAGCGCCGATAGCTGCCGCGATAGCGACGAAACGCAGGTTCTCGCGCACGAACCTGAGCGCCGCGCCGACGCTTTCACGAATGGGGACGGCGGCCATATGGATGCTCCTCTGCGTCGGGCCTTATGCCTGGAATCGTGCGGCGCTGCGACCTTGAAGCCCTGCCTCCGGCGCGGCATGAGGTAGCTCATGAAACCAGTGCACATCGTTGGCGGCGGTTTAGCGGGTTCCGAAGCGGCTTGGGCGCTAGCGAACACGGGCGTGCCGGTGGTGCTGCACGAAATGCGACCGGTGCGGATGACCGACGCGCACAAGACCGAGAAGTTTGCAGAGCTCGTGTGCTCCAATTCGTTCCGCAGCGATGACTGGCGCGGCAACGCGGTTGGGCTGCTGCATGAGGAAATGCGGCGGCTAGGCTCGCTGATCATGGCGAGCGCTGGGCCCGCGCAGGTGCCGGCGGGCAGCGCGCTGGCGGTGGATCGCGATGTGTTCTCCGATGCAGTGACGGCGGCTTTGGTTGCGCATCGGCTGATAACGGTGGAGCGCGAAGAGGTGCGATCGCTCGATCAATTGCTTTCCTCCCCCGTTCACGGGGGAGGTGTCGGCGAAGCCGACGGAGGGGGCGCGCGTGGATCGCCCCCTTCGGCCGCTTCGCGGCCACTTCCCCCGCTCGCGAGGGGAGAAAGCGACAGCGTGATTTTTTGCACCGGCCCGCTCACCTCGCCTTCGCTCGCGGACTCCATCCGCAACCTCACCGGCGAAGACTCGCTCGCCTTCTTCGACGCCATCGCGCCGATTGTGCATGGGGACTCGATCGACTTCGACATCGCCTGGAAGCAATCGCGCTACGACAAGGAAGGTCCGGGTGGGGACAAGGCGGCGTATGTGAACTGCCCGATGGATGAGGCCCAGTATGTGGCCTTCATCAATGCACTGAATGCAGGCGCGAAGACTGAGTTCAAAGAGTGGGAGAAGAACACGTCTTACTTCGAGGGCTGCCTGCCGATCGAAGTGATGGCGGAGCGCGGCGTCGATACGCTGCGGTTCGGGCCAATGAAGCCGGTGGGGCTGATGGACCCGCGCGTGGGCAAGCGGCCCTACGCCGTCGTGCAGCTCAGGCAAGACAACAAGCTTGGCACGCTGTTCAACATGGTGGGTTTCCAGACCAAGCTGAAATACGGCGCGCAGGAAGAGATTTTCCGCATGATCCCCGGCTTGCGCGATGCGCGCTTTGCGCGGCTCGGCGGCATCCATCGCAACACATTTCTGAATTCGCCAAAACTCTTGGATGCAACGCTGCGTTTGCGCGCCGAACCGCGCGTGCGGTTTGCGGGGCAAGTGACGGGCGTTGAGGGCTACGTCGAAAGCGCGGCGATGGGCATGCTCGCGGGACGCTTCGCGGCGGCGGAGCGTTTGGGGCGCGTGATCGAACCGCCGCCGCACACAACAGCGCTCGGCGCTCTCCTCGCGCACGTCACCGGCGGCCACATCGCCGATGGCAAAGGCTCGTTCCAACCCATGAACATAAACTTTGGTCTCTTCCCGCCAATCGGTGCGCCGACGCACGGGCCGGATGGGAAGAAGCTCAAGGGCGAAGAACGCAGCCGTGCGAGGAAACTCGCGCTGGCGGAGCGGGCGTTGAGCGATTTGACATTATGGCGCGCCGGCGTCCACGCCGGCGGCGACGCGTCGACAAAGTAGCGCTTTGGCCTGTTACCGCGCCGCTGGCCGGCGAGACGCCGGCGGTCCATAGTCAGCGCTCCATGCGGGGAACGGGCGGCATGTATCAGGTCAAACTCACGCAATCCTATTTCCCCGCGCAGCACGATGAAGACGTGCTGGAAACGACCGTCGGCGGGGTGCTGCGCGAACAGGCCGCCATGACGCCGAACGCCGGCGCGTTGGTCGAAGCTGGCATCGATGGCGCCATCGGGCGCAGCTGGACGTACGCGGATTTGTTGCGCGATGCCGAGCGCCTCGCGCGCGCGTTGCTCTCGCGCTACCAGCCTGGCGAGCGCATCTGTGTGTGGGCGCCGAACATTCCGGAGTGGGTGATCCTCGAATACGCGGCCGCACTCGCGGGGCTGACGCTCGTGACCGCGAACCCAGGCTACAAGCCACGCGAGCTGAAGTTCGTGCTAGAGCAATCGCGGTCTGTCGGCCTCTTCCTCGTTCGCGAGTACCGGGGCAATCCGATGTGGCAGATCGCGCAGGAAGTCGCACCGCAGATTCCGACGCTACGCGAGGTGACCGATCTCGAAGACCACGCGGCGCTATTCGCAGGCCAGGATAACGATCGGCCACTGCCCAACGTGAAGCCCGCGGACCCGGTGCAGATCCAATACACGTCCGGCACCACCGGCTTTCCCAAGGGCGCGGTGCTGCATCATCGCGGCGTCACCAACAATGCGCGTTTCTTCGGCGCGCGGCTGAAGTGCGTCCCCGGCGAAACCTCGCTCAACTTCATGCCAATGTTTCACACTGCCGGCTGTGGGC
>JBQTJK010000002.1:0-28735 GCA_052387215.1 Caulobacteraceae bacterium
TTTTGTTGTGCTAGTGTTTTACCTTGTCCACCCGCCCCCCGGGTGGGGGTGGGCTGGGTGGGGGGGGCGGGCGGCGCATTCTCAGGATAGGACGCCGCCGTCACCCCCACCCCCAGCCCCGCCCCGCAAGGGGGCGGGGAGAACATCCCATTCAGCGCCGCGCTCGCTACGCTGCAGCCGCTGCTGGAGGATTCCGCAGTCACCAAGGTCGGGCTCAACATCAAGTGGGACATCGCGCTCTTCGCCAAGCACAAGATCGCGCTCGCGCCGTACGACGACCCAATGCTGGCCTCCTATGCGCTCTATGGCGGGCTCGACGATCACGACAAGATGTCGCTGATCGAGAAACACCTCGGCCACGGCCTCACGCCGCTCTCGGACGTCGCCGGCAAAGGCAAGGCGCAGCAAAGCTTCGACCTGGTGTCGATCGAACGCGCATCGCTCTATTCCTGCGAATACGCGGACGCCGCGCTCAGGCTTTGGCGCAAGCTCAAGCCTGAGCTTGCCGCCAATCGGCTGATCACCGTGTACGAAACGCTGGAGCGTCCGCTCCCGCAGGTGCTGGCGGCGATGGAGCGCGAAGGCGTGAAGATCGATCCGCAAATGCTGTCGCGTCTCTCCGGCGATTTCGCTCAGCGCATGCTGCAATACGAAGCGGAGGCCTATGGGCTCGCCGGTAAGGAATTCAACATCGGTTCGCCGAAGCAACTCGGCGATATCCTATTCGGCGACCTGAAACTGCCGGGCGGGTCGAAAACCAAGACCGGCGCCTGGTCCACCGACGCGGCGATCCTCGAGGATCTCGCCGAACAGCACGACCTGCCGGCGAAAGTGCTCGAATGGCGCCAGCTCTCCAAGCTGCGCTCCACCTACACCGAAGCGCTACAGGCCGCGGTGAATCCCGACACACGCCGCGTGCACACCACCTACGCGCTCGCCGCGAGCACGACGGGCCGCCTCGCGTCCAACGATCCGAACCTGCAGAACATCCCGATCCGCACGGAAGAGGGTCGCCGTATCCGCGAAGCGTTCATCGCCGAGAAAGGCAACGTCCTCGTCAGCGCCGACTATTCGCAGATCGAACTCAGGCTACTCGCGCACGTCGCCGGCATCCCGCAACTGAAGCAGGCTTTCGCCGACGGCGTCGACATTCACGCGCGCACGGCGTCGGAAATGTTCGGCGTGCCGGTCGAAGGCATGCCGAAGGAAGTGCGCAACAACGCCAAGGCGATCAATTTTGGCATCATTTACGGCATCAGCGCCTTTGGCCTCGCCCGCAATCTCGGCATCGCCCGCGAAGAGGCCGCGGCCTACATCAAGAAATACTTCGAACGCTTCCCCGGCATCCGCGACTATATGGAAGAGACCAAGACCTTCGCGCGCGCCAACGGCTATGTGAAGACGATCTTCGGCCGCCGCATCTGGGTCAAAGGCATTCAGTCGAAGAACCCAAGCGAGCGCGCCTTCGGTGAACGCCAGTCCATCAATGCGCCGCTTCAGGGCGCCGCCGCCGACATCATCCGCCGCGCCATGGTCCGCATGGCCGGCGCGCTCAAGCAAGCCAAGCTTAAGTCGCGCATGCTGCTGCAAGTGCACGACGAACTCGTCTTCGAGGCGCCGAAGGACGAAGCGGACAAGCTCTGCAAGCTGGCGAAGGACGTGATGGAAGCCGCGCCGGAGCCAGCCGCCATCCTCAGCGTGCCGCTGACGGTGGAAGCAAAAGCGGGCGCGACGTGGGGGGCCGCGCATTGAGGCGTCCATGCACATAGATAAAATCCGGAAGAATCTGCTCGCCGACGAAGAACTCCGCGAGAAAGCACGCGCTTTTTTGGTAGAGTCGGCGAGCGCAGGATCGAAATCTGACGAAGAGTTTCGTTCTGCATTGGAATCCTCATCGTTCCGAATCGCGGACGGGATCGGCTTCGTAGTCAGCGATGCTCTGCGCGACGCCGAGAGGCAGCTCGTAATCCGCGCTGTACGTTTGCTTGGCGGCAAGTATGGGAACGAGAAGGATGTCTCGACGAGTGTTTGGGATTCGGCAACGGCTCACTTGCGCGGTGAAGCGACGGCGTCAGCAGAAGATGTTTCTCAGCTGATTTCGTGTCTCACCGTCTACTATGAGGTCGCTGTCCAATGTGTGCTGCCAAATCAGCTCATCACCTTGACCAGCGATGTCGAATTCCTAGACTTGGGGCCGGTGCGAATTGCAAACTCTGAACACGCAACGAAGCGGCTTGGGGCAAAAGCACCAAGAAACATGACGTTCACAACCGGATCACAATCTGGTTTCGCGGTATTACCGGAAGCGCAGCATCTCGTCGTTGAGGTCGGTCCCTTTTGTTGGATTGTTGACGTGAATGCAGCGCCGGGTAACATCGAGGAAGAGGCCATTTGGCTGATAGATGTTGCAGTCAGCCTGCTGCGGCTGGTCCATAAGAAGGCAACTGATCTATTCCCAAGATTGGGGGAAGTTGAACCTCATCCGACGGAGGAGGCCTCTCGGCGCAGCATGCGCGCGACCATGAAGGGCGATGGATTGTCCGTTGGAGGCACTTCGATCGTCACCAGCTACACCATAAATACTGAGGTAGTGAGTTGGCTCAGTGACGATGATGCGCAGCGATGGATAACGCATGTCTTTGACCCGCCGAAGGGAACGCTCGCTGAGCGCGTGCACGCGGGATTGGGTTGGCTATCAAGGGGGCGACAAGCGAAGGGCCGCGCCGAGCGGCTCTTGTATTTCTTCACGGCACTAGAAGCGGTCTTATCCGCGCCAGATAAGGCGGAGCCGGTAGTTCAAACTGTTGCACGAAATGCTTCGGTCATCCTGTCAAACGACAACAAGGTGCGTGCCAGCATCGCGAAGGATATCAGGCGACTCTACGGTCGAAGGTCAGCGCTGGTGCACGCGGGAAGGCGCGACATTTCAAAGAGTGCGGCCACATCGGTTCAGCTTTTTGCGGAGGGCGTGTTTCGAACTGTGCTAGCGCGGACTGACCCAAAGGATGAATTCTCGTCTTTCCACAGTTCATTGGCCGAGGCGACCTACGGACTGACCTGGCCTCCCGGGACAGCACATGACCGTTGAAGGCGGCTGCCATTGCGGTGCAATCCGCTATGCGCTTTCCGCGCCGCCAAGCGCGAGCATGATCTGTCATTGCCGCACATGCCGGCGCGTGTCCGGCGCGCCGGTGGTGGCTTGGATCAGCACCACGGCCGACGCCTTCGCCATCGCCAAGGGCCAGCCCGCGCATTACGCGTCATCACCAAACGTTCAGCGCCAGTTCTGCAGCGCATGCGGGACGCAACTCACCTACGCCGGCCCCGATTACGGCGACGCCATCGACGTCGCCACCGCAAGCCTCGACAATACCGACGCCTTCCCGCCAACGCATCATTCCTGGCTCAGCCACGACATCGCCTGGATCAAGTTCGGCGACGGCCTGCCCTCGTTCCCGAAATCGCGACCCGCCGGCGATTGATCCCGCGCGCTAGTTCAACGAACCCAGAATATCGCGATACTCCGTTTCGGTGAACGCCTTCAGCGTTTGCGTGCGGACGTTGCCGCTTTGCGCCAAAGCTAGCGCGAAGCGCGCGGCGGCCTCATCGTTCGGCGCCTCATAGACAGCGATCGCGTCGTATGCGCCCATCGTAAGATAGAAGCTCTTGAATTCGCCGCCGAGCGCCTTGATCGCGCGCTTCGCCGCGTCCAGGCGCGACGGCGAGTCCTTCACCGCGCGCGCGCCTTGCTCGGTCCAGCTGAGGAGTTGGATGTAAGTGGCCATGGCTCGTCTCCCTTGAAGGGCGACGCGCGACGGAGGAGAGGACCGCGGGGAGGCCGGAACCTCGGGCGCGGCCGCCTTCGGCGCGCCGCGTGCGCGGTCTAGCACGAACCAATGCGCGATCCCACCGGATTAGTGTTTGCGTCACGCTCCTCCCGGCGCATAACGGACGCATGCCGTCATATCTCTCGAGCGCTGCGTTTGCGGCGCTGTTCGCCCCCGCCGCGTGCTCGCCGCCGTCGCCGGAAAAGACCGAACCGGCGCCGCAAACGGAGTCCGCATCCGCTACGCCGGGAACACCAGTCGAGTTCATGGCCCCGTCGGGCAATATCGGCTGCATTTATATCCCTGCGGGCGGAACGGCGGTGTATCGGCCTGCCCAACCTGGCGCCGAGCTTTCGTGCGATCGCGTCGAACCGGCCTATGTCCGCATCACGCTGCCGGAAACGTCCGCCGCGCGCGTCGTCGACACCCAAGAGCGCGGCTGCTGCAGCGGCCAGACAATTCCCTATGGAGACACCTGGAGCGAAGGTCCATTCAGTTGCGAAGTCACGGAGGCGAGCGTCGCCTGCCGCAACAGCAACGGTAACGGCTTCACGCTGAGCCGCACGCAAGTGGACGTGCATTAGGCGCACGCAGATGTTGGAGCGCGCGCGGCAATCCGAACGAACGCGCTTGCAGGTTCGGACCGCGCGCCGCCTGGCGCGCATTGCGCAAACTCGAGAAGGTGGGAGCGCGGACGTCCTCGTCCGCATCTCCTTCGACGCCGCGCAACGGCAAAGCAAAGCGCGCCTCACGGCGCGCAGCGGACGAGGACGTCCGCGCTCCAGATTTCCAGCCGCCGCAAATACGGGGATTGGCGCCTCTCCACGCGCCAAAACGTCATCCTCAGTCCTCTCGGCGGACCGGCGAGACCGTCCCACCCTTTGATCCGGCGCACACAAGCCTGTGAAACGGCCCTGCTAGCGCCGCCGCCCATTGACGGCTAAGACTGCCCCTACCAATTCATTACCGCAAAGTCAGGAACCGCGACGTCCCATGCCCACTATCGCCCTTGTCGACGACGACGAGAACATCCTCGCCTCCCTAAAAGTCCTGTTCGAGGGCGAGGGGTATACGGTGCGCACGTATACGGACGGCGCCCAGGCGCTTGCCGCGCTCTCCGAGGCCCCGCCGGACATCGCCATCCTGGACATCAAGATGCCGCGCATGGATGGCGTTGAGGTGCTGCGCAGGATCCGCCAAGGCTCGAACCTGCCCGTCATCTTCCTTACCTCGAAGGACGACGAAATGGACGAGGTGGTCGGCTTCAATGTGGGCGCCGATGACTACATCAAAAAGCCATTCTCACAGCGCCTCTTGAGCGAGCGCGTAAAGGCGCTGCTGCGCCGCACGCGCGCCGGCGCGCCGGGAGGCGAAGCGAGTGACAAGAAGCCGATCGTGCGCGGCGAGCTCACGCTTGATCCCAACCGCCACGCCTGCACCTGGAAGGGCGAGCAGGTGCGCCTCACCGTCACCGAATTTCTTATCCTTCAGGCGCTCGCGCAGCGTCCCGGCTACGTCAAGAGCCGCGATCAATTGATGGACGCCGCTTATGACGACCAGGTCTATGTCGACGACAGAACCATCGACAGCCACATCAAGCGACTCCGCAAGAAGTTCCGCGACATCGACACGGACTTCGACGCGATCGAAACCCTCTATGGCGTCGGCTACAGGTACAACGAGAGCTGAAGGCCTGCGGGCCTTCGCGCGCTCGCGCATCGCCCGCATCATCTTCATCTGGAATTTCGCCGGCCTCGCCTTCCTGATCCTGGGCGTGCTGCTGCTGACGGAAATGCGCGCCGGCCTGACCGAAGCGCAGTTCCGTAACCTGCGCACGCAAGGCGAGCTGATCACCAATCTGCTCGTCGAAACGGGCACGCTCGAAGGCGATCCCTATCCATATGTGGACGAAAGCGCAGTCCGCGCCGTGCTGCTGCGGATTTTGCCGCCGATCGCCGAAGGCGAGCGCCCGGGCGTCGGTCGTCCGCGCGTGCGAGTGTTCGGCGCCGAGGCCCGGCTGATCGCTGACAGCGACGTGATCCACGACAGGCTTGAAGAAACGCGACTGCCAGAGCTCGGCGAAAAACCGACTATCGGCGAAACCATCGGGCGCGCGGCCCGCCGCGTCGAATATCTGCGGCTGACGCCCTGGCGCCCCACGATCAGTCTCGAGGAAGAACACGCGCGCGCCATGCGTGGCGAGATTGTCAGCGGCGAACGCTTGAACGAGAAGGGCGAGCGGGTCGTCTCTGTCACCGTGCCGCTCCGGCGCGTGCAGCAGGTGATGGGTACGGTCACGATCGAGAGCGCCGACGTTGAGCGTATTCTCGTCGCCGAACGCGCTAGCATGATCCCATTCATGCTGGGCGCTACGATCGCAATCTTCCTATCCTCATTGTTGCTAGCGCTATTCATCGCCAATCCGCTGCGCCGGCTAGCTTTCGCCGCGGATTCGCTGCGCTTGAGCGGCTCGACGCGGCTGTCGCTGCCGGATGTTTCTCATCGAAGAGACGAGATCGGCGCGCTCGGCCATTCGCTCGAAGCCATGACCAATGCGTTGGCCGACCGCATCGACGCCAATGAGCGCTTCGCGGCCGATGTGAGCCATGAGATCAAGAACCCGTTGGCTTCGATCCAGTCGGCAGTAGCTTCGGCCCAGAAGGCGGCGACGCCGGAGCAGCAGGCGCAAATGCTGGCGATCGTCGCGCAGGACGTCCACCGCCTCGATCGCCTGATCACCGATATTTCGCGCGCCAGCCGCATCGAAGCCGAAACCGCGCGGCTCGATCTCGAGCGCGTGGACCTCGGCACGTTGTTGTTTGAGTTGACGCGCGCCTATGCGCCAGCGCCTGACGAAAGCGCGGCTGCGCCGGTCGTGTTCAAGGGTCCGAAGCCCGAGGGCGCGATTATTCTGGGCCAGTCCGGGCCGCTCGGCCAGGTCTTCCGCAATCTGATCGACAATGCCCAGTCCTTCAGCCCGCCGGGCGGCGTCGTCACGGTGTCAGTAACAGTCGAACGTGGCAAAGATGGCGCGTTCGTCCGCGCCACCATCGAGGATCAGGGGCCTGGCATTCCACCCGAAAACCTCGAAACTGTATTCGAGCGCTTTTACACTCAGCGGCCAAAGGGCGCGGCGTTTGGGGGTAATTCGGGTCTTGGCCTGTCGATCGCGCGCCAGATCGTCACTGCCCACAATGGGCGCGTCTATGCCCAGAACATTGACGGCCTGGGTCGGGCCGAGCGCAGCGGCGCTCGCCTCGTGGTGGAATTGCCGCTGGCTGCCTGAGGCTATCCGTCGAAAACTGCATCACCGGTGCGGCTTTCGCTTTTTCCCGTATCCGCAAGGGCCTATGTAGCACGCCTTGACTTGGCCCACTGGCGGGTGGCGGGAGTTTGGAATGATCGGCATCGTGGTTGTGTCCCACGGCCGCCTGGCGGACGAATTCGTCGCGGCGGCCGAGCACGTTCTCGGGCCCCAAGACCAGATGCGCGCGATCGCCATCGGCCCGAACGACAACATGGAAGAGCGCCGCGCCGACATCATCGACGCCGTACGCGCGGTCGATCGCGGCGACGGCGTCGTGATTCTCACCGACATGTTCGGCGGCACGCCTTCGAACCTTGCGATCTCGGTGATCAATCAGGTGAAGACCGAAGTGATTGCGGGCGTGAACCTGCCCATGCTGATCAAGCTCGCTGAGGTGCGCGACAAGGTCAGCCTGCCCGAAGCCGCGCTGGCTGCACAGGACGCCGGACGCCGCTATATTCGAGTCGCCTCGGTGGAGCTCGCCGGCGGCGCGGCCTGAGCGGCCGTCAGGAACGGCAGGGCATGAGCGTCACGCGGACACTGCAGATCACCAACAGGAAGGGTTTGCACGCGCGCGCCTCGCGCAAGTTGGCGGAGCTGGCGCTGAGCTACGAGTCCACCCGTATCAGCGTACGGCGCGAGGCCGACGAGGCTGACGCCAGATCGCTGATGGATCTGATGATGCTGGGCGCGGGCGTCGGCGACGAGGTGGAGATCGAAGTGCGCGGTCCGCAGGCCGAAGAGGCGATGGCGGCGGTCGAGGCGCTGATCGCGGCAAAGTTCCACGAAGGCGAGTAGGCCCGGGCGTTTGTGTCCTCGGCGGCGGCTAGATCGTGTAGGTCGATTTTTCCGCCTCGCGGCAGAACGCCTTCAGCTCGCGCAGCACCTGCCGCTCGGTTTCGGCGACACAAGCGACGAACTCCTCGGCGCTGCCGGCAAGCTCGAGCCTTTCGCCGAGGCGTACGATGTGCTCGCGATAGTCCTCATAGCGCTCCAGCGCGAGGGTGAAGTTGCGGCCGCGTTCGAGCACGAAAAGCAGCGCGCTGCAGACGAACAATTCAAGGGTCACGAAGTGCAGGATGGGCTGCACCGCTGGAGGCAGCGTCCACTCGAAATGAAAAACCGCGGCGAGCACAACCTGGACGAAGGCCAGAACGGCGTCGAGATAGGCGATAAGGGCGCCGGCCCAGAACGCGACTTCGGAGGACGCCGCCGGCAATTTGCGCTCCTCGTTGATTTTCTTGATCTCGCCGATTGCGAACGCCGCTTGGCGGTCGATGCGGAGTTTTCGATGGGCGTCTTTCAACTCCGCCAATTCTTCAGCCGTCACTGCGCAGGTTGTAGCCGACGGCTGCAGCAGGGCGTTCCTGGGTTGGAAATTGTGCCGGGCCGCCGTCGCGTCGGCCAGCTCTGCGGCGAGATCGCCTAAGGCGCGCTCGGTGAATTCTTTCACCGCCGCATCGCCTCTGCAAACCGCCTCCTGGAACGCTTGGAATTTTATCGATCGCAGTCGCTCGGCGCGAAAGCGCGCGTTGAGCCAGCGGTCCTTGAGCGGTCCGCGCAGCAGGAAAAGCTGCGCTGCAACGCCAGTAACGCCGACCAGGCCAAGCAGGACTCTCAGTCCCCATTCGTAAGGCGGCGAAATCTTCGGCGCCGGGAATAGCCACGGCTCCAGTGTGACTCCATAGATGACTGCGGTGAACGTGATGAAGGCCGCCCAAAGACCGTATCTTCCGAACTGCGTGTAGCGCGTCTTGGCGGGATTGGCCCTGTCTTCGCATTCGCGAAACTGGCTGGAGATGGCGTCGTTCGTAAGCAGATTGGGGAAGCGCCGATGCGCCTTAACAAAATCCGGCGGCGGATCGATATCGGCGTTTGACAATGCCCCGCTCCCCGATGTCCCAGACTTGAAATTCGACCCGCGGCCTGGATCGTGTGGTTAGTCGAATTTCAAGTCCAGAGGGACATTGGTTTCAAAGGAGTTCAGTGCGGCTTTGGATTTGAAATTCGCTCGACGGCCGCCATTGATATGAGGCGAATTGCAAATCCGGCCGCACTGGCTTGCGCTTGTAGCAGAAGCCGGCCGCATGTGGTAGACGAAGTGTCTCGGGGCGGCGATGACAGATGTTTTCATCAGCTACAAACGCGAAGAGCGAGAAAGCGCGCGCCGCGTGGCCGACGCGTTGAACGCGCACGGTTTCGCGGTCTGGTGGGACGCAGAAATCTTGCCAGGCGAGCAGTACCGCGCCGTCACGCTGCAAATCTTGCAAAGCTGCCGCGCCGCAATCGTGATCTGGTCGCCCAAATCCATTCTGTCCAGCTGGGTCTTGGACGAGGCGACGCGCGCGATGGAGCGCGGCGTGCTGATCCCGTTGAAGCTCGAAGAGATCCCCAATTATCCGTTGGGCTTCGGTCAATTGCACACGCACGACTGCACCAGCTGGGACGGCGATCCCAATCACGCAGCCTTCGCCGGGGTAGTTGCGGCGGTGCGCCGGCTAGCTGGCGCGCCTGTGGAAGCGGCGCGACTCCCCGCCAGCGGCGCGGAAGTCGAAGCAGAAGTCGCTTTCTGGCGCGGCGTGCAGGACAGCCGCGACGCCGCCGACGTCGAAGCGTATCTCGGGCGCTATGAGCGCGGTCTCTTCGCTGATCTTGCACGGCGCAGGCTGGAGACGCTGAAAGCCGAAACGCTAACGCGCGCGCCGCGCAAGCGGGCAAGCACGGCGCCGCGGAAGCGCAAGGCGGCTGAATCGAAGCAGGCACTTGAATCGCCGTCACGGGCTGAACAGGAACGGATTGAACCAAGCGCCGCACAGAATCCGGCGCCACTCGCTCTGCGCCCACCGTTCACGGTCTGGGAAATCGCTTTCGTGGCCGCGGTCGTATTGATCGCCGCGTTCGCGGCGTGGCCGATCGCCAACCGCGCACATGGAAACGTTGAGCGGGCTTTCTATCCTGCCTATGAATCGTATCTAGGCGACATCGCGTTGTTGTTCAGTCTGAGCACGCCGCAGAACGTCTTCGTGATGACGCCGCTCCTGACGGCGCTCGCGTGGGGCTACGACCGCGCCACCGCGTGGTGGACCGCGCGTGAACGTTGGCCAAACGCGCCTAGCATAGCGGCCGCCGTCGCCTTGGTTCTCTTCTTCTTCCTGAGTCTCGCGATGCGCGACAATGAAGGGCGCGAGACCCATTTTGCGCTCTGGCTTGCTTCTGCATGGATCGCCGCCATCACGGCGCGCCCGGCGACCACGTGGCTGCGCGCGCGGCTCTCAGATGTCGTTCGCGCCATGAGCCGGCCGCCACAGCCGCCATCAGCCTGACAAGTTGGGTCCGCGGTTTCGCGCCAGCATGCGCGCGTCGTGCCAGTCACTGCGGAACCCTGCATTCGGCGTGGCGTTGACGCGGTACTCGGAGGTTCTTCGCATGTCTGCTGAAACATTGATTATCTGGATACTCGTCGGCGCAGTCGCCGGTTGGCTCGCGGGCCTCGTCGTCCGAGGCTTTGGCTTTGGCCTTGTCGGCAACATCATCGTCGGCATTCTTGGCGCCATTCTCGGCGGCTGGCTGTTCGGCGCCGCCGGCATCGCCATCGGCGCAGGCATCGTCAACACCATCTTCACGGCGTTCATCGGCGCCGTCTTCCTTCTCTTGATCGTTCGCGTCATCAAGCGCGCCTGAAGAGTGTCCGACGCTCCAACGTGGCTGATCAACGCGTTCGGCGTCGTTGTTGGCTTGTGCTCGATGGCGAGCTTCGTGCCGCAGATCGTGAAAATTCTGCGTGAGCGAGACGCAAGCAGCGTTTCGCTGCACATGTACGCTGTGACGACGGTTGGCTTCGTCTGCTGGACGACTTACGGCGTGCTGAGCGGCTCGTGGCCGGTGACGCTGGCAAATGCAGTGTGTCTCTGCCTCGCCATCACCATCCTGGTTCTGCGCTTGCGTTTCGGCGATAGCTACGCTTGAACGGCGTGAGGGAGGACGCTCATGAAAACGAAGCTCGCATCCATGTTCGCGCTCGCGGCTGCGCTGGCCGCGTGCAATCAGCCCGCCGAACAAACACCGCAGGCGCCGGCTGTCGACCTTTACGCCATGGACTGCGGGACGGCCGAGTTCAGCAACATCGGCATGTTCGCCGATGACGGCGTTACCTACGAGGGGCAATCTCGCACGCTGACCGACCCTTGCTATCTCATTCGCCATCCGAACGGCGATCTGATCTGGGATACGGGCTTTCCAGACGCGGTGGCCGAAATGTCCAATGGCTTGGACATTCCGCAAATAGGCGCGCACGTGACGATGCCGCACAAGCTCGTCGATCAGCTTGCGCAGCTCAATCTCACGCCGGCTGACATCGAGTTTGTCTCGTTCAGCCACGCTCACAGCGATCATACCGGCAACGGCAATCTATTTGCCGCCTCCACCTGGATCGCCGATACCGACGAGCGCGCATATATGCTCCGGCCGGAGGCGCGCGCCGATGCGCAGGGCTTCAACAACTACAACCAGCTCGAAAATGCGGAGACGCGCCTCATCGAGGGTGATGCTGATTACGACGTGTTCGGCGACGGTTCGGTCACCATCATCCAGGCGCCCGGCCACACGCCGGGCCATACGATCCTGCTCGTGCGCCTGCCGAATGCGGGCCCGGTCTTGCTTACCGGCGACATGTATCACTGGCCGAGAGCCGCGAGCGCCGCACAGTGCCGCGATTCAACACGGATCGGGCGCAGACGCTCGCATCGATGGACAAGGTCGAACGCATCGCCAGCGAAACGGGCGCACGAGTGGTCCGCCAGCACGTAGCCGAAGACTTCACCTCGCTCCCAGCTTTCCCCCGCGCGTTGAACTGAGCGCAAACGCGGCGCCAACCGCGCGAATATCTCGCGGATGCAGCATGAGACGAGCACGCCTAAAGCGCGCAAGTCCTATGAAAGGCGTGCGTTCCAGTGATCGTGGGCGCATCTTTATCGCACCTCGCGAGGGAGGATGCTTATGATTACGCCTGCAAACCAACAGGCCATGATGAACTGGATCACGATGTGGGGGCCGCGTATCCTGCTGGCCCTCGTCATTGTCGTCGTTGCGCACTTCGCGGCAAAGGCCGTGAAATGGGCGATCGCCAAGGGCGTCGACCGCATTCCGTTCTTCGCCCGCCGCGACGCCGCCGGCGCCGCGGGTGTGAAACCGACGGTCGATGTCGGCGAACGCGTCGGCGAAGTCGGCTACTGGCTCGTGTGGCTGCTCGGCCTGATCGCCGCCCTCAACGTGCTGGAAATGGACGCCGTGGTCGCACCGTTGAACGGCATGGTCGCCGGCTTCCTGGCCTACCTGCCCGCGGTCGTGGGCGCCGCGCTCATCTTCTTCATCGGCTTTGTGCTCGCAACCATCGTGCGGCGCATGGTCGAAGCGACGGTGGAAGCGGTTGAACTCGATCGCCGCCTGATCGACGCGGGCCTCACCCACACACCGAAGGGCCCGGGGCTCGGCCGCTTGCTTGGCCTGCTGGCGTTCACGTTGATCGTCATTCCGGTTGCGATTGCCGCGCTGGACGTTCTGAACATCAGCGCGATATCCGATCCGGCCACGGCGATGCTGAACGGCATCCTGCTGACGATTCCACGTGTCATCGGCGCCGCTTTGATCGTTTTCATCGCTTATCTGATCGGCCGTTGGGTGATGACGCTGATCGAAGAGGGCCTCAAATCGATTGGCTTCGACGACATCATCGCCAGCATCGCCAATGCCGAACCAATCCGCGTCGGCCGCGAGAAGATGGATCTGACGCCCGGTGTCGACACCATCAACTTCGCGAAATTCCCGCCCTCGCGCATGATCGGCCTTGCTGTTCTGATTGGCATCGTGCTGTTCGCCGCCGTCGAAGCGGCGCGTCTGCTCGAATTCGGCGCCATGGCGGTGATGCTGACGCGCGTGCTCGAGCTAGCGAGCAGCGTGCTGTTCGGCGCCGTCATCATCGCACTGGGCATCCTGCTGGCGAACATTCTCGCCGCCGCTTCGTCGCGCGAAGACAAGCCGTCGTCCGAGATCATCTCGACGATGGTGCGCTGGGGCGTGATCGCGCTGGCGACGGCGGTGGGCCTCTCATTCATGGGCCTCGCCAACAACATCATCGCGCTCGCCTTTGGCCTCATCCTCGGCTCGGTGGCGGTAGCGGTGGCGATCGCCTTCGGCGTCGGCGGCCGCGACGCGGCCAAGAGGCTGCTGGATCGATGGAGCTCGGGCTCGTAAGCCCGCCCTGCTGACAGAAAATGGCCGCCGGTGGCAACACCGGCGGCCAAGTTTATTACCAGCGTACAAAAAGTTCAGAGCCTAACTACGCCGCCCGCCGACTCGAAATGCCAGTGCGCGTCGCTTGTCAGCATGTCGACGCCCATCGATCGGGCTTGTTCGAGGAAGGCTGCGTCCTGAAATCCGTGCACGACAAAGCGCATGCCCTGATTGTGCATCGACCTGGCCCAATGCCCGATCTGGCGGCGAAGCCATTGCGAACGGTCTCCGCATTGAACGCCTGCGGTTGTTGGTAGATGGAAGCCCGCCGCCCACACGCCGGCGCCTCCGAGGCTCCCGATCGCATGGTCCGTGTAATGCAAGTTGACTGAGATACGAGAAATGTGGGCGCGCAAAGCGGCACACCACTCGCCGATGGACATAAGCGGAGTGCCGCGTTCCACCTCGTTTATTGAGATGAACAGCGTTCGGCGCAGGTCTGCCTCGATGCCGCGAACCCAGGAAAGATAGGTTTCTCGATACTTGCGGGTTTGCATCGTCGTCGCATGCACACTGACACCGACAATAGCCGGGTGGCCAGCGATCCTCAGCCGGTTCGAGTAAGAGAGCGCCGCGTCGAGGACTGCGATGTCGAGCTCGAGATAGTCATACCTTCCGCCATGATGGCGCCCGTCGAGTATGAAGTCCGGATTGTGCGCAATGCGCCGCACGCGCGCGCTCCGAGTGACCGGAGCGGCGAGCGCAGCCACCACCTTATGTTCCTGGGTCGCCAGCACCGGCGCGATGGCAATCTCCTCATCGTGCGGTTCGACCACGGGGATGCGATTGTCTCTCACGCTGGTGCTGATGAGATCAGTCAAGCCTTGCACAGTGAGGGCGCGGTTCTGAACCTCGGGGCGAAGCGAAGCTAGCGCATCCTCGCCGAGGTAGAACTTCAGCAGCGCGTCGCGCATCTCCTGGCAGCGCCGCTGTGTATCCCCCGCTCGGGTGTCGGCGAGCATGATCAGGAAACCGTCGCCGGCCGGAAGGATGACGTCGTCGGGGCCAATGTGCTGTGAGAGAATGCTCATCGAGCCGGACCGCACCCGCTCGCGCATTCGCGGCCAGCGCGGCCCGGCGGCTTCGCGAATTTCGTCAAGTCCGATCAGCTTAACTTGCGCCGCGTCGATCGAGCCGCCGTCGCGCGTCATCGCCCCCAAGCGGCCGGCAACTTGATCGAGACCTTCGGCCGGAAGCACGAACCATTCCCCTGACACTGCCGATCGCGTTCAGCTTTGCGCTACGTGTCCTGCCAAAACCTAAATTTTACTGCGTTTTCAGCGGCCTATGTCGCCATGTCTAGGCCGGCGGTAGTCGGCTGTGCGTGCGTTTGCACGCTAACGACGTGTTTGCTAAATACAGCGCGCCCGCCGAGGAGCGTTGCGACGGCCCCAAGTCGCCAAATTGGGCCGCCAGGCTCGGGGGGCTTCCACGGTTTGGAAACGACGCTCGCGAACTCTCGAAGGAGGGCGCGCGATGAGCGCTAAAGATTACGTCGTTAAGGACCTTGGTCTGGCTGATTGGGGCCGCAAGGAAATTGAAATCGCCGAAACCGAAATGCCGGGGCTGATGGCCATCCGCAATGAGTTTGGCCCAAAAAAGTCGCTGAAGGGCGCCCGCATTGCCGGCTCCCTGCACATGACGATCCAGACCGCGGTGCTGATCGAAACGCTGCAGGCGCTGGGCGCCGAAGTGCGCTGGGCCTCGTGCAACATCTTCTCGACCCAGGACCACGCCGCCGCGGCGATCGCCGAGCGCGGCACGCCGGTGTTCGCCATCAAAGGCGAGAGCCTGGACGAATACTGGGACTATACCCACCGCATCTTCCAATGGCCCAACGGCCAGTACGCCAACATGATCCTCGATGACGGCGGCGACGCGACCTTACTCTGCGTGCTCGGTCCGAAGGCGGAGAAGGATCGGGACTTCCTCGAGCATCACTCGAACGAGGAAGAGCAGGCGCTCTACGCCACCATCAAGCGCTACCTGAAGGAAAAGCCTGGCTTCTATGAAGAGATCCGCGCCTCGGTGATGGGCGTCTCCGAAGAAACGACCACAGGCGTGCATCGCCTCTACCAGATGGCACAGAAGGGCGAACTGCCGTTCCCGGCCATCAACGTCAACGATAGCGTCACCAAGTCGAAGTTCGATAACCTTTATGGTTGCCGTGAATCGCTCGTCGACGCGATCCGCCGCGGCACCGACGTGATGCTCGCTGGCAAGGTCGCCGTCGTCGCGGGCTACGGCGATGTTGGCAAGGGCTCGGCCGCCTCGCTGCGTAACGGCGGCGCGCGCGTGCAAGTGACTGAAGTCGATCCCATCTGTGCGCTGCAAGCGGCGATGGAAGGCTACGAAGTCGTGACCATGGAAGACGCCGCCCCCCGGGCCGACATCTTCGTCACCGCCACCGGCAACAAGGACGTCATCACCGTCGAGCACATGCGCGCGATGAAGAACAACGCCATCGTCTGCAACATCGGCCATTTCGACTCGGAAATTCAGATCTCTGGTCTGAAGAACTTCAAGTGGGACGAGATCAAGCCGCAGGTTCACCACGTGGAGTTCCCGGACAGAAAGAAGATCATTGTGCTGTCGGAGGGCCGTCTGGTGAACCTCGGTAACGCCACCGGCCATCCCAGCTTCGTCATGTCGGCGTCCTTCACCAACCAGACGCTGGCGCAGATCGAGCTTTGGACCAACAACGCGAAGTACGAGAAGAAGGTCTATACGCTGCCGAAGCACCTCGATGAAAAAGTCGCTATGCTTCATCTCGACAAGCTGGGCGCTAAGCTCACGAAGATGAGCAAGGAGCAAGCCGACTATATCGGCGTGCCGCAAACCGGCCCGTTCAAGCCGGACCATTATCGCTACTAATCGCAAAACACTCTGAACCGCCGGCTCGGCGCCGGCGGTTCAGATCTTATCGCGCCAGCCGGCATCACGCGCGCGCGTCTCGCCCGCGGCGTCGAGCGGTTCGCCAGCGATTATTTCGTCAACGGCGGCGAGAATTACTTCCGTTGCGCCGGCCATCCTTACTTCGCCGCCCGCCGCGCTCCGGGCGGTCATGGCCACGTTCCAGCCATCCTCATCGCGGCACGCGAGCCCTGAGGTTTCGCCACGCGTGAGATCGAACGTCCGGCAGTAACGGCCATCCTGCGCGCGGAAGCTCAAACCGATGCGCACCGCGCCGGCTTGATCGCTTGCAAGCTGTGTATCGAGCGCGCTCGCCAGCGAGCCGCGCGCCACGAGACCGCTATCGGTCGCCGCAATCAGCGGCGCTTGCGTATTCATCACGCCGACGCCGATCAGAAGTCCTGCCGCCACGCTCGCGGCCATGGCGCTCCACTCTCGCGCCGACCACTTGGCCGCACGCCGCTCCGCAAAGTTGACAACCTCGGCGGCGCGCGGCGCCGCGGCGGCCTTGAGGCGATCCGGCACGGCCTCCGCCAGCGTTCCGCCGAAAGCAGCTGATAGCCGCGCACGCAATTGCTGATGCGCCGCCACCTTCTCGCGCAGCGTTTCATCTTGCGCCAGCGCCGCCTCGATCTCCGCGCGCTCGGCGGACTCCAGTTCGCCATCGGCAAACGCCATCAGTCTTTCGTCGCTGATGCTCATGTCGCGCCTCCAAGCATCACCTGTAACGCTTCGCGTCCGCGCGCGAGCCGGCTTGTCAGCGTGCCGATCGGCACGCCCAGCGTCTCGGCCGCTTCACGATAGGGCAGGCCCTCGACGCACACGAGCGCGACCGCTTCGCGCTGCTCTTCGGGGAGTTTGCGCATCGCCCTCCAAACGTCCTGGGTCTCAAGCTTCGCGTGCACCTCTGCTGCTCCGTCATTGCCGACGCGCTCACCGCTTTCGGCGGGCGCAAAGACCTTCGCGCGCCGGGTGCGCGAACGCGCCTCATCGATCCAGGCGTTGCGGACGATGCTGAGCAGCCAGGCGTCCAACCGGGTTCCTGGCTGAAACTGCTCAATCCGCATCAGCGCGCGCTCCACCGCGATCTGAATGATGTCGTCCGCATCCGCCGCTTGACCCGTCAGGGCGCGTGCGAAACGCCGCAGGCGCGGCAGCAACGCTACGATGTCAGCGCGGGTCTGATCGGCTGCGCTCGTCATCTACTGCATCCAAAACGACCGATGGCGCGGATTTCTTCCAATCCACCCCGGTGCTCGTGTACAAGGACGAAAATCGCCCCGTTGAACGTTGTTGTGGCATGAATCGGCTATTGGCAGCAGTGGCGCTTGGGCTTGGCCTCGTTGTTGCGCCGGCCTCCGCGCAGCTTGGCGGTCTGGGACTGCCTAATGTTCCCAATGTTCCCACGGTTCCCAGTCCCGGCGGCGTCATCGGCGATCTGCCCAATGCGAATGACGCGCTGGACACGAGCGCGCTGCGAGACGTGCGTGAGCTGCGCGAGCGCGATCTGCTGCGCAGGCATCGCCGCGTGCTCGAGCCCGATCCCGACGGGCATCCGATCGTGCGCAGCCAGATCCTCGCGCTGGCAGCAAGTGAAGCAGCGCTTACCGCCGCGCGCGCCGCCGGCTTCACGATCGTCAGCTCCGAGGACCTGGGCGAGTTCGGCGCCCTGACGGTGTTGCGCGCGCCCGCCGGTCTGTCGACCCGGGGCGCCTTGCGTCTGCTGCAAGAAGCCGATCCGGCCGGCGTATTCGACTTCGACCACCTGCACATCGAGTCCGGCCCGCTGGCGCCGGTTGTCACGGCGGCAACAAACGCTGCGTCCGCTTCCGGCGTCCGTGTTGGCGTCATTGACAGCGGCGTCGCTGACCATCCTGCGTTCGACGGCGCCATCGCAGCGCAACGTGGCTTCGCCGGCAATCTCGTCATTGAAGGCGCGCACGGCGCGGCGGTGTGCTCACTGATCCGGAGCGCTGCGCCTAGTGCGCGGCTCTACGTTGCGGATATCTATGGCGGCCAGCCCACTGGCGGAACCTCGTCGGCAATGACGCGTGCGTTGTCGTGGCTTGGCGGTGAACGAACGCTGGTGATTAACATCAGTTTGGTGGGGCCGCGCAACCGCATCGTCGAAGCGGCTGTCGCGCACATGGTGGGGCGAGGATTTCTGATCGTCGCCGCGGTCGGCAATGACGGCCCGGCCGCGCCGCCGCTCTATCCGGCGGCGTATCCCGGCGTCGTTGGCGTCACTGGGGTGGATCAGCGCGGGCGCGTGCTCGTCGAGGCGGGCCGCGGCGAGCAGGTTGATTTCGCCGCGCTTGGAATTGTGCAAGCCGCCGCCCCGCGCGGCGGCTACGTGACAGTTCGGGGCACTTCATATGCATCGCCCATTGTCGCAGGCTTGCTCGCCGCCAATGCCGGCCAGCCAAGCGGCCAGAACGCGGCGCGCGCCCAGGCTGCGCTTACACAACAGGCGCGCGATCTCGGACGCCGTGGTCGCGACGACGTATATGGCGCGGGCCTCGTTTCACCCCCTGCAAGCGCTGTCGCGTCGCGCTGAAGTTCCGCGGAAGAAAGTGCGGTTCCCTGCCGTTCTCCTCTCGAAAGCCGGCCCATGCCCGGCGCACGTCGAGGAGAGCAAAATGAACGTCAAGGTTTTGGTTGGATCCACTGCGCTGGCCGCGATGCTCTGCATTGCGCCGGCGTCCGCGCAGCTGGTCGGGGGCGGCGGCTCAATCACAGGCGGCGTGACCGGCTCTGTGAATCAGACGACAGGTTCAATCGGCGGCGGCATAGGCGGCGCCGGCTCTATCACCGGCGACACTTCCGCTGTCGGATCGACGGTCGACGCCGCGACCATGCGCGCCGAGCGCGCGGCTCGCCGCGCCGAACGCGCCGCCCGCCGCGCCGTACGCGAAGCGCGCGAGCAGGCTGAAGCCGAGCGCTCGGTCGGCGCTGACGTCACCGGCGCCGCGTCCGGGGCAGTGAGCGCAGGCCCGATTTCCGGCAGTGGCAGCGCGTCCGGCGGCGCCAACGCGGGCGCGAGCGTGGATCCAAGCCAGGCGACGAGCCGCGTTGCAAGCACCACCCGCGGCGCCGCGTCTCGGACGCGCACCGCTGCACGCAACGCCGCACAGCGTGTGCGCGGCGCAGCCAACCAGGTTCGCAATGCCGCCGGCAACGTCTCGGTTGACGGCTCCGCCTCCGCCGACGGTTCGGCGTCAGCGAACAGGAACGGCGCCCAAGCTGACGGCGAAGCTGACGCAAACACTTCCGCCGAGCGTCATCCAAACTAAGGGGCGAAGCGGCGAGCGGCGGCGTCATCCCCAGCGCCGCCGCGTTTCGCCCGTAAATTCCCAATCTACGCCTGTCGCGCGCAATTGCGCGAAACACCGCCGCGGGGCATGTAGCCGTGGCATGCTCGTCCGCACCACACGCACGATATCCACATTGACGCTCCGGGCGCTGTTCTATGCAGCGCTGTTCGGCATTGTTGTCGTCGCTCACCTCGGCATCAGCGGCGTGCTGCGCGCGCAAGGTTGGGGGAGCAACGTCTCGCTGCTCGTCGCCGGCGCGATGGTGCTCGTATTCGTCGTCCTCGCTTCAAACGCCGCTGAATGGCTGCGCGACCGCCTGCACGAACGCCGCGAAAAGCTGCGCGCGGCGCAGCGTCTGCCGAGCGGTCCGTGCTGCGTCGTCTGGCGGGCTCCTGAAGCGCCGACCGTGCGGGAGCTGCTGGATGAGGATGACGATTACAGCGACATGCCGTGGGATGTCGTCGGCCCGCTGCGCGCACGTTATCCGCGGCTCGCGCGCCGTCTCGGCGTGGAAGGCGTCGCCGTCGCTGAGTTCGAGGTCGGCGCCGATGGGCGCGCCAAGAACATCAGTTGCGTCGATGTCTGGCCGTCCGACGTGTTCTTCGACGCCGCACGCGAAGCGTTGCAGCATGCCCGCTTCGAACCGAAGGACGTCCACGTTCGCTTCGGCGCGAGCTACAAGATGCCGTTCGTATTCCGCATCGCTGGCGCCTCGAAGGCCCGTGACGCTGGCCGCCGCGCCCGCAATCTGAACCCTGCGCTGCACGCAGCCCAGCAAGCAGTGCAGAAGCTGCGCGAGCGTAGCGGCGCCGCTTGACGTTTGCCGTTCGGCGTCGCTGAATGAACTTGCGCGTAGCGTATTGATCGGGGACGGCGATGCACTCGTTGGCGCGGTGGACGATCATCCTTGTCATCCTGGCGCTATCGGCGTCGGTTGCGCTGCCGGCGCGGGCAGCGTTCGGCGATTGCGCCACTAGGGAGTATTGGGCGAGCTTCGATGAGCGCTACGCTGATCCGCGCGCGATCAGCTTTGACTGCATTGAACGCCTGCGCGTTCCAGTCGGCACAACGAGCGGCGCCCGTCACATTCGCATCGTCCATGACCACAGCGCCGATTGGATCGCCGATGAAGCGGCGATGCGGGAATTCGACCGCGCCGTGCGCGCTTCTGCCGAAGCCATCGGTCTACTGGGCGGCGTCGAACTTGAAGACGTGACCGTCTTCCTCGCTGACGACTTCCCGCCGGGCGAGGGCGCAGAACGGTTCAGCGACATCGCCGCGCTTACGGAATTCAGCAATGACGGCGAATGCCGCATCATCGTCTATCTCGCCGGCCCGGCAAGCGTCTCGGACTATGCCGCCAGCGTCGTGGCGCACGAGATTTTCCATTGCGTCCAGGTTGCCAATCTCAGGCCGGAGCAGATGGGCAGCGGCTCCGTCGGTCGAGGCGGCGGCGCCGATTGGTGGCTCGAGGGCTCGGCGACGTGGTTCGCGGCGTTGGCCGTTCCCGACCCCGCACTAATCCGGAGCACTGTCGCCGATTTCGACGCATCCTCGGCGACGACGCCGCTCAATCGCATGGCGTATGAAGCGGCCGTGTTCTTCCTTTGGCTAGGAGAGGAGTCTCCCGCCGGAGTCATGGACTTCCTGCGCCGCATGGCGACTTCACGCGATGAATCCGCGCAACGCGCGGTTATGAGCGCAACACTGACGCAGGAGCGCTGGCTCGACTTTGCAGAGGCCTATCTCGATCGCGAGATCAGGCACCCGCACGGCACTGACCTCGGCCTGTCGCCAACGGACGGCGAGGTCTGGGAATGGAGCGCGACTCGCACGCAGTCGTTGCCCCTCGAGCCCTTCGTACTGACGCGCGGAGTTGTGGCGTTCCAGTGCGGGCATTGGCGCACTTCGGTGCGGCCAGGCAGCGCCCATCGCGCACGGCCGGAGGAAGGCGGTGCATGGAGCACGCTGCCCGAGGAGATCGACACATCCTCCGGCAGCGGCGGCAGCTATCGCTTCACCGCGATCAACACAACGACGGCGCGCGTGACTATGAACATCGTCGGCACGATGGAATCGGGCTGCGGCGATTGTGCCGGCGTCAGCACTATCGACGCGTGCGTCATTGGCAGCTGGCGGCTGACCAGCGGCGGCGCTGCGGAGTGGATGCGCGCGATGGGCGCGCCGGCCAACATCTCCACCGCGAACGAAACCATCACCTTCCGCGCCGATGGCACTTACGTCACCGGCGTTTTCCAAGGCGAAATGGAAGGCCCGACGCCCAGTGGCGGCCATGTGGACGGAAATGTTCAAGCCCAGGCCGGCGGCCGCTGGTCAACCAGCGGCGGCGTGCTCAATCTTTGCGCCGATATGCAGGCGCTCGGCGGCAACGCGCGCGTTACGACGCGGCGTGGCCGCACCGGCAATATTCCCGTAGCTCCGGCGCCGCCGATCAATTCCAGCGAACGCTATTCCTGCGCCGACGCGAGCTTGAACACCGAGCGCGATATTCCTGGCGCCCCGCCCATGCCCAGCCAGTACACACGCACTGGCGGAGGCTAACGGAAAGCGCCGCACGAACCCTTCCGGCGCGCGTTAACTAATTGATATATCTTAACTTAACCCTGCATTCACCCTTTTAAGTGCTTGTTAACGGTTCCCGGCAGGCGCGCGCGTGCAAACGCGGCCGCAAACCGGGAAACTGACCGTCGGGGTCTGGCGATTCGTTTCGCCATCGTGATGGAACTAGGGGTCGGCATTGGACGGAAGCTTGCTGGTGGCGGCTGGCTCTGCGGCGATCGCGATTGCGTCGCTGCTCTGGGCGATGCGCGTGACCGAAGGCGCGCGCGGCGGCGTCGATGCGTGGAAGAACCGCGCGCGCGAACTGGAAGATACCGTCGCCTGGGCCGACGCAGTGTTCGGCGCGCATCCCGGCGTCGTGCTGATCTGGGAAGACACGCTCGCCGATAGCCAAACCGACTGGGGCAAGCCCCGCATCTATGGCAGCCCCCTCGCGCTCGCTTCGCTGTTGCGCTTCTCCGGCAATGCCATCGCCGCCGAACCCGCGATCCGTATTCTGCAAGGCCTCTCCACATTCGATGCGCGCGGCGCCACCGGCGTCACCACGCGCCTCGCGCCCGCGCTGCAGCGTCTCCGCCGTGAAGGCGCGCCGTTCTCGCTCACCATCTCCACGCCCGATGGAATCTACGTCGAAGTCGACGGCCGCACCGCCGGCGCGCGCGCGGTCGTGTGGATCCTCGACGCCAGCGTCCGTGGCGTGGAAGAGGGCGGCGCGGGCGGGCGCATCGACGGCGCGACCGAAGTCATCGCCCGCGATCCCGCGGCATTCCTCGAAATGTGGAACGAAGCGCCGTTCATGGCCTGGCGCGTCGACGGCGGTCTCAAGTTGCAATGGGCCAACCCGAATTATCTGAGCGCACTCGAAGCCAAATCGCTCACCCAGGCACTCGAGCGCAACCTGCAACTCGATCAAGGCGCGACCGATCTCGCGCGCAAAGCCATCGAGACTGGCGAAGCGGTCGAAGAAACCCGCTCCGCCGTCGTCGGCAGTCAGCTGCGCACGCTGCGTCTGCGTGTCTCGCCCGTGGCCGGCGGCTCCGCGGGCCTCGCCATCGACGTCACCGAAAGCGAAGCAGCGAACGAACAGATGTCGCGCCAGCAGCGTGCGCACGACGAAACGCTGAACCATTTGGCCGAAGGCATTGCCGTGTTCGACCAAGCCAAGCGTCTGGTCTTCCACAACCGCGCCTTCGAACAGATGTGGGGCCTCGATCCTGCATTCCTGCAAGAAGGCCCTAGCCACGCGGCCTGGCTCGACTACCTGAAAGAGAAGCGCAAGCTGCCGGCGCACGCCAACTATGCCGAATGGCGCGCGCGCGAACTCGCGCTCTATCAGGAACACAACGATCTGCCGCAGGACCTCTGGGTCCTGCCCGACAGCCGTATGCTGCGGATCGCCCGCCAGCCGCACCCCAGCGGCGGCATGCTGTTGATCTTCTCCGACATCACCAACGAAGTCGCGCTGAAGAGCTCCTACGACGCCCTGCTGCAAACGCAAAAGGCGGCGCTCGACAAATTGCATGAAGCCGTCGTCGTCTTCGGCCTCGACGGTCGCCTGAAGCTCCACAACGCCGCCTTCGGCGCGATGTGGAAGCTTGAGCCCGGCGCCATCGAAATTGAGATGGCGTTCGATAAAGTCATCGGCGCCTGCGAGCACCTGTTCCACGATCGCGCTACCTGGGCGCAGGTCCGCGCCCGCATCACCGATCCGTCTCCCGAAGCGCGCACCGAATTCCGCGGCGAGATGCGCCGCAGCGACGAAAGCGTGCTGAAATTCCTCACGCGTCCGCTGCCGGATGGCGCAACGCTCGTCGCCTTCCAGGATATCACCGCCGATCGCCGCGTCGAAGAGGCGTTGCGCGAGCGCGCCGAAGCCTTCGAACAGGCCGACAAGCTCAAGGGCCAGTTCGTCGAGAACGTGTCCTACCAGCTGCGCAACCCGTTGCAGGCCATCTACGGCAACGCCGAATTGCTGCAGCATAAGGTGTTCGGCCCGCTGAACGATCGCCAGAACGAGCAGGTGGGGTCGATCATCGAAGCCGCTGGCTCGCTCTCGAAGCTGATCGACAACATCCTCGACGTCGCCATGGTCGAAGCCGGCAACGTTCAGCTCGATATCGCGCCAGTAAACATCTACGAGACCATCACGGAAAGCGTACAGATGGCCGCCTCCAAGGCGCGCGACACTGAAGTGCCGATCAAGATCAAGTGCGATCCGAAGATCGGCGAAATCAACGCCGATCCCAAGCGCATCATCCAGGTGATCGTGAACTTGTTGTCAAACGCGCTCCGCCACACAGAGCGCGGCGACACCATCACCGTCTCGGCCGAGCGCCTCGACGGCGTGCTGCGCTTGACGGTCACCGACACCGGCAAGGGTATGGGCTTCGATCAGCAGGCGCGCGCGTTCGACTCGTTCGAATCCGGCGATCGCCGCGGCGCCGGACTCGGCCTCGCGCTGGTGCGCTCGTTCGTGGAGATGCACGGCGGCTGGGTTGCGCTGGCGAGCGAACCGGGCCGCGGCGTCACCGTCACCTGCCACTTGCCGGCGCACGCCCCGCTCGCCGGCCCTCCGCCCACGCCGCCGACGCGGGAGGCGGCTTAGTCGGTCCTTCCGATCAGCGGCAGCGCGCGCAGCGCCAAGTACGCGCCCATGCCAAGCGCCGGCCACTGCACCCAAAGCGGTCCTGCAGTCAGCAAGTCGATCACGAGCAGCACAGCCAAGATGACGCCGAGGCGCATGGCTTGACCTCGGAGCCGCGACCAAGAATTCCTGGATTTCTTGGCCGTCGCGCGTTCCGGCGCACGGGCAGGGCGAGCGTTGCGCGTCTCGCCGTCGCCGGCCGCCACAGCATAGACTGCGACGCTCTCCTCAAAATTCTTCGGCCGCTTCTCGCCCAGGTATTCGAAGCCGACCGAGAGCTTCTTCTGCACCTGATCATAGACTTGCTGCGAGATCAGAATGCCGCCCGGCTCAGCCATGCTCTGCAATCGCGCCGCAAGGTTGACGCCTTCGCCCAGCAGATCGTCGCCATCGACCAGCACGTCGCCCAGATGAATGCCAATCCTGAAGCGCAACCCGCTCTGCGCATCGGCGGCCAGCTCGCGTTGCACTTCAATCGCGCACTGCACCGCCTCGACGACAGACGGAAACTCCGCGATCAGCCCATCACCCGCCGTGTTCGCAATCCGTCCATGGTGGCGTTCGATGAAACGCGAGAACACGCCCCGCGCCGCGCGCAACGCGCCAAGCGTCCCCACCTCGTCAGCTTCCATCACGCGGCTGTATCCGTCGGCGTCGGCCGCGAGGATCGTCGTCAGTTTGCGCTGCACCTGGGAAGACATCGCGATATTCGTAAAGCCTGTTCCTGCGGCCACAACAGGCAATTCACCTTGGCCTCGAATGTCCGGGCTCAAGACCTGCCGCTACAGCGACGCCGCGATCCGCTGGTAACGGGGCTCGCTGCGGATGGCGTCGAAATCTGGATCGCGCATCAGCCAGGCGCCGTGCCGCCAGCCCAGCTCGACAACTTGTTCGAGCACATCGAGCGCCCGGTCGACATAGCCGGCGCGCGCATAAGTGCAGGCCAAGTGATAATTCATGGGGTCGGGATGTTCTGCGATCTCATCCATAAGCGCGCGCGCTTCCGCCTGCCGCTCCAATTCCAGCAAGCAGCGCGCCTTGCCGCAGAGCGCGCGCAGGCTCTGCGGATGCGACGCGAGGGCCTGTTCCACCCGCGGCAGCGCGGCTCGGAAATCTGCCAACGCCCCCGGCCGGTCGCCGGCGCCTTGCCGCATCTTGCCGGCCAGGAAGAGCGAGTGAAAATCGTCGGGCCTGAGGCGCGCCGCGTGTTCGAACATGATCGCCACGCGGTCGAAGCTGAGCTCGGTCAGGCACGCGCGGCCGAGCAGGTAGTAGGTGTCGGAGGAGTGAGGATCGCTCGCGAGCGCGGCGGCGAAACTCTTGGCGCTGCGCGCAAGGTTTCCCGAGGCTGCGTGGATCAATCCTTCCGCGGCGTGCGCTTGAGGCAAGCCCGGCTTGATCCGATGCGCTGTCGCGCAATGCTGTTGCGCCAGCTCGAAGTTGGCATGGCGGGGCTCGTAATAGAGGGCCATGAACGCCAGCACTTTGCTAAGTTCCGCGTGCGCCAAGGCGAAGTCCGGAGCAGTATCGATCACCGAGCTTAGAAGTTCTATGGCAAGGTGCGTGTTGTGGCGCCCTCCGAGCTCGAAGTAATCGCAGGCCGCCAAGAAATCCGCGAATGCTTGCAGGCTGATGTCTTGGTCATGATTGCCGTGCTGGCGCGGGGCGCCACAACGCTCAAACCGTTTCAACAGGCGATAGCCGCTCTTGTGCACGGTTTCGAGGAAGCGCGGGCGTCGGAAATCGTCGCTGAGCGCGCGGCGCAATTCAGCAATGGCGTGTGTGAGCACCTCTTCGCCCACGTGCACGCCCGGCCAGACCCGTTCGAGTAGCGCGTCGCGTGACCAGACCTGACCTGGAGTTTCGCCAAGGGCGAGCAGCACGGCAGCCGCCTTCGGTGAAATTCTGCGCTCCGCTTGGCCGACGAACACCCGCCGCGTCTCTGGATCGACCAGGACGCCGTCGAGGCCCGGCATGCGCGGAGAGCCGTCATTCATGGCTTCCAAATTACATGCGGCCGCATCCCGTTGAAAGAATACAGTGGGACGCCTTTCACAAAAACAGTCCGATTCCTTCAGGTTTCGCGGTCGCCGAGACCCGATGTTGTCGAACAAGGAGCCGGAAATGCGAAATTACCTGCTGATTGAATCGCAAGGCGAGTACGAGGCGAAAAGCGCGCCGGCGTTTCTGGCGATGGCCGCGGCGTTGAAACGGCAAGGCGCCGCAGTCGAGGTCATGCTGGTTCAGAACGGCGTGCTGCCAGCGCGCGCGGGCGCCAGCGGCGAGGCCCTAGCCGCCGCATTGGCGGCTGGCGTCGGCGTCTGGGCGGACGAATTCTCGCTGCGCGAGCGCGCCTTGCCTGAGGCCACCTTGCTGCGTGGCGTCACCGCCGCGCCGTTGAGCAAGGTCATCGAGCGTCTGGCCGAAGGCTGGAATGTCATCTGGCATTGAGGAGCGGATACGATGGGCAAGACGGTGACATTCGCTTTCATGACGCCGCCGTTCGAAAGCGCGCTAGGCACGACGGTGTTCAGGTTGGTCGCGGCGGCGCTCCAGCACGGGTGCAGCGTGAACGTGTTCGCTTACGAGGGCGCGGTCATGATGCCGTTTGCGCGCCAGCAGCAACATGCCAACGCAGTGCACGGACGCGACCAGGATCAGGAAAACCATCCGCTGCCGAAAGACTGGGTAAGCGCTCTTCTGCGCGATGCCGAAGCACGCGGTTTGAAGCTGGACTGGGTCAATTGCGGACTCTGCGTCGATGAACGCGGCGCCGGCGAAGCGATACCCTGTGTTCGGCGTGGTTCGCCCGCCGATCTGTGGAAGATGGCCGCCGACTCCGACAACACGCTGGTGATTGGAACGCACTAATGTCCCGGACTTGAGATTCGACCAGTGGCTGGGATCACGTGATTGTCGAATTTCAAGTCCACAGGGACATTAGAATCAAGGGTTGTAGTGCGGCTTTGGATTTGAAATTCGCTCCCCGGCCGCCATCGACGTGAGGCGAATTTCAAATCCGCCGAACTGAGGAGGCGGCAAATGAAAGTGCTGCAGATCGTTTCGTGCGCCTACCGCGCCACGATCGAGGAACAGGACGACACGATCTTGTGGCTCACACAGGCGATGCGCAGCGCGGGGGCCGAGCTCGACGTGCTGCTGACGGGAAACGCAGTGAATTACGCGCTGAGCGGGCAAGACGCCTCCGGCCTTGTGATTGGCGATTGGCGTCAGACGCAGCCGCCGCGGATCGACGCTGACATTGTGTGCATGGTGGAGAAGGGCGTTCGTGTTCTGGCGCTCGCCGAGGATCTTCAAGAACGCGGTCTCTCGCGCCAGCCCATGGCGCCGGGCGTCGAGATGGTCACGCGCGGCGACGCAGTGTCGATGTTTGGCGCTTACGATCAAATCTGGCGTTGGTAGAGCTTGTCCCGCGCGTTTCGAGGCTCCACGTTTCCCGGCCGAATGCCCCGCGACTTGTCCGCCGAACCCCGGACTTGATCCGGGGGAAGGCGGAAAGCCGGGTTGAGAGCCCAGACCCAAGGGCCGTCTCGCGCGAACGCTCGCGTGTTTGCACGTTAGGCCCCGGATCGTGCCCCGGCTCAAGGCCGGGGCCGCGTCCGGGGAGCGGCCGAAGCGGGGATAGATTTCCGCTTATCCATGCCGTTTTCGCGCCAAGCCGCTGAAAACAAACGCGCGCAAGAAAATCTATCCGACCGGGGTCGAAGCAGAGCGATACTCCCGGCCATGAACTTCACCCCACGTCCGCTCCCAACCCATCGCCGCGCCAGGCTGATCGCCTGGGCGCTGGCGATGCTTGTGTGGATGGCGCAGGTCTTGTTCGCCGGCGCCGCCTTCACCA
>JBQTJK010000003.1:0-10067 GCA_052387215.1 Caulobacteraceae bacterium
GCATTGTCGAAATTGGTCATGCCGTTCTGCATCAGCCACATCGTGCCATCCTGCAGCTGCGCCTTCGCGGTCTTCAGCGCGTCGACGAAGTCCTTCAGGTCGGCATCGTCTTCGTGGTTGTGCACGAAATCGTCGAGTTCGTTGAAAAAAGCGAAGATGGCGCGCCCGCCATTGGCGCCCAGCTTGCGGCCGACGAGATCAAGCGCCTGAATGCCGTTGGCGCCTTCATAGATCATGGTGATGCGCGCATCGCGCACGAACTGGCTCATGCCATGTTCTTCGATGTAGCCGTGGCCGCCGAAGATCTGCTGGCAATTGGTGGCATTGGCGTAGCCCTTGTCGGTGAGGTAGCTTTTGATCACCGGCGTCATCAGGCCCATGTAGTCCTCGGCCTTCTCGCGCACTTTGTCGTCGGGCGAGACCAGCAGCAGGTCGCCCTGAATCGCGGTCCAGAACGCAAACGCGCGTGCGGCTTCGTTGAACGCTTTGGCGTCCATCAGCATGCGGCGGATGTCGGGATGGACGATGATCGGATCGGCGGGTTCGTCCGGATTCTTCGCGCCGGTGATGGAGCGGCCTTGCAGCCGGTCCTTCGCGTAGGCGGCGGCGTTCTGATAGGCGATTTCCGATTGCGACAACCCTTGCAGGCCGACGCCGAGGCGCGCCACGTTCATCATCGTGAACATCGCGTGCAGGCCCTTGTTCTCCTGGCCGATCAAATAGCCGACGGCGTCATCGTAATTGAGCACGCACGTCGAGTTGCCGTGGATGCCCATCTTCTCTTCGATCTTGCCGCAGACGACGCCGTTGCGTTTGCCTGGATTGCCATCCTTATCGAGGATGAACTTCGGCACGACGAAAAGCGAAATCCCCTTGGTGCCGGCCGGCGCGCCTTCGATGCGTGCGAGCACGAGATGGATGATGTTGGATGCAAGATCGTGTTCGCCGGCGGAAATGAAAATCTTCTGGCCGGTGATGCGATGGGAACCATCGGCCTGCGGGATCGCCTTGGTGCGCAGCATGCCGAGATCGGTGCCGCAATGCGGCTCCGTCAGGTTCATGGTGCCAGTCCATTCGCCGGTGACCAGCTTCGGCAGGTACGTCTTCCGCTGCTCTTCGCTGCCGTGGTGATGGATGGCTTCATAAGCGCCGTGTGACAGACCCGGATACATGCCGAACGCCATGTTAGCGGAGGCTGCCATCTCGTTCCACGCCAGCGCCACGACATGCGGCATGCCTTGGCCGCCATAAGCGGGATCGCTCGAGAGTGCGGGCCAGCCCGCGTCGACCAACTGCTTGTAGGCTTCCTTGAAACCAGGCGGCGTTTCGACCGAGCCATCGTCGTTGCGCTTGCAGCCGTGCTCGTCGCCGGCCTTGTTCAATGGCGCCAGCACGCCTTCACAGAATTTCGCGCCCTCGTCCAGCACCTGATCGATCAGATCGATCGGCGCCTCGGAGAAGGTCGGCAGATTGGAATAGCGCTCGATGTCGAGCACGTCCTTCAAGAGGAAGCGGTATTCGCGAAGTGGCGCTTTGTAGGACGGCATCGCTGCGCTCCGGGACTAGGGATTCGGGACTAGGGACTAGGATCAGAGACTTCAGACCAAGCGCGACGCGCCCTAGTCCTAGTCCCCAATCCCTAGTCCCTTTAATGAGCGTCTTCGAGACGCTTCTTGGCTTCGGCCTCGAACGCGCGTGCGTTGGCCATGGCCGCCGGCGGCGCGGGCTTGGCGAGGAACTCCTCGAGCTTCTTGACGCTGTCGTGCAGTATCTCGATGGCGGCATCGACATCCTCGCGCTGCGCTTCGAGGGCGACGATGCGTTGCTTGTATTTCTTCAGCGTGGTTTGCGCCTGGGCGCGCTGATCGACCTTGTAGAGGTCGAGGATCTCCTTGATCTCGATCAGCGACAGGCCGACGCGCTTGCCGCGCAGGATAAGTTGCAGCCGCCCGCGGTCGCGATGCGAGTAGACGCGGTTCATGCCGTCGCGGTGGGGCGAGAGGAGTCCCTTGTCCTCATAGAAGCGGAGCGCGCGAGGCGTGACCTCGAACTCCCGGGCCAACTGCGAAATCGTGTAGGTACGCTCGGTCTTGGCGGTCATCGGTCCCTCCGGATTTACCCAGCGGCCGCAACCTAGTTTCCGTTTACGGTAAGGTCAACCAAAGTTGACGCGTCCGTCATAAAATTCACGTTATCAATGAGGTCGCGGGTGATGTCTGCCGGCGTGGGGCAACCATTGAGGGCCATGGTGAGGTCCAACTCCGCCAGTAGGTATTCCATAACCGTGTGGACGCCCCGCTCGCCGGCCAGGGCGAGGCCGTACACGTAAGGACGGCCAATGCCCGCCGCGCTTGCTCCTAGGGCAAGCGCCTTGAAGATATCGGCGCCGCAACGGATGCCGCTGTCGAAGAAGACCGGGACCTTGCCTCCGACGGCCTCCGTCACCTTCGCCAGCGCATCGAGCGCGCCAATGGCGCCGTCGACTTGGCGGCCGCCATGGTTCGACACCATCACGCCGTCATAGCCTTCGCTGGCCGCCTTCATCGCGTCATCCGCGCGCATGATGCCTTTGAGCACAACAGGCAGTTTCGTCCACGATCTGATCTTGGCGATCCGTTTCCAGTCCACGCTCGGATCGGAGAACAGCTGCGTGAATCGTACCGCGGCGCCGAGCGGGTTCTCTTCCGGAGACTGCGCGAGCAGCGAGCGGAAGACAGGGTCAGAAGTATATTGTGCGATGCCCTGCCCGCGCAGGAACGGCGAGAAGCCGAGATCGAGATCGCGCGGACGCCAGCCGAGCACGAGCGTATCGAGCGTGATGAAGATGGCGCGGCAGCCGATGGCTTCGGCGCGCTTGACGAAACTCTCGGCCAGCGCGTCCGACTTGCCCCAATAAAGCTGGTAGAACCGCGGGCCATCGCCGCTCGCCCGGGCGATCTCCTCCATCGGGAATGATGCCTGAGACGAAATGATCATTGGCAAGTTCAAGGCGCTCATCGCACGCGCGACGGCAAGATCGGCGTCCGGATGCATCATTTCGAGCACGCCGATCGGGCATGAGAACACGGGCGCGGCGACGCGCACGCCGAATATTTCGCAACCGAGATCGCGCAGGCCGGCGCCCGCGAGCATGCGTGGTGCAATGGGAAAGCGTGAAAACGCCGCGCGATTTGCGTCTGCCGCCGTCTCCAGACCGGCAGAACCCGCGGTGTAGGCCCAGGCTTCCGGAAACATTTTCTTCTGCGCTGCGGCTTCGAGGCCAATGAAGTTCGTCGGAATCTCGGGCTTCGCGCCGCTCACCCCGCGCAGATAGATCGCGCCTTGCGTTTCGGGGCCGAATTGGCGTGGGCCGTCCGTCATGGCTAATCCCTGTTTACGATTTTACCCGCCATTAACACGGCAACGCATTTCATCGACACTGCAAAGTCGTGGGCGATTCTCGAATCTTCGAGTCTTAGCCTTCGGGGTTGGGCGTGAGCCGCGGACGCGCGGCAGGAACGCGGCGAGGGCTAAATGAGCGGTGCGCAAAGCTGGAGCGTCAAGGGCATTGACCCGAAAGTGCGAGAAGCGGCGCGCGAAGCTGCGGCTCGACAGGGCATGAGCCTGGGCGAATATCTGAACCAGGCGCTTGCGTCGGGTCAGCTCGGTGGCGGCAGTGCGCAAACCACGCCGCAGAACATGCAACAACCCCCTGTGCGGACGCCGCGTCCGCGCAGCTACGGGCTGTCGCAAACGGATTATGACTCAGAGGATGAATGGAACGTCGGCGGCGCGCACCGTCCGGCCGATCCAACCCGCCTCGCCCAGCGCATTGAATCGATCGAGCGCCGCACGCAGCTCGCGGTGACGGGACTCGACCGCGCCGTCTCCACGATTGATCGTTCGGTGCTCGGGCTTGCTGCGCGCATCGAGGACGCGGAAGCGGCGTCCTCGGAAGCAGCGGAACGCATCGCCGAAGCGCTGGAGCAATTTCGCTCCGCCGGCGAGACGCTGAGCGGACGCCTGCAGCGGGCAGAACAAGACGCAGTTCAGAGCAAGCGCGAGTTCGATGGCGCGACGACTGACATTTCGAGCGTCAAGGAGCGATTGGAGAACCAGGTTGCGGTCGCGGAAGAAGTGGCGCGCCGCGCGGAAGCGGCGGCGTCGTTCCTGACCAGCGAGATCGGCAATCGCGAAACCGTGCTGTCGCAAACGTTGGCGGAAGCGCGCGCCGTCGCCGAAGACGCAGCGCGGCAAGCAAGCGAAGCCTCGGCGGATGCGGTGAACGAACTGCGACGTCTGCAGGAAGAGCTGAGCGAACGTGTCGCCGAGAGCGAAACGTCCACGCGCCGCGCGATCGAAACAGCGGTTCAAGAAGTTCGTCACGAGACGGCAACCGAGACGCGCGGCGCGCGCGAAGCGCTGCTGGAAGAAGTGGTGCGACTCGAAAGCGAGATCGCCAGGCGCGTCGGCGCTGTCGATACGCTGAAGGCCGAACAAGCGGCGCTGATCGCGCGCATCGAGCGCGCGGAAGCCGCCGCGCGTGAAAGCACGGCGGGCCTCCGGCAAGCGGCGGGCGCCGCGATCGCCGACCTCCGCAATGCGCAACTCACGCTTTCGGCTCGGGTGAAGCAGGTCGAGGACATCGCTGGCCAATCGGGCGCGGTTGACCTCACTAACATTCGCCAATCGCAACAAGACATCGCGGAACGTCTCGCTTCGCTCGAAGCGAGAACGGATACGAGCCCCCTCGCCGGCGCGCTGGCGGCGTTCGAAGCGCGCATCGCCACTGTTGAAGCCGCGACTGGCAACACTGCGAAGGTCGATGAGATCGGCGATACGGTGCAATCGCTCGACCGCGCCCTGCAGCGTCTGGCCGATCGCCTACAGGAAACCGAATCCACCGCTAACACGGCAATCCGCACGCTCGAGGAGACTGTCTCTTCGCTCGGCGCGCGCATAGAACAAGCAGGCGGCGCAGCGCAGGAAACGGAAGCTGTGCGCGCGATGCTCGAGCAGCGGCTCGACACGATGGCGCAAACGGTGCGTGAGGAACTAACGCACGAATTGCAGGCAGCACTTGCCGGCGGCGAAGGCGTCGAAGACGCGCTCGCCGACGTGAACCGGCGTCTCGCGGCGGCGGAGCGACGCCAGGCGCAAACGATTGAGGCGATCTCGATCGAGATCAAGCGCATGTCGGAGACAGTCGATCAGCGTCTGCGCAGCGTGGAAGCGCGCAACGACGACGCAGCGGCGTCGGCTGTACGCGAGGAGCTGACGCGGATGTCGGCGACGCTAGAACAGCGCTTCGACGAGATCGAACGGCGCGAGGCGGCGGCGTTCGACCGCATGGGGCTAGAAGTCGGCCGGCTCTCGGAACGTTTGGAAGACAGAGTTGGCGCAGTGGAGCAGCGCAGCGCGCAAGCAATCGAACACGTGGGTGAGCAAGTCGCGCGCATGGCCGAGCGCTTCAACCAGCGTCAAGACATCATGGCCCGCGAGCTGGGCGAGCGCATGCTCGATAGCGAAGAGCGCGCCGGTCAGCGCGTGTCGGAAGCCATCAGCTCAATCATGCATCGGCTGGCGGAAGTCGAAGAACACAGCCAGGAGGCAATCGCGCCCGTGCAAAAGGCGGTGTCGAGCGTCGCTTCCAAGCTAGAGCAGTTTGAAAGCGAACTGCCAAGCGCGCCGCGACCGCAGGAAGTTGTTCCGCCAACGCCATCGCGCCGCTTCGAGGATTTCCCCTCATTCGGCGATGAGCCTGGCGATGCATTCAATTTCAGCAATCTGGAGCCGCAGCCGTATGTATCGCCGGGCGATGCTGCGGCGCCGCAGCGCGCCGGACCGCTGCCGTCGCGCCCGCAACTCAGCGATGCGCCGAACGAGCACGACATCTACTTCGCAGAGGATGTGCGCGCGATCGACGACCTGTTGGTAGACGACACGACGGCTGAAGAAGCGTTCATACCGCCAGACTACAAGTCGATCGAGCTTCCGCCCGGGGGCGATCTTCTGATCGACGATCCTGCGCTTGAGGATTTCGACGGCGTCGAGCCGCCGCCAATGGACGACGATCCGTTCTGGACGCCCGATGAACTGGCGGCGCAAACGATCGAGCAGGCCGTCGCGCCGCTGGCGACGGCTTCTGCCGCCGATCCGCTCTTGGCCACGACCATAACGACTGGCGCTGACGTGCCGCTCGGCAACAACGTCGAGGAGCCGTTTTCGCTCGATGTGCCGGAGTTGGACTCGTTGCCGCCCCTGCCAGAAGAAACGGCTGCACCAGGCAAGAACGATTATCTCGCCAATGCGCGCCGAGCCGCGCAGGCGCAGGCGCTGCCAAAGACGCGGCCGGAGACGGCCGGTGAGACGCCGAAGCTCAGCCTGCGCGGCTCCAGCCGCGTAGTGCTCTGGGGCGCAGCAAGCCTGATCGCGCTGCTGCTTGTCGGCGGCGCCTATTATTTGAAAAGTCGCGGTGAAAACGCCGAACCGCAACAGGATTCCGAGCCGGCGCCGGCGAACGCTCATCCTTCGCTACAGCCGCCACCACCGGATCCATTCGCCGCGCCGGTCGAAGGCGCAGCGCCTGACGGTGCTGAAACGACCACGACTCAGGAGGGCGCACCGGTGGCGGAAGCGCAGCCAGACGGCGCGCAACGTCAGGTCGTCGCCGGGCCGCTGCCGGCGCGCAACGTTTCGCTCGAGCAAGCGGCGCAATCGGGCAACCTCACCGCGCAATACGAATTGGCGCTGCAGCGCATCGGCTCAGGCCGAACGGCTGAAGGCGTCACCCTGCTCCGCCGCGCGGCGGACCGAGGCTTTCCAATGGCGCAATATCGCTTGGCTAAGCTCTATGAGCGCGGCGAAGGCGTACCGACCGATCTCACCATTGCGCGGCAATGGACCGAGCGCGCGGCCGCGGCGGGCAATCGCCGCGCCATGCACGATCTCGGCGTCTATTTCGCCCGCGGCGAAGGCGCGCCTCTCGACGAGGCAGCCGCGTTCCGCTGGTTCAGGCAAGCCGCCGAACTTGGCGTGGCTGACAGCCAGTACAACCTGGGTGTCCTCTATCAGCAAGGACGCGGCGTGAACGCGTCCGCATCGGAAGCTTTGTTCTGGTTCCTGGTGGCGGCCCGGCAGGGCGATCAGGACGCGGCCGCGCGCGCCATCGCTATGGAAGCGCAGCTCACGCCGATGCAAGTGGAGCAAGCTCGCGCGCGCGCCCAAGCCTTCCGCCCCCGTGCGGCGAGCGCTGTGGCAAACGGCGAGTTCGGCCAGCGCGCCTGGAACACGCGTACCGGCACGTAAAGAGCAACGGCCGATCGAATTCGCGGCAGACTGGCGTTGCCCTTCCCCGCGACCCTGCCATAAGAGCCGCGGGCGTGGCGTCGCGGCGCTGAGTTCAGAGCAGAGTTTTGATCTACTTGCCGATCGCCGAAATGCCGGTGAACGTGCTGCTTGTCCTGTTGGTCAGCGGCGCCGTCGGCTTTGTGTCGGGGCTGGTGGGCGTCGGCGGCGGCTTCATCATGACGCCCGCGCTGATCTTCATGGGCGTGCCTGCGCCGGTAGCCGTCGCGACAGGCGCAAGCCAGATCGCGGCGACATCGTTTTCCGGCATCATGACGCAGACACGGCGAAGATCAGTCGACTGGCGCATGGGGCTATTGCTCTCGGTCGGCGGCATCGTCGGCAGCGTCGGCGGGGTAGCGCTGTTCGAGCGGCTGCTGCGGTTAGGGCAGCTCGATCTCATCGTCTCGCTGCTTTACCTGCTGCTGCTTTCAGGCGTCGGCTTCCTGATGGTGCGCGAGAGCTATCGCTTCTGGCGCGGGCGGCCGCCGAAGGGCGTGTCGATCTTGCGGCGACCGCTGAAAACAGTGGCGCACACGCTTCCCTTTCGTTTGCGCTTCCCGCGCTCGGGACTCTACATCAGTATTCTGCCGCCGTTGGGCATCGGTTTCGCGGTCGGCGCGTTGTCTGCGATCATGGGCATCGGCGGCGGATTCATCGTCATTCCGGCGATGATCTATCTCTTGCGCATGCCCACCAACGTGGTGATCGGCACCTCGCTGTTTCAGGTGCTGGTGATCACTTCTCTGATCGTTGTGCTGCAGTCCGCAGCGACGCAGACGGTAGACCTAGTACTTGCGTTGCTGTTGATGGTCGGCGGCGTCGTCGGCGCACAGATCGGCGCGAGATTGGGCGCGGGCATGAAGGCAGAGTACATTCGCGGCGTCCTGGGCGCGCTGCTGATGGCCGCGAGCATCAAGTTTCTGCTTGATCTCGTGATCGCGCCGGAAGAGCCTTACGTTCTGGGCGGAGGCATGTGGTGAGGCGCGTGCTCGCCGCCCTCGCGATATCGCTCTTCGCGAGTGCGCCCGCAACGGCGCAGCAGCCGACTGCCGGCGATGTGGCCGCCGACCTGCCCGCCGGCGTGGCGGAAGAGCAGATCACTGTTAGTTCCACCTATGGCGGTTCGTTTATCACCGTGTTCGGGGTGAATCCGGATCGGCGCGGCCGCGGCGACATTGTGGTCGTGTTGCGGGGACCGAATGAGTCCGCAACAGTGATGCGCAAGCGGCGAGTGCTGGGGCTGTGGATCAACGGCGATCCGGTGCGCTTCAGCGAAGCGCCATCGTTCTTCGCTGTGCTGAGCAACCGGCCGCTGAGGGAAATTGCGCATCCGCAATCGATCTGGCGCTATCAGCTCGATCCCGCCGCATCGGCTGAACTCGCGAGTGCGGTCCCGGCGGGCGGCGATCCTTCGGCCTATCGAGCGGCCCTCGTGCGGCTACGGCGCGCGCAAGGCCTCTATCAATGGTATTCACATCCGCCGCGCCAGGGCGTGCGCGTTGGACTCACAACCTATCGCGGCGGCCTTTTCCGCGCGGTGGTGCGGCTGCCGGCCAACGCGCCGATCGATCAGTATCACGCCGACACGTATCTCTTCCGCGACGGGCGGCTGATCTCGCGTCAGCGCATCCCGATCACCGTTTCGCGCATCGGCTTCGAGCGCACGATCCATGATCTGGCGACCAAACTTCCCTGGCTCTACGGCATCGTCACCGTGCTGATAGCGCTGGCCGCAGGTTGGGGCGCGGCCTTGGTGTTCCGCCGGCCGTGAGCGCCGAGCCGCCCTTTCTGCCGCGCGCCGCACTGCGTCTCGGTTTCCTCGGGCTTGCGCCGCTGGCGATCGCGGCTTTGATCGCGCTGTCGGAGCATCCGAACACCGCACGTCTCGGCGCGATCGCGTTTTCGCTCTACGCGGCCGTGCTGCTCTCGTTCCTCGGCGGGGTGCGCTGCGGATTCGAGCTGATGCGCGCGCCAGAGGCGCCGAGCGGCGTGCGTCTCTTTTTTAGCGCATTGCCGGGGCTCGCGGGCTGGGTGCTGGCGGTGTTCGTGGTTTACATCACGCCGGCTCTCGGGGCTGCGGCCATCTTCGCGGGATTGTTCGCAACGCAAGCCATATGGGACTATCGCAGCGCGCGCGATGCCGGCGCACCGATTTGGTATCCGCTGTTGCGCCAAGTGCTGACGGGCGGGGCCATGATTATCTGCATGCTGATCCCGCTCGCGACCGCGCTGCACCGCTTTTAGTCGGCTCGTGTCATAACGAAGGAGCCGCGCCCGCCCTCCTCCTCGTATGTGCCCACGATCGTGTCGCCTGCGATAGCGCCGCGATAGCGGCCCGGAAAGCGCCCGCGCTCGTTCCAGAGTTCGAGCGAAGCGCCGTCCTGACGCCAACGCCACTCGGCCTGATCGGTCGCGTAGATGTCGAGATCGTAGCTCACTAAAGGGCCATCGCCCGGAGCGCCAAGAACCGCCGGACCATCGTAATCGACCACCAGCTCGGGCGGTCCATCTTGGCCGACGAGGTAGTCGTTGGCGAACAGCACGCGCCAGTAATGATCGCGGCCGCCGTAATCGAGATCGATGTGATAGGTGCTGCCGGCAACAGTTTCGCCAGCAAGTGTTTCGCCAGCACCTGTTTCGCCAGAAACGGTCTCGCCGGCGACGGTTTCGGCGGGCCCCTCCTGACGACTGCACGCCGCGGCGCCGGCGAGCATAAGCGCGCCTGAGAGCGCAATAAG
>JBQTJK010000004.1:0-9620 GCA_052387215.1 Caulobacteraceae bacterium
TCGCGCGCGTAATGAAGCCAGGCGCCGAACTCCGCTTCGCCACCGATTGGGCCAACTACGCCGCCTGGACGCTCGAACACTTCACGCGCGACGCGCGCTTCACCTGGCTCGCCGAACGCGCGGAGGATTGGCGCAAACCCTGGCCCGGGCACGTGCGCACGCGATATGAGCAAAAGCGGCTTGGTAACTGCGCACCGGTTTGGCTGAGGTTTGTGCGGAATAGAAATGCCCAGACCAATTCTCCCTGATGAGGTTTCGATCGTCCGTCGTCTCCTGAGCCTGGCCGGCGTTGACGATCCGCGCTTGTTCGAACAAGGCGAGCGCGCGCTGGTAGAGGAAATGGATGACGGCGGGATGGGAAGCATCCGCTTCATCTGCGAGCCGCCGAAAGAGCATCAGATCTTCGGCCGCGAAGTTGCCAGGGGCGTCGCGTCGGATGGTGATGGCGTTCCGCTGAGCTTGGCAGTGAATGTGGATCAAGACGGCGACCTGTTCGAACTTGATATTTGGAAGGTCGACTTCTCGAAGCTCAAACGACACCACCCAGACCCCGACGACATTCGAGGCGAGCCGGTCATCCAGCCGTAAGAGGGGCTTGGCGCAGGGTCAAAGACCCGCTATATGGCATCCAAGACATCGCTGATGCCTCCGGTGGAGGTTCAGCGGCGGGCCTCGGGTCCGCCGCTTTTTTGTCACTCGGGAGCCGCCTCTGCGCGCGACGAACCCAGTGGAAGAGCGCGTCATCGCGCTGATCGAGCCGCCGGCCGCGGGCCTAGGCTACCAGATCGTGCGCGTGCGGCTGTCCGGCAATCGCCGCAAGCGGCTGCAGATCATGGCCGAGCGCGTCTCGGACGGGCAGATGGGCATCGACGATTGCACGCGCCTGTCGCGGGCGCTTGCGCCGATGTTCGATCTCGAGGACCCGATCCAGGGCGAATACGACTTGGAAGTCTCATCGCCCGGCATAGATCGCCCGTTGATGCGCATCGAGGATTTCGAGCGCTTCATCGGCTTCGAAGCCAAGCTTGAAACGGCGGCCATGATCAACGGCCAACGCCGCTATAAGGGCGCCATCAAAGCGGTCGATGGCGATGAGATCACGCTCGCCACCGAACACGGCGAAGCAAAGTTGAAATTTTCCGCTCTGTCGGACGCGCGCCTCATGCTGACCGACAAGCTGATTGCAGAAGACTTGAAACGAGCCAAGGCGGCTGAAGCTGTCGAACAGAACGCTGACGAAGGGTAAGAACATGAGCACCGGCATTTCAGCAAACCGGATGGAAATCTTGCAGATCGCGGACTCGGTCGCGCGGGAGAAGTCGATCGACAAGGAGATCGTGATCCAGGCGATGGAGCACGCACTCCAGAAGGCCGCCCGCTCGCGCTACGGCGCCGAGCACGACATCCGCGCCACCATCGACCCGAAAACGGGCGAGATGGAGCTGAAGCGCGTCATGACGGTGGTGGACGAGTCGATGCTCGATCCGGAGACCCGGCCGTTCAACCCGTCGACCGACATTATGCTGAACGTCGCGCAAAAGACCGATCCGGAAGCGGTTGCAGGCAAGGAATACAGCGAAGGCTTGCCGCCGATCGAGTTCGGCCGCGTCGCCGCGCAGACCGCCAAGCAGGTGATCAATCACGAGGTCCGCGAAGCCGAACGCGAGCGCCAATACGGCGAATACAAGGACCGCATCGGCGAGATCATCAACGGCGTGGTGAAGCGCGTCGAGTTCTACAACGTGATCGTCGATCTGGGTCGCGCCGAAGGCGTGATCCGCAAGTCGGAATCGATCCCGCGCGAAAACCTCCGCGTCGGCGACCGCACCCGCGCCTACGTCTACGACGTGCGCCGCGAAACCAAGGGCCCGCAGATTTTCCTATCGCGCGCGAAGCCCGAATTCATGGCCCGCCTGTTCGCACAGGAAGTGCCGGAAGTGTACGAAGGCGTGATCGAGATCAAGGCTGCCGCCCGCGATCCGGGCTCGCGCGCCAAGATCGCCGTGATCAGCCACGATAGCTCGATCGATCCGGTCGGCGCCTGCGTCGGCATGCGCGGCGCGCGCGTGCAGGCGGTAGTGGGCGAACTGCAGGGCGAGAAGATCGACATCATCCCGTGGTCGCCGGACCCGGCCACCTTCATCGTCAACGCGCTGCAGCCGGCGGAGGTGACGAAGGTCGTGCTCGATCCCGAGGATGCGCGCGTTGAAGTCGTCGTCGGCGAAGCGCAGCTCTCGCTCGCGATCGGCCGCCGCGGTCAGAACGTGCGCCTCGCTTCGCAGCTGACGGGCTGGTCCATCGACATCCTCACCGAGGCTGAAGAATCCGAACGCCGGCAGAAGGAATTCGCCTCCCGGACCGAACTCTTCGTCAAGGCGCTGGAAGTGGACGAAATGTTTGCACAGCTCCTGGCGTCAGAGGGTTTCGAAACAGTCGAGGAAATCGCTTACGTCGACGCGATCGAACTAGCTTCGATCGAGGGCCTCAACGACGAGATCGCCGAAGAATTGCAAGCCCGCGCCCAAGACTATCTCGACAAGCTCGCCGCTGAACTGGAAGCCAAGCGCATCGGGCTCGGCGTTGAGGATGCGCTGAAGAACGTTCCCGGCCTCACCGGCCAGATGCTGGTCACGTTGGGCGAGAAGGGCGTGAAGACGCTCGACGATTTCGCCGGCGCCGTCGGTGACGATCTGCGCGGCTATTTCGAAACCAAGAACGGCGAGCGCGTGCGCGAGCCGGGCTTGCTGGAAGACTACCAGCTCACGCAAGAACAGGCCGACGCGTTGGTGCTCAATGCTCGTATCGCCGTCGGCTGGATCGAAGCGCCGCCCGAGCCCGAGCCCGAACCTGAAGCGGAAGGAGACGCCGACGATGTCGCCCGCGTCTTCCCAGATAGAGGCTGAGCCGCCGCGCCGCGAACGCGAGCGGCGCTGCATCGTCAGCGGTGAGAGTGAAGCCGGTGCGAGCCTGATCCGGTTCGCACTCTCGCCCGATGGCGTCGTGACGCCCGATGTGGCGGCGAAGCTGCCAGGCCGCGGGGCTTGGGTGCGCGCCGATCGCGCCAGCATCGAACAAGCGGCGAAGAAGGGCGCGTTCGCGCGCGCCTTCAAAGCGCAAGTGAAAGTTCCCGACGATCTGGCAGAGACCGTTGAAACGTTGCTCGCGCGCCGCTGTCTCGATCAACTTGGGCTGGCCCGCCGCGCCGGCGCGATCGCCATCGGCGCGACGCAAGCCGACGCCGCTATTCGCGCCAAGCCGGTATTTGTGTTGATCGAAGCAGCGGATGGCGCGGAGGAGGGTCGCGAAAAGCTGATGAGCCTCCATATAGGGCTCTGGGGTCGTCCGCCCGCTGCCGTCGGGTGTTTTTCAGCGGCGGATTTGGGCGTGGCGCTGGGCCGGGAACGTGTGATACACGCGTGCCTGCTTCAAGAGCGCTTGGCGGAGGCTTGGGCGGCGGAAATTGGCCGTCTGGCGGGTTTTCGCGCCATCGTTCCAGGCTCTTGGCCCACACCCTGGCGCTCGACTGGTCTGGGACTGGGCGGCGCGGACGCTGGATCGACGAAGATCCAGAGCCGCGTCGGGCAGCAGGACGTTTGAGACTACGACGACGTGTGAAGACGAATTTAGGATTGGCAACACCACTGCATGTCTGACGGCAACGAACAGAAAGAGTCTCCCTCCGGCCGCAAGCCGCTGACACTGACGCGCACCACCTCCACGGGCACGGTGCGCCAGAGCTTCAGCCATGGCCGCACGAAGCAGGTCGCCGTCGAGGTGCGTGAGAAGCGCTCGCTCAATCGCCCGGGCGCCGGCGGCGCGGCTGCGCCTTCTGCGCCAGGACCGGGTGTTCCCCCGCCGCTTCGCGCGCGCACCTCGCCCGCCGCGATGCCGGAACCTGTAGCGCCAAAGGCCGCGCCTGGCGCCATCACCGATGATGAAACGCGGCGCCGTGAAGAAGCCGTGCGCCGCGCCGCCGCCGAACGCGAAGCGCGCGAACAGCGGATGCGCGCCGAAGAGGATCAGCGCCGTGCGCTCGATGACGCGCAGCGCCGCAAGGCCGCCGAGCTGGAGGCTGTCGAAGCCGAAGCGGAAGCCCGCCGTCGCGCCGAGGCGACAGAGGAAGAGACCGCGGCCCCAGTAGTTGAACGCGTCGCGCGTGGTCCGGCCGCGCCCGCCGCCAAGAGCGAACCGGATCTGCTCGATGAGCTGGGCGGGCGCATCAAGTCGTCCCGCAAGCAGCCGCCCGCGCCGGCGGTGAAACCCGCGAAGAAGGGCGAGCCCAAGCGCCGCGAAGGCAAGCTCACGCTCGACATGGTCGAGCGCGAGGTCGCCGGCGACGACGACCGCGTGCGTTCGCTCGCGGCCTATCGCCGTGCGCAACAGAAGGAAAAGGAGCGTCGCGCCAAGATGATGGGCGGCGCCGATCGCGAGCGCATCACGCGCGAGGTCATCATTCCGGAAAGCATCACGGTTCAGGAGCTTTCGAACCGCATGGCGGTGCGGGTGGCCGACATCATCAAGTTCATGATGCGCCAAGGCCAAATGCTGAAGCAGAGCGATGAGCTCGATGCGGATACGGCCGAACTGATCGCCACTGAGCACGGCCACACGGTGCGCCGGGTTGCGGAGTCGGACGTCGAAGAGGGCCTCTCCGGCGAAGCCGACATCGACGATCACCTGTTGCCGCGTCCGCCGGTCGTCACCGTCATGGGCCACGTCGACCACGGCAAGACGTCGTTGCTCGATGCGCTGCGCCAAACCGATGTCGTCTCCGGCGAAGCCGGCGGCATCACTCAGCACATCGGCGCCTATCAGGTGCGCGTGAAGGGCGGCCAGCGCGTCACTTTCCTCGACACGCCGGGCCATGCCGCGTTCAGCGCAATGCGTGCGCGCGGCGCGCAAGTCACCGACATTGTCGTGCTGGTGGTCGCCGCCGACGACGGCGTGATGCCGCAAACGGTGGAAGCAATCCATCACGCGCGCGCATCGGGCGCGCCTATCATCGTCGCCATCAACAAGATCGATAAGCCCGACGCGAACCCGACGCGCGTGCTCACGGATCTATTGAAGCACGAGATCGTCACCGAAACGCACGGCGGCCAGACGCTCTCGGTCGAAGTCTCAGCGCGGAAAAAGACTGGCCTCGACAAGCTAGTCGAGACCATTCTGCTGCAGGCCGAGGTCATGGACCTCAAGGCCAATCCGGACCGCCCGGCGCAAGCCACGGTGATCGAGTCGAAGCTCGACAAGGGACGCGGCACGGTCGCCACAGTCCTGGTGCAGAAAGGCACGCTGAAGCGCGGCGACATCGTTGTCGTCGGCGCCCAGGTCGGCCGCGTTCGCGCCATCACCAATGAACGCGGACAACAACTGCAGGAGGCCGGGCCTTCCGAGCCGGTCGAGATCATGGGTCTCGAAGGCGTGCCGGAGCCAGGCGACGTCTTGAACGTCGTGGAAAACGAAAACCGCGCTCGCGAAGTCGCGACCTATCGCGCGCGCGCCAAGAAGCAAAAGAGCGCGGGCCCGCGCACAGGCGCGTCGCTCGAAAGCATGATGGCCAAGTTCAAGGATTCGACGGCGAAGGAGCTGCCGATCTTGATCAAGGCCGACGTGCAGGGTTCAGCCGAGGCCATTGTCGGCTCGCTTGAGAAGCTGGCGCATGAGGAAGTGCGCGCGCGCGTCGTGCTTTCGGGCGTCGGCGCGATCAATGAGTCGGACGTTCAGCTCGCCAAGGGCTCGGGCGCGCCGATCATCGGCTTCAACGTCCGCGCCTCGAAGGAGGCGCGCGATCTGGCTGAGCGCGAAGGTGTCGAGATCCGCTACTATGCGATCATCTACGACCTGATCGACGACATCAAAGGCGTCATGTCTGGCATGCTCGCGCCGCAAATGCGCGAAACCTTCCTCGGCAACGCGCAAGTCCTGGAGGTGTTCAACATCTCCAAAGTCGGCAAGGTCGCCGGCTGTCGAGTGACCGATGGCGTCGTGCGCAAAGGTGCGAAGGTCCGGATTCTCCGCGACAACGTCGTCGTCCAAGAAATGGGCGTGCTCACCACGTTGAAGCGCTTCAAGGACGAAGTGAACGAAGTCGTCGCCGGCCAGGAATGCGGCATGAGCTTCGGGCCGTTCCAGGACATCAAGCAAGGCGATATCATCGAGTGCTTCAACGTTGAAGTGGTGCAGCGCTCGCTCTGAGGCCTGACATGCGGCGGATAGTTCTCGCAGCCATCGCGGTGTTTGGTTTGGCGCTCGCGGGCTGCGATCGCAACGGCTCGGGTTCGACAGTCCCCGGCGAACGTCCGCAAACCGTCGTCGAGCCCGAAACGCGTGTCGACACCGTGCCGCAGGAAGAGCCGGCGGTCGCGCGTTCGCAATGGCGCGCCGCCAATGAGGACGCACGCACGATCACCGGCAATTTGCGGGTGAGTCTGCAAGGGCGGCGTGGCGGCCCGCTCGTGTTCGCGTTCGCAACCGGCATCACCGTGGTCGCGCAGCCTTACAACGTCGTGCCGGCGGATTCGCGTTCCGGCGTCGGCGGGCAAAGCTTCGCAGCCGTGCTCGGCGGCGATCCGCGCGTAGATGTCTACCTTTATCGCGTCGTCTCGGAGAACGTGACCAACAGCGCCGCGCGCGGCGGGCTTTGCGGCGAAGCCGTGACGCGCCACCTTGCCGTGAGTGAATTCGTCGACGGCTCGGGCCGCTGGGTGTTCAAGATCGCCGCCTTCAGCGGCGATGCACGGCCCCCGTCGAGCGCCGATCCGCAACTCTGCAACGCCTACTCCTACACGGCGCAGTAGAAATGAAACGCAAGTCCCACGGTCATGAGGGCGCCGGGCCCTCGCAGCGCCAATTGCGCGCCGCCGAATTGGTGCGTCACGCGCTCGTCGACATAGTCGCGCGCGAGGATTTGCGCGATCCCGACTTGCGCGGCGTCTCGATCACCATCGGCGAAGTTCGCGCCTCGCCCGATCTGAAGCACATGACGGCATTCGTCTCCGCGCTCGGCCCTGGCGATCCGCAGGTGATCGCCAACGGCTTGACCCGATGCGCCGCTTTCCTCCGCGGTCGCCTAGCCCGCGTCATTGATCTCCGCTTCACGCCCGAGCTGCACTTCCAGCCGGACGTTTCCTACGATGAAGCGCGGCACATCGATGAGCTGCTTGCGAGTCCCGAAGTCGCCCGCGACCTGAAGCACGAGGACGAGTGATGGGCCGACGCAAGAAGGGCGACGACGTCTCCGGCTGGATCGTGCTCGACAAGCCCGATGACATGACGTCGACGCACGCCGTCGCCGCCGTCCGCCGCATTTTCAATGCGCAGAAGGCCGGCCACGCCGGTACGCTCGATCCGCTGGCTTCGGGTGTGCTGCCGATTGCGCTCGGGGAGGCGACGAAAACTGTTCCTTGGCTGATGGAGGCGAAGAAGATCTACGTCTTCACCATTCGCTGGGGCGTCTCCACCGATACCCAGGATCGCGAAGGTAAGACAATTGCCGAAGGCGCCGTGCGCCCAACCCCGGATGCCATCCGCGCGGCACTTCCCAATTTCATCGGCGAGATCGAGCAGATCCCGCCGCAGTTCAGCGCGGTGAAGGTCGATGGCGAGCGCGCCTACGACATCGCTCGCTCTGGCGAAGCGGTGGAACTCGAACCGCGCCGTGTCACCGTTTACGAAGCCGAGCTGGTCAGCACCGAAGGCGAAGACCTCGCGACGTTGCGGGTTCGCTCTGGAAAGGGCTTCTACATCAGGGCGTTGGTGCGCGATCTGGCCGCCAGGCTGGGCGTGGAGGGCCATGTCTGGCGCCTCCGCCGCACCGCCGTTGGCCCGTTTACGGAGGCCGAAAGCATTACCCTCGACGCGCTCGAGGATTTGCGCCATAAGGGCGCCGCGTCAGAACGCCTGAACCCCGTTGAGACCGCGCTGGACGACATCCCGGCCCTGGCCATCAACGGAGAGGACGCGTTCAAGCTCAGACAGGGACGGCCCATCGTCCTCCTCCCGCACGTGGTGGAGACGCTGAAGCCTCAGTTCCGGGACCGCACCATCGCCGGGCAGGATGCCTCCCGTGCGGTGGTGGCCCTGTTTCAGGGCAAAGCGGTCGCGCTGGGCGACGTGCGGGCCGGCAGATTTTAGCCGACCCCCGTGTTCCACATCGCAGACGGATAAGGAGTACCGATGTCGGTTACAGCGGAGCGCAAGCAAGCGCTCATCAAAGACAGTGCGAAGAGCAAGAACGACACCGGCTCGCCGGAAGTTCAGGTCGCGATCCTCTCCGAGCGCATCGCCAACCTCACCGAGCACTTCAAGACCCACAAGAAGGACAACCACTCGCGCCAGGGGCTCCTCAAGATGGTCTCGCAGCGCCGCCGGTTGCTCGACTATCTGAAGAACCGCGACGGCGCGCGCTATCAAGCGCTGATCGAAAAACTGGGTCTGCGGCGCTAAGCGCAGCCCGGTGAGGGGTGCTGGCGCAACGCTACAGACCTCGCGCGATCACTCTTCACAAAATTCCCGCGCTATTGGCGCGGCACGAACCTCCGCCCATCCGGGGCGGAGGCAATTCGCGCAACGGATCCGCCGTTGCGTATCTGAAGGCGTCCGAGCAGGGGCTCGCCGCCTGGAGTTAGATGTATGTTTGATGTGAAATCTGTTTCCATGGATTGGGCGGGGCGCAAGCTCACGCTCGAAACCGGCCGCGTCGCGCGTCAAGCTGACGGCGCCGTCTTCGCCACCTGGGGCGAAACCGCTCTGCTTGCGACCGTCGTGTACGCGAAGGAAGCAAAACCCGGCCAAGACTTCTTCCCGCTGACGGTGAACTATCAGGAGAAGTACTTCGCCTCGGGCCGCATTCCCGGCGGCTTCTTCAAGCGCGAAGGCCGCCCGACCGAACGCGAGACGCTGCTGTCGCGCCTGATCGACCGGCCGATCCGTCCGCTCTTCGTCGAGGGCTTCAAGAACGAAGTGCAAGTCATCATCACGGTGCTGAGTTGGGACAACGAAAACGAGTCCGATCTGCTCGCGATGGTCGCCACGAGCGCGGCGCTGACCATTTCCGGCGTTCCCTTCATGGGCCCGATCGCCGCTTCCCGCGTCGGCTGGATTGACAACAAGCCAGTGCTTAACCCGACGATCGAGCAAATGAAGACGAGCGATCTCGATCTCGTCGTCGCCGGCACCGCCAACGCCATCATGATGGTCGAGTCGGAAGTGAAGGAGCTCACCGAGCCGCAAATGCTTGAAGCGCTCGCCCTCGCCCACAAGGGCATGCAGCCGGTGATCGATGCGATCATCGATTTGGCCGAAAAGGCCGGCAAGGAGCCGTTCGAGTTCGATCCGCCGGATCATTCGGCGCTGCAGGCGAAAATCGTCGCCCTCGTCGGCGCCGACCTAGGCGCCGCCTACAAGGTGACCAAGAAGGACGAACGCTACGCCGCCGTCGGCGCGCTGCGCGAAAAGGCCAAGGCCGCGTTGGTGAAGAGCGACGCGAACCCGGATGGCGCCGACGCCAACGTGTTCAAGGAAACCTTCAAGGCCGTCGAAAGCGATATCGTCCGCACCCGCATCGTCAAGGAAAAAGGTCGCATCGACGGCCGCCCGGTCGACAAGGTGCGTCCGATCGA
>JBQTJK010000005.1:0-3327 GCA_052387215.1 Caulobacteraceae bacterium
GACGGCTCCGCGCAGGCGGAGCCGTCCTCGCTTCCTACGCCACGTCGCGACAAATCCATGCGTCGCAAGCTCGGGGCGGCGCGTCGTCGGTATGGAGGCGCCGTGCCTGGTTGGGCCGCAACGGCTTGCGTTGCCAGAGCGCCCATGGCCGAGACCGCCGCGCTGAATGGGTCGCCGGAGCGCGTCCGGCTATCTGGCCGCTTGCTCGGCGAGCATTTCCAGGAAGCCCTGAAACCTCACTTCCGCATCGGCGCCGGCGTCGGGATCGTTGTCGTCCAAGGGACCGGCGTATTCGAACCACACCCGCACGAACAGCAGCAGCGTCTCCTTGACGAGCGCCAATTCGCGCGCGCGGGCATGATCGCGCTTGTCGAGCCGGTCGAGGCGCATGCGGATCGAGGCGGCGAGGCCGTCGCCGGTTTCATCGAGCAGCGATCGGCGCATCGCATCATTGGCCGCACGCGACAGCGTGAGACCGCGCCGCTCGCCCTCAGCTTCGATCGCCGCGGCCACATCGGCGTCGAGATGGAGCGTGAGTTGGCGCTTGGACCTCACAGGAGTCGCTCTCCGCTGCCGTGTTGGCTGGGACGAACCGTCGGCGCCGCGCGGCGCGCCAGCGCGCGCCGCAGTTTCGAGCCGCCGATCGGCGCATGCAGCGCCGTGTCTGCCTCAGGCGGCGACGCCGACACCGCGGCAGAGATGCTCGCCGCCACCGGCGCCAAGGCTGGGGTTTCCCAGTCGTGCGGCGCCTGCGGCAAGGACGCGGCGTTGAGGAAGGCCGGGGCGGCGCCGCGCGTGACCAGCGCTCTGCAGCGGATCGGCTGGAGACCCGCCATCAGCAAAAGGTCTTCACTGGCGTCGGCGTGCTGCAGGGTTTCGGGCGCAACCACCCAAGCGTCGGTGCGCTCCCAATACGGCAGGAGCCAGCGCGATACGCGCCCCGCCTGATGCTTCCAGCGGCGCCATATCCGGACTTGGCCCGCCAAGGCTGCGGCAAGCGCCGCACTCGGCTGCGTCTGGGGGCCGAGCACCGCAATGGCGGCAAACGCGTCGCGCACATCCTCCGCCAGATCGTCGTCATGCGCGCCGATCAAGGCGCCGGCGTCACTTACACACGGCGCTTGAATGAGAAAGCGCACGCCGCGCTCACAAGCGCCACAGGTCGGCCCATCAAACAGCGGCGGCCTCTTTCTCTTCCCGGCCCATTGCGCGGGTGCGGCGGATTGGGGTTCGGCGGTGAGCGCCGCCAGCGCATTGGCCTCGATGACGATCAGCAACTCGCGCTTCTTGGCCCGGCCGAGGTGATCGCGATCGGCGGCGGGCGCGCACGCCGCGACCAGCTGCGCCAACAGCGCCGAGACGAGCGTCGCCGCCGCTGTTTCCCTGCCGGGCGGCATCTGGATGACCAACGAGGACGGGCCATCGCCCGCGACCAAGTCTGCGAAGCGGAGCTGATGCGCTTCGGTGGCGAGCGCGTGGTCGCCGTCGGCGAAGAGGCGCAAGCGCACGTCGAGGTCGCGCAGCATGCGGAGCGCAGCTTCACCGTCGCGGCGCCAGGCGCGGGCGACGCGTGCGAACTCGCCGGTTGCGGGCCCGAGATCGGCGGCGGCTTCGGCCCAACGCGCGCAGAATTCGGCGAGCCGGCGCCCAGGATCGGCCAACGCCTGGCGCATGCCAGACAGCGACCGAGCGTGCGGCGGAGCACGCGCCAGCGTATCGAGCGCCAAGGCGGCGAAGCTGGCGACCAACATGCCGTCCTCCGTGCGCAGGAACCCGCGCGCCAGCGTCAGCGCATCGCTCCAGGCATGGGCGCCGGCGCGCACGCCGAGCAGCGGGTTGATGGCGATCGCATCGGCGCGGCCCGGCGCGAACCGCATCACGTCGCGGCGTGGCAAGCGCGACGACAGATCGCGCGCTTCGACGAGGACGAGCGCGCCGCGCCAGCCGGCGAGTGCGGCCAGGAGCGCGTCATCGGTGTGGACCGGGGCGCCGAGCAGCAGCGCGTGCCCGCGCGGCGCGCGAACGATGTCATGGGGCGCCAAGGCGTGACGACGGACGGCGCCCAGCGCCAAGCCTTCGTCCCGCAATAGCCCGCGTTGGCCCAGGGTGCGCCAACGTTCGAACCCAGGCCGTGAGAGACGCCAGACCAGCGACGTGGGCTCAATCGCCCCGACGAGTGCGGCTAGCGCAAACGCGGCCAGCAGGCAGATCACGATGAGCGCGGCGTGCACGAACGCCAGCCACGGATCGTGCGCGATCCACTTGCCTGTCCAGACGAGCACCTGCCACGGCGCATAGAGCTTGACGCCGCCCACCACCATGAGCGCATCGCCGAGCGCCGGATGCTGGCGAAAAACGCCGGCGACGAGCTGTGTCGCGGCGGCCAACATGAGCGTGGTCGCCAGCGCCACAGCCACAACGGATCGCCGCCACGTGGTCATGGCCTGGCCCACTCTGACCGGGCCGCAACGCGTTGGCTGCCAGCGCCCGCGCCTCGCCCGCCCTTGTCCTGGTCATAAGTTGTCGCGCGTTGCATTGCTTCGTCTATGCTTGTCTATATTGTAATTGTTGCAGAAATAGGGTCTTAAAGCAAGATAAAGAGAGAGTTTTATTTGATTTGAGTGCTTGGTTTTGCTAGACTTTCAGCAAGTTGAGGCGCAGCCGGACAATTTTGCAGTCGGGCTGCCGCAGACCGCGAAACCAGGCAGAAGCTGATGTTCGAGAGGACGCTATTCAGCGCGAAGACCGCGCTCAGGGAGCCGAAGGAAGACATCCTGCGCGGACGAATTCTGCGGGTGAAGAAAGGGGGTGGCGGAGGCGGCGCGAACATCTCATTCGCCAAGCAGCTCGGCGCGGCGGTGGCCGGAAAGAAGGTGGGGCGCGGCCATGGCCCGGGACGCGGCTCACGTCCGTTCGCTGTCGATGGGCGCCAGCGTGTAGTGGCGAAGGTGAGTTTCCGATCGCACTTCGCGCGCGGTGGCGGTGCCGGCGGCGGCAATCTCGCGGCGCACGCCTCCTATCTGCAGCGCGACGGGGCCGAGCGCGAAGGCGAGAAGGGCCGCTTCTATGATGCGGCCCAAGACGAGGTGCGCGACGCGTCGGACCGCCTGCAGGAATGGGCCGAGAACGACAAGCGCCATTTCCGCATCACCTTGGCGCCGGAGAGTGGCGCACGGCTGGTAGCCGAAGACGGGCATCTGAAAGAGTTCACGCGCGAGACGCTGGCGCGGATGGAGCGCGATCTGGGCGTCCAGTTGGACTGGATGGGGATCGACCACCACAACACCGACAATCCCCATACGCACGTGATCGTGCGCGGCGTGCGCC
>JBQTJK010000006.1:0-1559 GCA_052387215.1 Caulobacteraceae bacterium
GACATGTTCTTCTGGTTTCTCGTCGCGGTGGGCATCGTGGTGGCGCTGACCATCCTCGGCGCCTACATGACGCGCCGCTCGGGCGGCTGGGACCACGACGACGGCGGCCCGATGGGGCCCTGGGTCGACCACTAGTCGCCTTATCAACGCAGACCACGCGCAGCGCTTCTCTTTTGCTTGCGTCACGCGCGCTCCTGCGCCTTTTATGAACGCAGAGTATGGAGCGCCCCCTCACCATCCGGCGCGCGGTTCCGCGCGACGCTGACGCGATCTCGAAGCTCGCGGGCCGGGCGGCGAGCGAGGAGGGCGCGGCGTCAGGCCTGGAGACAGACCGCATCAAAGCTCATGCGTTCGGCTCCAACGCTTTGTTCGAAGCCTGGGTCGCCCAGGAGCGCCACAATTCGCCTATCGTCGCTCAGGCCATCATCACCAAGAGCTACGATGTCCGCCGGGGCGCGCCGAACATCGTCCTTTGCGAACTCTACGTCGTTCCCGAGCATCGCCGCGGCGGGCTGGCGCGCAAAATGATGAGCGTGGTGGCGCGCCGCGCCCGCGATCTCGGCGCCCGCGAACTAGCCATTACCACCGGCGTGGAAAACGAAGTCGCGCAAAGGTTCTTCGCCGCTGTCGGCGCCAAGCGGCGCGAGGCGGCTGTCTTCATGATGTCGGCTGACGGCATCGAGTGGCTTGCTGCGGAAGGCAATTGAGGGGGAGCGCGCGTTAGGCGCGCTGAGCAGGCAAGGGAGAGACCATGATCGCGAAACCGTTGCTCAGGGCGGCTGCGTCCTGGATCGCCATTGCTGCGTTCGCAGCCTGCGCGACCACATCCACGCCCGGTGCGTCCTCATCGTCGTCGTCCGGCCCGGCGACCGCGGAATCCGCCGCCGCCTTCGTGCAATCGGCCGAAGAAGAGCTGATGCGCCGCTCCGAGTACGAAGGTCGCGTCGCTTGGGTCTATAACACCTACATCAACTACGACACCGAGTGGCTGCTACAGCGCTCCGACGCCGAAGGCACTGAAGCGCGGGTGCGTCTCGCCAGCGAGGCGGGCCGCTACGCCAATGTCGAGCTGCCGCCGGATACACGCCGCAAGGTCGATCTGCTTCGCCTGAGTCTCACGCTACCGGCGCCGCAGCGCGAAGGCGCCGCGAGCCTACTTTCGGAAATTACGACGCGCCTCGCCTCGACCTATTCGACCGGTCGCATCGACTACCAGGGCCGCCAAGTCACCCTTGACGAACTCGAAACGTTGATGGGCGCCGAGCGCAATCCGGCGCGTCTCGAAGAAATGTGGACCAAGTGGCACGCCGTGGCGGTGCCGATGCGCCAGGACTACGCACGCATGGTCGAGATCGCCAACGAGGGCGCGCGCGATTTGGGCTTCGAGAATGTCGGCCAGATGTGGCTGTCGAAATACGACATGCCGGCCGATCAGATGGAAACGGAAGTCGAGCGCCTCTGGGGCCAGCTGCAGCCGTTCTATGAACAGCTGCATTGCTTCGTCCGGGCCCGTCTCAACGACCGCTACGGCGACGCCGTCGTGCCGATGGATCAGCCGA
>JBQTJK010000007.1:0-14809 GCA_052387215.1 Caulobacteraceae bacterium
TGCGCCAGAGGCAGTGAAAGCGACGGCTGACCCGTCATGTTGAACGGAGGCGTGAAGCCGAAGGTGATGCGCTGGCGGCGATCGAATTCCTTCAGGTCGTCCATCAGCGTGTCGAGGAAATCGACGCGCGGCGGCGGCGTGCACATCACGGGCGTAAGGTACACGTCCCAGGTCTCGAAGCGTTCCAGGATTTCGCGCGTGCGCAAACGCAGCTCCTGCATGCCCCAGAGTGCGTCCTGGCCACTGATGTTCTTGCCGGCTTCATAGAGCCGGCGCGCCAGGCCCTCGATGTCGTCGCCCGGCTCGCGGCCCTTGACATCCACCCAACGCTTGATGCTGGCGGAGAAGTTGGCGGCGGAGACGTAACCTTGTGCGCGGTAGAGCGCGCGATAGTCGATGTCGAGCCCCTCCTCGCGCACGTCGTGACCGAGCGCCTTCAGGGTTTCCGCAGTTCGGGTGATCGTGGCCAAGACGTCCGGATCAATGGGATCGCCCGCGGGCGTTTCCACTGACCAGGCAATGCGCAGCTTGCCCGGAGACTTGCTCGCTTCATCGAGGAACGGCCCGTCTTGCTTTGGCGCAGCATACGGGCTTGCGGGCTGCGGCGCGCAGGTGGCGTCGAGCATGGCAGCACTGTCGCGCACGGTGCGCGAGACGACATGATCCACCGAAAAGCCGATCACGCGATCGGTGTCGTGAACGCCGTTCGGGTTGCGGTCGCGGGTCACCTTGAGGCCGACGAGGCCGCAGCATGCCGCCGGGATGCGGATCGAACCCAGTCCGTCGCTGGCGTGCGCCAACGGAACCATGCCCGCGGCGACAGCGGACGCCGCGCCGCCGGAGGAGCCACCGGAAATGTGCTCGGTATTCCAGGGATTGCGGCAAGGGCCGAGCAACGCAGAAGTGGTGACGCCAGGGATGCCGAACTCGGGCGTGTTGGTCTTGCCCGCGAGCACGACGCCCGCAGCGCGATAACGCTTAATGAGTTCGCTGTCTTCGGCATCGGCGTCGATCTTCGCGAAACGACTGGCGGAAGTGCGCGGCCAGCCCTTCACGCGCACGCCCAAATCCTTAATCAGAAACGGCACGCCCTTAAACGGACCGTCAGGAGGTGTGCTCGCCGTCGTGGCGCGCGCTTCGTCGTAGGCTTTGTAGACGACGGCGTTGAGCTTTGGGTTGTGGCGGTCGATGCGTTCGATGGCGGCGTCCAGCAGCTCGCCGGGCGTGACGTCGCGGTTGCGCACAAGCTTCGCCAGCCCGAGCCCGTCATGATTTGCGTAGTCCCGCATGCGCGCCTCCGTTACGGCTAACGCTAGCGGTTAATTTTCGTTTGGCACGTGAAATGCAGCGGCCTCGCGCATGAGCGCCGCCAGCCTCGCAACCGCACTCGACGCCGATTTCGAAGAAGTCGGCGATCAGCGCCGAACGGATCGCCGAACAGTCGACCGCCGCGCGGCGCGCGTGAAGCTCGACCCGCTGTTCGCAGCGACGCTCGTCAACCAGATCGCCAAGCTGGAAAGCGCGTCCGCACGTGGCTACGTCGCGGCGCGGCGCGGGCCGCGCCCCGGCATCATCATGAACGTGAGCGCTTAAGCCTAGTCGCCGACGGCCTTCTTTTTCGACGCTTCGAATTCCGCCAGCCATGTGTCAATCGCGTCGAGCCTCGCTTCGATGCTCTCGATGCGGTCTCCATGACCCGCCCCGGGCGCAGATTCGCGGATCGCGACGCCGCTGCGTATGGTGATCTCCGAGAGGTCGACATCGAGAACGCGCGCGAACTCGGCCATCTCGGCGGCGGTCGGCGAGCGCTCGTGGGTGAAGATGCGGTGCAGTTCGCCACGATCGACGCCGGCGGCAACGGCGAGGCCCACGCGATCTAAGCCGCGAGCAGCTAGGCGCTGGTCGAACCAATCAGCGTCGAAGAACAGCGCCATGCACTCACCCAAGCTCAGACCAACACCGCCCGGCGCCGAACCTGCAGGACGGCGTCGGACCATGAGCGCGTTCATCATCCCCCGATTCGGCCGCTGGCTCGACTTCACCATCGCCTTGGCGGTGGGGATGTGGTGCCTTTAGGGACTAGGGATTGGGGATTAGGCACTAGCGCGCAGCGGCGCTGTCTCACCTAGTCCCTAGTCCCGAGCACCTAGTCCCTAATGCTGTCCCGCGAACTCGACGTCGCGGCGGGCCGAGATGATGGTCACCACAACGCCAGCGAGCACGTCCAACAGCGCCATCGTCAGGATGACGAAGAAGACGCTGGTCGCGAACGCGGGACGCAGCAGAAACTCGACCAGGCAGATGATGAACACCAGCATTGACAGGGCGTGATTGAAGATCGCGGCCGTGCCGGTGGACGTCGATTTCAAAAGCTCGATGAACAGCAACAGCAGCGACAAGAGCACGAGCACATCGCCAAAAGCGATGGTCCAATGCGCGCCGGACGCCATTGGAATATTCACCCAGGGATCGCCCAGATGCTGACGCACCGCGGCCCCGTCGCCGTTATTCGCCGCCGTCGCCCCGAACGCCCAGATGTTGTAGGTCAGGACTGGGATGAGGATCAGCGGGAAGACGTTGAAAATAGCGCCCATGGGGCCCCCCGTGTTTGCAGGCCGGCGATTTCTGCTCGCCGCTGCAGCCAAACCAATAGTGCTTGCCGGGTCTCTGCTCAAAGCTCGTCTGTCCCCCCCGGCAAACGCGCCCGTCTTCTCAGCCACATAACGCCCCAGAGGTCCGTCATGTTCGCGGCCAATCTGCCGAGATTCGTGTATTTCGAGCGTCCGGCGTTCCGCTGTCGATGATTAACTTCCAAAAACTCGACTGCATAGCCTTCGCGCAACATCAGCGCCGGCATGAACCGGTGCATGTGATCGAAGTAGGGTAAGCGCAAAAAAGCTTCACGTTTGAAGACCTTGACGCCTGAACCACTATCGGCCGCGCCATCTTTCAGGGCGGCCCGGCGGATGCCGTTGGCGATGCTGGAGGCCGCGCGCTTGCTCCAATTGTCCCGACGCTTGGCGCGGTTGCCGGCGACCATCCCCAGGTTTGGAGGCGCTTCAGGCCTTGTCAGTTTCGTCAGCAGCTTGGGCAGATCGGCGGGATCGTTTTGACCGTCGCCGTCGAGGGTGCCGATAATCGGCGCGCGGGCCGCCAGCACGCCGCTGCGAACGGCGCGGCTCTGGCCGGAATTGGTGCGATGCCCCAACAATCTAAGCGTCGGCAGTTCGTCCTTGAGCGCGGCCAGTTCCGCCCGGGTGTCGTCGCGGCTGGCATCGTCAACAAAGATCATCTCGTAGGAGCGCCCGTCGAGCACGGAAGCGATCTCGCGCGCCAGCGCCGCCGCATTGCCTTCCTCGTCGCGCACCGGCACGACCACGCTGAATTCAATGCTTTCGGCCAAGTTCCCGGGCTCTTTCGTCTGAGGCGCGCCCTCTTAGCGGTTCGCCTGGCTCGAGGCGATAGCCCGCCCCAGACCGGGCGCCCATCCTGCAAGCGGCCACTTTCGCGGCGAAAGCCGCTATCACCCGAGCCGGATGGACCAAGCCGCCCCACCCTCTCAGTTCGACCAGTTCGCCCACGGCTGGCGCGGCTATGCGCTGATCGGCTTGATCGCGCTCGCCTCGGCCCTGTTCGGCGCGGGGCGCATGCAGGTGATGGACGCTGACGAAGCCCGCTTCGCGCAGGCGACGCGGCAGATGGTCGAAACCGGCGACTACGTCTCGATCCGCGTCCAGGACGAAGAGCGCAACCGCAAGCCGATCGGCGTGCACTGGCTGCAGGCAGCGGCGGTGAACGCACTCGCGCCGCTCACTGAGAGCAGAAACGAAATTTGGGTCTATCGGCTGCCGTCGGCGCTTGGCTTGGTGCTGGCGGCGCTGGCCACGCTCTGGGGCGGAGCAGCGCTGATCGGTCAGCGGACTGCGCTTCTAGGCGCGGCATTGTTCGCCTCCGGCATGCTCGCCAGCTTCGAAGGCATGACGGCGAAGACCGACGCCGTGCTGCTCGGCTTCACGACTTTGGCGATGGCGGCCTTGGCGCGCTTGCGGGATTCCCACGAGCCACGGCGGCTCGCGCTTATTTTTTGGTTCGCTCTCGGATGCGGCGTGATGGTGAAGGGGCCGATTACTCCACTTGTTGTCGCGCTGACGCTCGCGACGCTCGCGCTCTGGGAACGCCGCGCGGCGTGGATGAAGCCACTTCTTTGGTGGCCCGCTCCTCTGCTGGCCTTGGCGATCGTCGCGCCGTGGTCTATCGCCATTTCGCTTGCGACAGACGGGCGCTTCTTTGGCGATATGTTCTTCGGCGATCTCATGCCGAAACTCGTCAGCGGCCATGAGGGCCATCTGTCGCTGCCGGGTTATCACCTGTTTCTGCTGCCGTTCCTGGTTTTTCCAGCGACCTACGCGCTGCCCGCAGCGAGCCGACTCGCGTTTCGAGCCGTGCGCGCGCCAAGAGACAGCGGCGAACAAGCGCCATTTCGCTTTCTGCTGGCGTGGATTGTGCCGACGTTCGTCTTCTTCGAACTCGCGCCGACAAAACTGCCGCACTACGTGCTGCCGACCTATCCGGCGATCGCGCTCCTCTGCGGTGCAGGCCTCATGGAGATGCGGCGCTGGCGTACGGCGCACCCTGCCGGCGTTGTCATGTACGCGGTCGCTGGCACTGTCATCGCTGCGCTGCTCGCGCTCGCGGCGACGTTCATGCCCGGCGATTTCGGCGCCGATCTGCGCCGGGCGATTTCGAGCGCGCTCATTGGCGTCGGCGTGGTCGCGTTTGCCTTCGCCGGCCTAATCATGCTGCGCCGGCCGGCCGCTCGCGCCGCGATCCTCGTGGTTTCAGCGCTCTTCCTTTCGTTCAGCCTACGAGAACGGCTGCTGCCAGAAGCGCGTGCGCTCAACGTCAGCAATGAAGTGGTGGCGGCCCTCACCCGCGCGCGCTTGACGCCCAACGATGAGCGCCAGCTGTGGGTGGTGGGCTATCGCGAAACCAGCCTCGTGTTTCTGACGCGCACATCAATTCGTCTTGCGTCCATCCAGGAAGCCGTCGAGGGCGCGTGGAGCGGTGATGCGCTCGTGATCGAAGGCCGTGCGCTCGAGGACGCGACGGCCCAGTTCGCCTCGCGCGGTTTGACGTTCTCACCTGCCGAACCGCCAGTCAGCGGCTTTGCCATGGGCGCGGGCAATCGCGTGCGCTTATTTTGTTGGCGAGCTCGACGCGGTCGCTAGCGAGACCCCGGCGGACGGCCCGCGATGATGTTGCGAAGCCCGAGCAGCACCGCAAGCGCTGGGCCTGCGACCGCTGCGAACGCCCTCTCGGGCGGCGTCTTCGCGCTCTTTGCCGCAAATAGCGCCAGCCCCTGCACCGGCTTACGCCGTCGTTGCTGCGCGCGCGAGAACTGCACGCCGGACGCATCCGGCTGGAACAGAACGCTGCCGCCCGCCGCGGCCGCCCGCCGGCAAAGGTCAAGATCGGCGTAATCGGTGTCGAACTTTTCGTCGAAGCCGCTGAGCTCGTTGAAGTCGTTGCGCGGGATCAGCATGAACGCGCCGGACACGGCGCCGACTCTCGTCGCAGCTGTCTCGTCGCGCGTGCGGCGTCTGCGCGGCGGGCGCGCCGGCCAACCGACTGCGACGGCAATCGCAGAGAACGCGTTCAGCGCTCCGGCGCGCGCCGCCTTGCGTTCGCGGCCTTCAAGATCGAGCAGACGTCCGCCTACAATCCATGGCCCACGCGCACCGCCCGCCGCGGCGGCCATGCGCGCAACCGCGCCGCGCTGCAGGACGACGTCGGGGTCGAGAAACAGCAGCCAGCGTCCGAGCGCCTGACGGGCGCCCATGTTCGCCGCCGCCGCAGGGCTGAAGCTGGGATCGACTTTGATCACTTTCACGTCGCGCCGATCTGCCTCGAACGCGCGCAGGACCGAGGAGATCTCTTCCGCGTTATCGTGATCGACGATGACAAGATCATCGATCCAGTCCTCGGCAAGCGCGCTGCGAAGGCACAGATCGAGTGGCGTCTGACCAGCAGCGTTCGCGCGAATGTTGCTGGCGACGACGATGGCGGACACGCGCAGGGCCAGCGTAGCGGCCGATGACCGTGCGTGTGACGGAAATTTATCCACCGCTGTCTCCGCCCCCTGGAGCCCTATGCTCGCTATCCTGGATTGCGGCGCGCGGTCCGTAAAGACGGCGGCGGCCACAATCCAGAGGGGAAGCCATTACTGACGCCTCAGATCGGGCGGCAACGCCTCTTGCACAAGAGCGTCTTGTGCATCTGCGAGGGAGACGACCGTCTGCGCGTCGCCGCCGAAACGGCGCAAGGCGACGGTGCGGTTCTCTGCCTCTTTCTTACCCACGACCGCAATTACAGGGACTTTAACCAGCGAGTGTTCGCGGATCTTGTAGCCGACCTTCTCGTTACGAAGATCGAGCTCCACGCGAAGCCCTGCCTTCCGCAGCGTCTGCGCCACATCTCCCGCGTAAGCATTCGCGTCCGACGTGATCGTCGCCACGACGACCTGCACGGGCGCGAGCCACATCGGAAACGCACCGGCACAGTTTTCGATGAGAATGCCGATAAAGCGTTCCAGCGAGCCGAGGATCGCGCGGTGCAGCATCACCGGCTTGTGCTTGGCGCCATCCTCTCCGACGAACTCCGCGCCTAGGCGATCCGGCAGCACGTAATCGTTTTGGATCGTGCCGCACGTCCAAATCCGCCCAATGGCGTCCTTGAGCTGGAAGTCGAGCTTCGGCGCGTAGAACGCGCCGTCGCCCTCGGCGATGACGGGCTCAACTCCGGCCTTGCGCGCGGCGTTCATAAGCTGCGCTTCGGCCATATCCCAGAATTCGTCCGTGCCGGCGCGCGGCGTCGGGCGTGTGCCCAGCGTGATGTGATCGGATTCCAAGCCAAAATCGGCGTGGATCAGCCGCGCCAGCTGGATGAACGAGGCGACTTCATCTTCGATCTGATCCTCACGGCAGAAGATGTGCGCATCGTCCTGCGTGAACGCGCGCACCCGCATCAGCCCATGCAGGGCGCCGGACGGCTCGTAGCGGTGACACGCGCCGAACTCGGCCATGCGCAGAGGCAGATCGCGGTAGGACTTCTGGCCAAACTTGAAGATCTGCACGTGACCGGGGCAGTTCATCGGCTTCAGCGCCAGCTCTTCGCCTTCCACCGTCTCGCAGACAAACATGTTGGGACGATAATTCTCCCAATGGCCTGACTTCTCCCAGAAGACGCGGTCCAGGACTTGCGGCGTGCGCACCTCGACGTAGCCGGCCTGCTCTAGGCGGCGGCGCATGTAGGCTTCGATCGTGCGCCACAGCGTCAGGCCCTTTTCGTGCCAGAACACCATGCCGCGGCCCTCTTCTTGCATGTGGAAGAGGTCCATCTGCCGGCCGAGCTTGCGGTGATCGCGCTTCTCGGCCTCTTCGAGGCGCTTCAGATAATCCTCGAGTTGCTGATCGTCGGCCCAGGCCGTGCCGTAGATGCGCTGCAGCTGCTGATTGTTCTGGTCGCCGCGCCAATAGGCGCCCGCAAGCTTCATCAGCTTGAAGGCTTTGCCTAGCCGACCCGTTGAAGGTAGGTGCGGCCCCCGGCACAGATCCTTCCATTCATTGCCCTGGCGATAGACCGTGATCGCTTCGCCAGGCGGTATGATATCGTCGATGATCTGCGCCTTGAACGTCTCGCCGATCGAATTGAAGTGCGAAATCGCCTCTTCGCGAACCCAGACTTCACGCTGGATCGGCAAGTCCGCTTCGACGATCTCCTTCATGCGTTTTTCGATCTTGTCGAAATCGTCGGTGGAGAACGGCTCGTCGCGGGCGAAGTCGTAATAGAAGCCGTCCTCGACCGTTGGGCCGATCGTGACTTGCGTGTCGGGAAACAGATCCTGCACGGCTTGCGCCAGCACGTGCGCCGCGTCGTGGCGGAGCACTTCGAGCCCCTCGGGGCTGTCGCGCACGACAAGTTCGAATTTGCCGCCATGCTCCAGCGGCCGCGTCAAATCCCACCAGCCGCTATCGATCTTGGCGGCGACGACCTTCTTGGCCAGCGACTTGGATATGCCCTCCGCGACCGCGAGCGGCGTAATGCCGTCGTCGTAGTTGCGGACAGCGCCGTCGGGGAATTGGAGAGAGATGCTCATGACTCAACTCTTGCAGAAGTGTCGTCCCCCTCTCCCTTGCGGAGAGGGGGAAGGGGGTGAGGGGCGCGCAGGTGCTCAGGCGTCAGTACGTTTGAGCGCCCCTCCTCCCCTAACCCCTCCTCCGCAAGGGAGGAGGGGGAGGGTTCGCGGTATTTCCAATCGCCGTAGCGCCACGGCCGCCACCAGGAATTCTTCCTGATCTCCGATGGCGCCGGATCCCAGCCGTGACCGCCCCACGGCGCGCACCGGCACACCCGCGCGCCGGCCATCCAGCTGCCCGCCCACGCGCCGTGCATGCGGATCGCATCCGCCGCATAGGAGGAGCAGGTCGGCTTATAGCGGCAGCCCTGACCGACCAGCGGCGAAAGCGTCCACTTGTAGACTTGGATAAGGCCCAAAAGGCCCAGCGCAGGCAGGCTCGGCGACATCACGATTACAGCGATTTTGTTGGTTCAGGACCGGGCCCAAGCGCTGCCGCTGCGGCGCGCCCGATCTCGCGCCGCCGGCTTCAGTAGGTAGTCGTCGTGGTGGCGAAGCGCCGGTCCATGCGCCGTAGATAGCATCGTTCGCGCGGTTTGCACACCTGTTCCGGGTTCGGAACCGAGGCCAGTGGTCGCGGATTGACGCCCCGCATGAGTGCGTCACGCATCCCGAGGCGGGTGATCATCACCTACAGTCGCAGCCATTTTGGCTTGGCGTGCAGTTTCATCCCGGGCTGCTGATTTACCGGGCGCCGTTCCGGCGTTTGTTCAGAGCACTGGTGGAAGCTGCCGCAGCGCGCGCCGAGGAGCGGCGTATGCAGCATGTGCGGAAACTTGAAGCCGATGCGAAGGCTCAGGAAGCTTCGGGGACGGAAGCGTCCGAGCAACGCACCACCGTGAACGCGCCATAGCATTCGAGATACGATGCGCCTGGCATATCCACGGTGTATTTCGAAATCACATAGAAATTCTCGTATCGGCCCTGGCCGGCCAGCATGCCGGTGACGTAGTCGACTACCGAGTCCAGCGAAAGTCCACCCTGCTGCTGAGCCTCTGGCGGCGCTTGCGCCATGCCTTCGAGATACACGCGCGCCGCCGCCTCGTGAGCGGCGCGCGTCGGCACGGTGAAGTACGCGGCGACCCCCACGATCAGCAGGAGCAGCAGCGCGCGCATCCTATGTGGCGGCCGCTTCCTGACGGCTGCACTGCACTTGCGTGAATGCGCCCCAGCAGGTCACGACCGGCTGGTTGTCGAGCGTCACGGTATATTTCGAGGCGACGTAATAATTGCTGTAGGCGCGCTCGCCGGCGATGGACGCCCCAAGGCTTTCGAAGCCTTCGGAGATATTCTGCGGATCACTCAGAACCGCGTCGGCGCGCTCGCGCATGACCGCTTCATCGGGCCGCGTGAAATAACCGGCGATGCCGGCAATGACCAGCAGCAGCAATATCCATTTCATGACGGCGTCCTCCCAAGGTTCCCCAAGAGGGTGAAGCTAGCCGCAAAAGCGAGCCGCAGGAAGCCGATCAGGACGCTTTGCGACGCTTCGGAACCGCGGGCGGGGCGAAACCGGCGGAGAGTTTCTTCGGCGCCAGGGCGCGCCAGCTCTCGTCCAGATAGTCGGTCAGCTTGGCCATCGGCGGCTTGGCTTTGGTGGTAAAGCTGAACGACACCCAACCAGAGCGGCCGAGCCCATATTCCGTCGGCTTCGCGCCCTTGATGGCGAGCGCTTCTTCGTTGCGGAACGGCAGTTTCATCGAACACGACCAGCTGCCGTCCTCATCCTCGCCCATGAACAGGAAGGCCTTCTTGCCGGCGATCTTGTAGGCGGGGTGGCCCCATGGGAAATCCTCGATCGTTTCCGGATACGCCAGCGCCGCTTTGCGCAACGCCTTGGCGTTCGCATTCGCAAGTTTGACGGATGCGCTCATCAGGCGGCTTTCTTCTGGGCTTGTTCCAGCGCTTCGACTGCTGCGTCGAACGCCAGCATCGTAGAAGCGTGGCGCGCGGGATAATCGCGCACGCCTTCGAGATGGCGCAGTTCCCAAAAGCGGCCGGCGGGAGGGGCGCCGCGTTCCTTCAGCATTGCATGCAACGCATCGCGCGCGTCGCGGATTTCCTTTGGCGTTGCGCCGATCGCGTTCATCGCCAGCACGCCGGTTGCGGCCTGGCCCAGCGCGCAAGCTTTCGGATGCACGGCGATTTCGCTCACCATGCCATCTTTCAGCGAAAGCTCGACCGTCACCACCGAACCGCAGACGCGGCTGACTTTGGTCGACGCGCCATCCGGCGCAGCGAGACGGCCCAGGTGGAGGATGTCGGCGGCCAACTCCATGATGCGCGGGTGGTAAAGGTCGTCCATTCGGCCCTTATGTGGCCTTCCTTGCCGGGCATGCAACCGGCACAATCGGGCCTCGGGAGAAGGCGCGCATGCACAGGCGAAGCTTTGTAACCGGCGCTTTGCTGGCGGGTTTGACGACCTTTGCTGCGGCGCAGACGACGCCGCCGGGTCCGGGCGGCGCACGCCAAGCGCAGGCGCTGGTCAATCCCATCGTCCCGCAAACCGAACTCGAGCGCACGTTTCTAGCTGCATTCAGCGACGAGAGCATGCGGGCGGCGTTTCGCCGGCAATTGCTCGACTCGACGGTCGCACTCGTGCTTGCGAGCAACGCGAACGATTCGCCGCCGCGGGCGGAACGCATGCGCGGAGACGCGATGGTCTCGTTCATCTTCACGACCGCAGCGCGGGTCGATTCCGTGTTCGGGCCCGCGGCGCCCCGTGCAATGATCGCCGGGCGTGCGGCGCTCGAACGCCTTCGCGGCAAGTACGTAGTCGTGAACTACGGTCTCGAACCCATGCTTACGCTCGAGCCCGACGACATCGAGCGCTTCTTGGCGACACCGCAAACGCCAGCGCCTTCAGCCGGGCCCTCCCAATAGCCCATCGCCGCCGCAGCGGCGATCGTAGAGCCCGCGGGTGCGTGCGAGCGCGCCGTCGGATCCAAACAGATGCACTTGCCAGGTATGAGTGCAGCCGTTTGCGGTCGTGGTCTTGCGGCACACTTGTGCGGGCGGATCGCCGCGATTGCCTTCCGCGCGTCGCGGCGCAGCCCCACAATTGAATTCGTTGCGGCGCAAATCGTTGGATGCGGCGGCGAGCTGCAGGCCCTCTGCGTACCGGCTCGCCACCTCGTGCTGAAACGCTTCGAGCGTAGCGCTCTCGGATGCGTTGCGCCAATCGCCTAGACTGAGCGGCGTCGACGGAATTGTAGCTGGGCCGTCTGGCGCGCTGGCGCCGCTCGTCGGCAGCGTTTCGCACGCGCCGAGCAACAGCGCGAACGTCACGGCGATCGTGCGAGCGTGCTTCATTTTGCATCTCACCTGTTGGCGCCAAGGCACATCAGGTCGAACCCGGCGACAGGTTCGCGCGCCCCGCGCTCAAGCACAACATACCAGTCAAACGCGCACTGGCGTTCCATGATTTCGATGCGGCAATCAAGGCCCCGCTCGTCCTCGCAGCGAAACCCGTTCCGTTCGAGGTCGGCGCGAATGGAGGCGGCATCGTGGGTGGCGTAACGCGTGCGGATCTGAGTCTGAAAGGCCGGAGCGTAGGTTGCGGGATCGGCCTGGCGCCAACGGCCGAAATCGATACCGTCGGCGGCTGCGCCCTCCGGAGGGGCGGTCGCACTCGTTTGCGCCGGCGGCGGCAGCGCGGTGCCACGCTGGGCCGGGAATGGAGAAGGCCCTGTACTAATATCAGGCTCGCTGGCCCCAGTCGCGCACGCGCCAAGCAGCGCAACCAGTGCTATCGCCGTTACCCGCATGCGTTTTTCCTCGTCCCCGGAGCCGTGGCTTAGAGGGGACAGGCGTCATCTTCAAGGCGTCACCAGACCTCGTCTGGATCGGGCTCCTCTTCCGGGTAGGGTTCTTCGTAATACGGCTCCCGCGCCGATGCTTCGTATTCGCGCTCATAGCGTCGCTGGCGCTGCTCGCGCCAATAGCGGCGGCGCTCCCGCCATGCGGCTTCGCGTTCGGCCTGTTCTTGCCGATACGCGGCCTCTTCCTCCTCGGCCTGGCGATGCGCCTCTACCGTGCGCGCAATATCGGCCAGGAAGCGCTCGCTCTCTTCGTCGGGGCCGACAGCTGGCGGCGGCGGCGGCGCAGACAGTGGTGGAGCGGTCTCGCGCGCGGCAGCGCGAGGAACAGCCGGCGCTGTTGGCGTTTGGCGGCGCGCAGCCGTTTGCGTGGCTGCCCGCAGCGCGGGCCGCCGGCGCGCGGGCTGGGCGCGCTGGGTTGTCGCTCGCCGCGCCGACGCGGTGCGCTGTGTCGTTGCCCGGCGCGAGTTCTGCGCGCGTTGGGGACGGGCGCGTGGAACCGGCGCGCCGAGCAGCTCGGATTCCGCTGCGCGGATCTGCAGCGGGGGCGGTGTCTCGCTCACGGCGACCGGCGGCGGAGGCGCCGGTGGGATCTCTGGCGGTGGCGCCAGGTCCTGTTGCTGCGCCGGCACGGCATCGCATACCGCAGCTTGCGCCTCTGGCGGCAAGTCGGGACAGAGTTGGACTGCCGCCGCTTCGATGTCGTCTCCAAAATCGTTGAAGGCGTCGGAGAACGCATCCGTCACTACGTCGATCTCGGTGTTCGTCGGCGGACCGGTAACCGCGACCGAGAATGCAATGCAGAGCGAAATCGTCATCACGACGAAGCCGCGGATACCGTAGAGCCACGCACGAACAAGGGACACCGCGCGCATGACGCGATTCGCTCCCGCCCAAAAACCTGTCCCTCGCGTCGAACGAGAACAGATTGCGGCGAAGGTGTGAAGTTGAGAAGCAGTAATGTGGCAGCCGGCGCCATGAAATCACCGACTTTTGTTTGCGCGCCGGCCCGGTTGCGCTCTGCTGGATGACACACACCCATTCGCAATAGTCACGGAACGCAGGCGCGCTTGTGCGCCATGGGTGTGTGTCACCCATGGGGAGAGCCTCCCACACACGTTTGACCGGGGTTTTTGACGCACCAGATGTTGCGTCATTGCGCTGTTTTCTGGCCCTATTCCTAGAACCCGCTTCAACCCGTCTCACGCCAAAATCCGTGACATTTTTACCCATCAAGCGGGACTCATCTTCAACTGACAGCAGCAAAATCGTGGCCAGTGCGCCGTGCAAATCGACGTCGAGATCGTCGCCCGCGGCATTCGGCCGAACGACGATCTTGTCGATCAGCGAGCGAATGCAGCGCATCGCCCCATCTTGCGTCTCCTCGTCGGTGAAGCCGTCAATCAACTGGCCGACAGCGGCGCGATAGCGCTCGCTCATGCCAGGCTCGATGAGCTTGGGTTCGGCATCGGCGCCGGCCAATTGCGCTTGAATGGCGTCGCGTTTTTTGATGGCGGCGTCGAGATCAGCCTTGACCTCGCGCGCATCGACTGCGCCGGCCCCGATCGCTTCAATGAGCTTGTCGCGCTTCGCCATCACCTTGGCGAGTTCTTGTTCGAGCACGCTTCGGTTGGCGCGGCGCTCCTTGCGCGCGGCCACGAGACCACGCTGATACTCGCTGCTGAATGTTTCCAGCAGCCCGGGATCGAGAAGATACTTGCGGAGCCCGAGGAAGATCACCTCTTCGAGACGTGTCTTGGACATGGCGAGGCGGTTCGAGCAGAGCCGCTTGTTCTGGTAGGTCGAGCAACGGAAATGTTCTCGCGCGTACTTCGTATAAGCGCCGCCGCAGACGCCGCACTCGACGATGCCTGAGATAAGGTATTTCACCGGCCGGTGCTTCCAGTAGGCGCCATCGACAGCGACGCGGCGTTCTTGTTGGGCTTTTACCTGATCCCACAGCGCTTGCTCGACGATGCGCAGATGCTCGGCCTCGTGCACAATCCAGCTTTCCTCTGGATTGACGCGCACGATGCGCTGGTGGGTGTCGGGATCGCGATCCTCTCTCACCCGATTCCAGACAATTTTGCCGATATACATTTCGTTGTTGATGATGCCGGTGCCCCGTTTGCGGTTGCCGTTGATCGAGCTGTAGGCCCAACCACCGCCTGACGGAGAGCGCACGCCGTCGTCGTTCAAGCCTCTGGCGATCGCCTTCGCCGTCCGTCCAGACGCAAACTCCTGGAAGATGCGCACAACGATAGCGGCCTCATCCGGCTTGATCTGGCGCTCGCCGCGAACCGGCTCGCCCTTGGCGTCGAACTCACGCACGACCTCGTAGCCATAGCCGAGCCCCGCGGTGACCTTGCCGATCTCGACCCGGCCGCGCTGACCGCGCCGCACCTTGGCAGCGAGCTCGGTCAAGAACATCTGGTTCATCATGCCCTTGAAGCCGACCTGGATCAGGTCAACCCAGCCTTCGGAGAGCGTGTAAATCTTGATGCCGTGAAAGCGCATGCGCTTGTGGATGTTGGCGGTATCGCCCTGGTCTCGGCTGATGCGATCGAGCGCTTCCGACAGAACAACCTCAAACTTGCCCAGCTGCGCGTCGGACATCAGCGCCTGCAGCCCGGGACGCCGCATGGAGGCTCCGGAAATGCCGTAGTCGGTATAGATCTCGGCAATGGCCCAGCCCTGCCGGTCGGCTTGCTCGCGCGCGAGCCTGATTTTATCTTCGATCGAAGCGCGGCTATGCAGATCGCTTGAGTACCGGGCATAGATCGCTGCGCGCAACCTA
>JBQTJK010000008.1:0-3394 GCA_052387215.1 Caulobacteraceae bacterium
CTTCCATGGTCGGTTCAGCGTTGGGCGGTTCGGCAATCCAGACCGGCTCGTAGGCCGGCGTACAAGTGATCTCGATGAAGAGGCCCTTGGCGCAAATCTTCGAGCGCTCGATATTGTATTCCCAGACGGTCTCACGCAGGCGCCGAGCGAGATCGCGAGCATCGGTGACCTCGGGCTCCGCCGAGCCTGGGCGCTCTTCGGTGTGGCCGGTGACTTGGCTCAGCATCGCGCCGTAGCGGCCGATTTCGATGTTGAGCGTGAAGGGATCCGGGCCAGCGGGGCCGGTTGGGACTTCGCCTTGCTTGTCGCCGGCTTGTCCACAAGCGGCCAAAGCCATGGCCAACACGATCGCACGCAATGTCATGGGACGCCTCCTGGCGCCGGACAATAGCGGCGAGCGCAGGCACGGTCGTTTTGTTTTTTGTAAGACTTAGTCTCTGAGCACCGGCGCCAGTGCGTTGTAGCCGGCGGTGAAATCGTAATCGTAGTCTTCAATCTTGCGGAACAAGGCTATCGCGGCGGCTGCGAGGCCCGTGCCTGCCGCCGCCGCGAACATCGCCCATGCGACGCCCCAGAGGAATCCAGCGTCGATCAAAACCACCCAACCCTGCCTTCGAGGCATCTTGTTGAGGCAGATAATGCCTAGTTGCGGTGAACACGCGGTTTCCGAAAGCAAAACAAAACGTTGAAATGCAGTGGAGGTGCAGACTAGAGCACAACGCGAGGGAGATCGCCGATGCTGCGTCTGGAGATCGCTGCACTCTATGCAGGCGTAAACATTCTCATCCTGCTCGTACTCGCAGTGCTGGTGATGATGGGGCGCCGGAGGCACAAGATCGTGTTGGGCGACGCTGGAAACGCAGCGTTCAGCCGAGCCGTGCGCGCGCATGCAAACGCCGCTGAATACATTCCCGCTGGTCTCGTCGGCCTCACCCTGCTCGCGCTCTTCGATCCGGCGACACCCACGTGGCTGCTGCACGCTGCGGGATTTTCTTTGACGCTCGGCAGAATTCTGCACGCTGTCGGCCTCCACACCGGCGCGCTCAATTTGGGCCGCGTGTTCGGGATCACGCTGACGCTGCTTTCCTACCTGTTGATCGGCTGCGGCCTGATCTATGCGGGGCTTAGCCAGCAGCTTTGAGTATCATGATACCGCCAAGTGTCGATTGCCCCTGCTCCTGGGCAGGCCCATGTTGCCGGCATGGCTTTTGATGCTGATTCACACGCCGCTCTCGCGGCCCTGATCGATTACGCAAAAAAAGCAGGCGCCGACGCCTCAGAAGCCTCGCTCGCTGTCCGGGAAAGCATCTCCGCCGAGGTGCGCCTGGGCGAATTGGAGGGCATGGAGCGGGAAGAAGCGCGCTCGGTGGCGCTGCGGGCCTTTCTCGGCAAGCGCCAGGCTGCGGCCTCGTCCACCGATCTCTCCGCCATAGGCTTGCGTGACCTCGCCGAGCGTACCGTCGCCATGGCCAAGGCCGCTCCGGAGGACAAGTTCTGCGGCCTGCTCGCCCCGCGCTATCATGCACGCAGGCCCGCGCCCGATTTGGAGCAGTCGGACACTGCGCGCCCGACGCCGGAGCAATTGCTGGAGCTAGCAAAGCGCTGCGAAGCTGCGTCGTTGGCGATCCCCGGCATCGTCAATTCCGGAGGCGGCGGCGCCTCCAGTGAAAGCTCGACCTTCGTCCACGCCACCTCCAACGGCTTCGAAGGGACGGAAACGGGCACCTCCTACAGCCTGGGCACCCAGCCTGTGGCTGAGAGGGACGACGAAATGGAGCGCGACTACGAGTGGCGCACCAAACGCTTCTTCGCCGACTTGCCCTCGCCCGAGGAGATTGGCCGCATCGCCGGCGAGCGCACAGCGCGCCGCATCGGCGCAAGGAAGATCGCGAGCCAGAAAGCGGCGGTGATTTTCGAGAACCGGCTTGCGGGGCGGATCATCTCGCCGCTCTTCTCCGCAATCTCGGGCGCTTCAGTGGCGCGCGGCGTCTCGTTCCTGAAGGACAAGATGGGCCAGCGTATTTTTCCTGATGGCTTCCGCATTCACGAGGACCCCTTCGTGAAACGCGGCGCCGGCAGCCGCTGGTTCGACGGCGAAGGCGGCGCGGTGGCGGCGGCGACGCTAATCGAAGACGGCGTGCTGACGATGTGGTTGCTGAATTCGTCGGCGGCGCGCCAGCTCAATCTTGAACCGAACGGGCACGCAACATCCGGGCACGGGGGGCCGCCCGGCATCGGCACGTCGAATCTGTTCGTCAAACCGGGAACAGAAGATTTGGCCGCGCTTATGCGCAACGCCGGCAAAGGTCTCTTCGTCACCGACATGTTCTCGCCTTCGCTCAACATGAACACGGCGGACTGGTCGGTCGGGGTGGCCGGCTATTGGTTCGACAATGGCGAGATCGCGCATCCGGTGAGCGAAATCACAGTCGCGGGCAATCTGCACGATATCTTCGCACGGCTGCGTTGCGGCGCCGACGTGGACAATCGCGGCTCACTCGAAATTCCCAGTCTGATTGTAGATGACCTTGCAATCGGCGGCGTCTGAACTCGAACTGCTAGAGGCGGCCGCACGCGAAGCCGGCGCGATGGCGCGCGAGCTGTCGATGAAGCCGCTGGAGATTCAGTCGAAGGGCGCCGCTGGGCCGGTAACGAATGTCGATCGCGCCGTCGACGCCATGCTCGAACTGAAGCTGCTGAGCAAGCGGCCGGACTATGGCTGGCTTTCTGAAGAGACGCCTGACAAGCCAGAGTATCGCGTCGGCAAAGAACGCACCTTCATGCTCGACCCGATTGACGGTACGGCAGCGCTGATCGGCAAGGTTCCGCAATGGACGGTTTGCATCGGCTTGGTGGAAGGCGACCGCGCCTTCGCAGGCGCGGTCTATAATCCGATGACCGATGAGATGTTCTCTGGCGCCATCGGCCACGGCGCCTGGTTTAACGGCCGGCCCGCGCGCGCAACCGATGCGAAGACGCTCGAAGGCGCGCGCATGATCGCCCAGAAAAGCCGCTTCGCAGACAAACGCTGGGCCACGCCCTGGCCCAAGATGGACATCATCGAGCGCCAATCGATCGCCTACCGCATGGTGCTGACCGGCGCGGGCATGGGCGACGCCACCGTTCTATTCGGATGGAAGCATGAATGGGATGTCGCCGCCGGAGCGGCGATCATCGAAGCGGCGGGCGGCAAGGTGAGCGATCTCTGGGGCGAGGCGCTCAAGTTCAACAACGAGATTCCGCGCGTGCCGGGAGTTGCGGCGGCTGGCGCGGCTCTGCACCGTTTGCTAATCGAGCGCACCCGCGCCTTTCCCGATCCGCGCGCGAACGCTGACGGCTAGAGACTCATGAGCGACCAGCAACGCCAACTCCTGCATCTCGTCATCGGCGGCGA
>JBQTJK010000009.1:0-9025 GCA_052387215.1 Caulobacteraceae bacterium
ATGGCGCCGACGCCAACGTGTTCAAGGAAACCTTCAAGGCCGTCGAAAGCGATATCGTCCGCACCCGCATCGTCAAGGAAAAAGGTCGCATCGACGGCCGCCCGGTCGACAAGGTGCGTCCGATCGAATCGATGGTCGGCTTCCTGCCGCGCACGCACGGCTCGGCCCTGTTCACCCGCGGTGAAACCCAGTCGATCGTCGTCGCCACGCTCGGCACGGCGGAAGACGAGCAATTCATCGACGCGCTCTCCGGCACCACCAAAGAGCGCTTCATGCTCCACTACAACTTCCCTCCCTCCAGCGTCGGAGAAACCGGCCGCATGGGCGGGGCCGGCCGCCGCGAAATCGGCCACGGCAAGTTGGCGTGGCGCGCGATGAAGGCGGTGCTGCCGAGCGCCGAGCAATTCCCGTACACGGTGCGCCTCGTCTCCGAGATCACCGAGAGTAACGGCTCGTCCTCGATGGCCACGGTCTGCGGTTCATCGCTCGCGTTGATGGACGCCGGCGTGCCCATTTCGGCGCCCGTCGCCGGCGTCGCCATGGGCCTTATCCTCGAAGACTACGGCTTTGAAGTTCTGACCGACATCCTCGGCGACGAAGACCATCTCGGCGACATGGACTTCAAAGTGGCGGGCACGAGCAAGGGCATCACCTCGCTGCAGATGGACATCAAGGTCGCGGGAATTACCCAAGAGATCATGACGGTTGCGTTGGAACGCGCACACGGAGCGCGCCTGCACATTCTAGGCGAGATGAACAAGGCGATGGATGCGCCGCGCGGCGAAGTCGGCAAGAACGCCCCGCGTATCGTTCAGATCACCATCCCGACCGACAAGATCCGCGACGTGATCGGCACGGGCGGCAAGGTCATCCGCGAAATCGTGGAAAAGACCGGCGCAAAGGTGAACGTTGAGGATGACGGCACGGTGAAGGTCGCCTCCGCCAACGCCGACTCGATCGAAGCCGCGGTGAAGTGGATCAAGTCGCTGACCTCCGAACCGGAAGTCGGTCAGATCTACCAAGGCAAGGTCGTGAAGGTGATGGAGTTCGGCGCATTCGTGAACTTCTTCGGCGCCAAAGACGGCCTGGTCCACGTTTCCCAGCTCGCGCGCGAGCGCGTGGAGAAGCCGGGCGACGTCGTCAAAGAAGGCGATACCGTGAAGGTGAAGCTCTTGGGCTTCGACGATCGCGGCAAGGTTCGCCTCTCGATGAAGGTCGTCGACCAGGCCACCGGCGCCGATCTCTCTGCTGAGATGGGTGCGGAAGCTCTGGACGAAGGCCCGCGCCGTGAACGCAGCGATCGTGGCGACCGTGGCCCGCGCCGCGGCGGTGACCGCGGCGGCCGCGGCGACCGTCCGCGCCGCGAAAGCTCGGGCGACTAAGCGCCAAACGCAGCACAAACGGAAAGCCCGCTTCGCAAGAGGCGGGCTTTCTTGTTTAGTGGCCCCATGGCCGTCGTTGTCTTGGCAAAGTTCGCTTCGCTGCCCGAAGCGGTCGTCGCGAAATCGGTTCTCGAGGCTGAGGGCATCGGCGTGGTCATGCCGGAGCAGGGCCTGGTCGCCGGTCAACTCGACGCGGGCGTGATGGGTGGTTGGCGGCTTTTAGTCATTGACGACGAGCTAGAGGCAGCGCGCCAGATTCTAATCGAGGCGAAGGTCGAGTTTTAGCTCCCGGCCTCACCCTTGCTCGGCCACGCCGCCCAAGCAGCGAGCGCCGCCGGGATGATCACCAGAAACACATCGACGTTTGGATTGCCCATCCGCTCCAGCGCAATGTCCGCCACATGGATCAATGCGTGCCCGATCATAAACGCGGCGCCCGCGACCGCCGCAGGCCAATAGCGCGGCCGCCACGCGCGCGCGATCAAGGCAAGGCCCGACACTAGATACGCAACGCCAATATCCATGACGAAATGCGGATTGAACGACCCGGTGTGCGCCAGGCCAGGCACGCTGTCATACCAAAGCGGCGGCGCCGCCAGCATGAACGCGCCATTCGCCGCGCCGCCGAGGCCTAGCAGCGCTGCAACGATGCGTTTCAGCAAGCCCAACTGCATCATCCCGCCTTCCGAAACCAAAGCCGGCTCCACGTGACGTCCGGCAGCCGTTCTGACGGAAACTCGCCGGCGCGCACGTTTTCGAGTCCCGCTCCCGCTGCGTGCGCCACAGTTTCATCTGCGCTGACCTCGAACATCCTCCGCCCTTCGCGCAGCGGCCCGTGCCGCAAGCTGATCATTAGCGAGGCGCGTGATCCCAGCAGCGCCGCCACGACCAGCATCATCGCCGCGCGTTCACTGGCGAGGAAATGCATCCACACCGCCGACATCCATACCAGATCGAACGTTCGTCCGCGCACCGACGCAAGTTCAGGCAGGCAATCGTTGATCCATTCAATTTTTGAATTTGGATGAAGCGCGGTTGCGCCTTCGCGCATTTCCCGCGTCGGTTCGATTGCCGTGACGCGGTCGCCGCGCTTGGCAAACCAGGCGGCGTCGCGGCCCGTGCCAGCGCCGATGTCAAGGACTGCGATCGGCGGAGGCGGAATGAGGTCGAGGACGCCGCCGTGCGCATCCTCGAAGCTTATGTTCTCATAAAGCTTGAGCAGCTCCGGCGCCTCGACGCTGTAGCCTTCCGTGCCCGTGACAGGCCTGCCGCTCATTCGCTGGCGTCGCCCGTGCTCGGCACCGCGACGACGTGGAAGCCTGCGTCGACGTGCACGACTTCGCCCGTCGTCGAGCGGCCGAGATCGGAGCAAAGCCACAGCGCACAGCCGGCAATGCCTTCCATGCTAGTGTCTTCCTTCATCAGCGACCATTCGCGCCCGGTTTGGATCAAGCCGCGTCCGCCCTGGATGCCCGCGATCGCCAATGTGCGCATCGCGCCCGCGCTGATCGCGTTCACGCGAATACCGGAAGGCCCGAGATCGCGCGCCATATAACGCATGCTCGCCTCCAGCGTCGCCTTTGCCACGCCCATCACGTTGTAGCTCGGCAGCACGCGCTCGGCGCCCAGATAGGTGAGCGTCACCATCGAGCCGCCCGGTTTCATCAGCTTGGCCGCGCGCTTGCCGGCCGCGACGAACGAGAACGCAGAAATGTCCATTGTCCGCAGGAAGTTCTCGCGCGTCGTGTTCTCGATGAACGAGCCCTTGAGTTCTCTCTTGTCGGAGAAGGCGATCGAGTGGACGAGAAAATCGAGCCCGCCCCATTGCTTGGCGAGCGTGTCGAACACGGCGTCGAGCTGCGCATCGTTGGTTGCATCGCATTCGAGCATGATCTTGGCGCCGATCGACTCCACCAGCGGCCGCACGCGTTTTTCCAGCGTCTCGCCTTGATACGTGAACGCCAGCTCCGCTCCTTGGGCCGCGAGCTGCGAAGCGATGCCCCAGGCGATCGATTTGTCGTTGGCGACGCCCATGATCAGGCCGCGCCTGCCCCGCATCAGCTCGCCTGTCTGAAACACCCACTCGTCGGCCACGGCTCTTCTCCCTTGTCGGCGCGCTTTGAGCGCACCTGCCGCCGCCCTGCCGGCGAGGTCAAGAGCGCATGGGCTTGACACGAGCTAACTTAGATATATCTTATCGATATAACTAAAGTAGATCGGAACATATCATGCATGGACATCAAAGACGCGAGCGCTGCATGCGCGGCGGGGGCAGGGGCGATTGGGGCGAATGGGGCGGACGGCGCCACGGCTGGGGCGGTCGTCATCGCTATGGCGGGGGGCGCATGTTCGATCAGGGCGACCTTCGCCTCGTCGTGCTGTCGCTGATCGCCGAACAACCGCGCCACGGCTACGAGCTGATCAAGGAAATCGACGCGCACTCGGGCGGCGCCTATGCGCCCAGCCCCGGCGTGATCTACCCGTTGTTGACAATGCTCGAAGAAATGGGCTTCGCGCGCCTTGAGGCGAGCGAAGGGGCAAAAAAACTCTATGCCATAACGCCCGAAGGGCAGGCGGACCTTGCCGCCAATCAGGCCGCCGCAGAGCAGCTCATGGCGCGCATGGCGTCCGTCCGCGCCAGCGTGTCGAGTGGACGCGTCCCGCAGATCGTTCGCGCCATGGAGAATTTGCGACTAGCGCTGCGTTTGCGCCTGGAACGCGGCCCGCTCAGCGAAGACGAGGCGCAAAAGGTTGCGGCGGCAATCGATGCCGCGGCCACGGCGATCGAGCGTAGCTGAACACTGTTCGCGCCGGAACTCGCCGCGCACCATCGCGTTCTCCGCGAAGGCATCAGCCAATGGAGATTGAGATGGCCGAAATCCGTGAAACTCACGTCGAGCGCGACGAGGACGGCCGCGTCACCGACACCAAAGTCGTCATCGAGCGCCCGAAGCGCAAGGGCGGCTTCGGCTGGGGCTTGCTGTTCGGCGTGCTCTTGATCGCTGCGGCGGTGATTGGCTTTGCCTACAGCCAAGGCTCGTTCCAAGAAGCCGGCGTCGAAGCCGATCAGGTGGCCGCGCAAGTTGAGCAATCCACCGAGGGCGCAATCGACACCACCGGCGCTGCAATTGATGAGGCGACCGAGAACACCGATCAAGCCGCCAACGAAACGAGCGATACCGCGACTAAATAACCCCCGTCTCAAGGGGATCGCTTTGAGCGCCGGCCTTGGGGCCGGCGCTCGACATGTCAAGCCTTCGTTAAGCGTTCCCTTTTCCGTGAAGTTAAGCCCCGTTCGCTAGGCTCCGACCGATTTGGAGCCTTTTGTGCGCAACTTCGCTTTGCACGCCCTTGCCGATCAATTGGCCGCCGACGGGTCGCCAACAGCGATGAAGCCTGGACGCATGCGTTCGTCGAAGCGATCGCCGATCACGTCCTGCAAGCAGGCGCCTATCCGGGGCACGTCGATGAAGCGACGGCGTCGTGGCTGACGGGGCGCCTCGGCGAAGATGGTCCGCGTGAAACGGAAATTGAGGCCGTGCTGAAGGTGCTCGAACGCGCCGAAAGCGCGCCGGAATATCTCTCTGAATTCGCGCGCGAGCGCATCAGCGCCCTGATGGGTGACAATCCCGTCGGCGCCGCGGAGACCGAACTCGTCCGCCGCTGCCTTTATGCGTCCTCGGGCGCTGGCCGCACTTCAGTGACGGAGGCCGAAGCACGCTGGCTGTTCGCGCTCGACGCCGAGAGCGATGGTCGCGCCAACGATCCGGCGTGGAGCGATCTCTTCGTCAAAGCGGCGCTCTGTCACCTGATGGGCCGTCGCGCGCCCGAGTTGCTGGAGGCCAACGCCATGATGGCGCGCCAAGCCTGGCTGAATGCGCCGACCAAGGACGTCGCGGCCTCTCTCGCCAGCATCTTCCAAGGCGGGCTGAAGGGCTACAAGGCCAAGATCCACGAAGGCAGCGTCGTCGAGCGCTTGGAAGGCCAGTACGAAGTCGCCAATTGCGACGCCGATGCCGATGCCGAACTCACGCTCAGCGAAATCGCCTGGACCGTCGGCATGACCAAGCAAGACGGTAAACTCACCGCGAACGAGCAGGCACTGTTGGCCGAGATCAAGAAGCTCGAGGCTGAGCAGGCGGCCTAAGCGGCCACCTTGGTGAACGCCAGCGTTGCGTTGGTGCCGCCGAAGCCGAACGAGTTCGACAGCACGCAATTGAGTTCACGCTCCTGTCGCTCGCGCACGATCGGCAGGCCCTCGAACGCGGGATCGAGTTCCTCGATGTGCGCGCTTTCGCAGACGAAGCCGTTGTTCATCATCAGCAGCGAATAGATCGCTTCGTGCACGCCCGCTGCGCCGAGCGAATGGCCGGTCAGCGATTTGGTCGCCGAGATCAACGGAATCTTCTCGCCCCAAACTGCTCGCACGGCCTCCATTTCCTTCAAGTCGCCCACTGGCGTCGAGGTGGCGTGCGGATTGATGTAGTCCACGGGCCGATCGAGATACTTCATCGCCATCTTCATGCAGCGCGCTGCGCCTTCGCCCGAAGGGGCCACCATGTCATAGCCGTCGCTGGTCACGCCGTAGCCGGCGACTTCGCCGTAAATCTTCGCGCCTCGCTTCTTCGCGCGCTGATATTCCTCCAGCACCAGCACGCCAGCGCCGCCGGCAATGACAAAGCCGTCGCGGTTTGCATCGAACGCGCGCGAGGCCTTCTCCGGCGTGTCGTTGTATTTGCTCGACATCGCTCCCATGGCGTCGAACAGCACCGAAAGCGTCCAATCGAGTTCCTCCGAGCCGCCGGCGAACATGATGTCCTGTTTGCCTTCGGCAATGTGCTCATAGGCGTCGCCGATGCAGTGCGCGCTGGTCGCGCAGGCCGAACTGATCGAATAGTTCACGCCCTTGATCTCGAACGGCGTCGCCAGCGTCGCGCTTGCGGTCGAACACATCGCCTTCGGCACCGCGAACGGCCCAACGCGCTTGGCGCCCTTTTCGCGCGCGGTGTCCGCCGCCGCCACGATCGCGTGCGCGGACGGTCCGCCCGAGCCCATGATGATGCCAGTGCGCGGGTTGGAAACCTCCTCGGGCGAGAGCCCGCTATCGGCGATCGCCTGCTCCATCGCGATGTAGTTCCAACCCGAGCCTTCGCCCATGAAGCGCATCACGCGCTTGTCGACGACGTCCTCCGGCCGCACTTGCGGCTCGCCGTGCACCCGGCAGCGCATGCCTTTCTCGCCGTATACGGGAGCGGCGCGGATGCCGCTCTTCGCTTGGCGCAGGCTCGCCAGCACCTCTTGGGTATTGTTTCCAATTGAGGAGACGATTCCCATTCCGGTAACGACGACGCGACGCATCAGGCTCGCTCCTTACGGTTTCATCTGCGTTTCGAGCTGTTCAGGACTGAACAGCCCGACCTTCAGGTCCTTGGCGCTATAGATAGTCACGCCGTCGGCTTTCACGACGCCGTCGCCCACGCCCATGTGCAGCTTGCGCTGGATCACGCGCTTCATGTCGATCTCGTAGGTCACGAGCTTTGTTGCCGGCGTGATCTGGCCGCGGAATTCCACTTCGCCGACGCCGAGCGCACGGCCGCGTCCCGGCGATCCAGCCCAGCACATGAAAAAGCCCACCAACTGCCACATGGCGTCGAGGCCAAGGCAGCCCGGCATCACCGGATCGCCCTTGAAGTGGCATTCGAAGAACCAGCGCTCCGGATTGATGTCGTACTCCGCGAGCACGTGGCCCTTTCCGTGTGGGCCGCCGTTCAAGGCGATGTTGGTGATGCGGTCGAACATCAGCATCGGTGGCAGCGGCAGTTGTGCGTTGCCGGGACCGAACATGCGCCCTTCGCCCGAAGCGATCAGGTCATCATAGGAAAGGCTCGGAGGCCCCGTGGTCGCCATGCTGTCTCTGCCGGATTGGGGGGAAATCGCGCCCGGCTTACAGGCCGGACGGGGCAGGGGCAAGGCAAGGAGCCCTGGTCCCCAGTCCCCAGTCCCTAGTCCCCCAGTCCCCAGTCCCTAGTCCCTAGTCCCCAATCCGGTGCAATCGCCGGCCCAGATCGCGACGTTCTCAACCCAACCGATGCGCCCGCCGACAGCCACGCGGCGCCACTCCCCGTCGCACCCGGTAATTGAAGCGATCACGCCGGGCGCGAGATACGCGATCGGGTCTCCGCCAGATCGCGGCGTTCGCCGCAGCGCTGTTTCGTTGCGCACGTAGACGGTTCGCCGCGACTCGAGCGCATGCGCGTCCATCCACACATCGGCGCCGTCGGGGTCGCGCACGTGCAGCCAGCCGCTGCGCTCGTCGATGATCTGAAGCGGCATCCGCGCATGCTCATAGATCCAAATGATACGATGTTCCGCGCCCGGACCGGCGCGGCCTTCAACTCCTGCCGCCTTCAGACTCATGAAGCGCACAGGCCCATCGGCCGTTGCGGAACTCAAGGAAAACAAGGCGGCTGCCGCAGCCATCGCGGCGAGGATCCCACGGCGCATCGACCCAACTTTCGTGTTTCGCCCCTCCACTTTGCCGGGAGGGAAGGCGGCGATGATGCGAAGGCGCCGTGAAAGCGGGCTTAATTTCTAGGTCAAACACTGCCTTATCCGATCGGCTTGGAGCCCTGCCCGGCGTGGTTTATGGAAGCTGAATGCCGTCGAAGCAGCTCAAAGTCGTCGTCACGCGCCGTCTCCCCGATCCGGTGGAAACGCGGCTCAAGGAATTGTTCGACGCCGAACTCAACGCTGAGGACAAACCCTTCACCGCTGACGACCTCGCCGCCGCCGTCCAGCGCGCCGACGTGCTCGTGCCCACCGTCACCGATCGCGTCGACAGCCGCGTGCTCTCGCGCGCCGGCGATCAGCTTCGCCTCATCGCTCAGTTCGGCGCCGGTGTTGACAATATCGATGTCGCCACCGCCGTGCAGCGCGGCATCACAGTCACTAACACGCCGGGCGTCCTGACCGAAGACACCGCCGACATGACCATGGCGCTCATCCTCGCTGTGCCGCGCCGCATCGTCGAGGGCGTGAAAGTGATCGAGACCGATCAGTTCGCCGGCTGGTCGCCGACTTGGATGATGGGCCGGCGCGTGGGCGGCAAGCGGCTCGGCATCATCGGCATGGGCCGCATCGGCCAGGCTGTCGCGCGCCGCGCCCGTGCGTTCGGCCTGCAGATCCACTATCACAACCGCCGCAAGGTCGCCCCGCACATCGAGGCTGAACTCGAGGCCACGTATTGGGACAGCCTCGACCAGATGCTCGCGCGCATGGACATCGTTTCCGTGAACTGCCCGCACACGCCGGCGACGTATCATCTGCTCAGCGCCCGCCGGCTCGCGCTGCTCAAACCGCACGCCTACATCGTCAACACAGCGCGCGGTGAAGTGATCGACGAAGCGGCGCTGGCGCGCATGCTGGAAAAGAAGGAGCTGGCCGGCGCCGGTCTCGACGTGTTCGAGCACGAGCCCGCGATCAATCCGAAATTGAAGAAACTCGCCAACGTCGTGCTCTTGCCGCACATGGGCTCGAACACGATCGAAGGCCGCATCGACATGGGCGAGAAGGTCATCATCAACATCAAGACCTTCGCCGACGGCCACAAACCGCCCGACCGGGTTATTCCTGCGATGCTTTAG
>JBQTJK010000010.1:0-29525 GCA_052387215.1 Caulobacteraceae bacterium
TCTTGCCGACGCTACGGAGTCTTGCCGGCTTCATTGGCGCCGACTTGATGGAGCGTCGCCAAGGCGAAGAGGTCGAGCTTGTCGTCTCAAGCCGCTGGCAATCGCTCCGTGCGGTGCGCGAGTTCGCCGGCGATGTCTACGAAAACGCTGTGGTCGCGCCTGCGGCGCGCGACGTGCTGTCGTCGTTTGATGATCAGGTGGCGCACTACGAAGTCACGGTGGAGTTCAAATCATGAGCGCGCTCGAAGACCTTGGCGCGCACATCCGCGCCTCCATGACCAACGCTGTCGAAAGCCAGAGCATCGCGGTGGGCGAACTGACGCTTACCGCGCGCGCCGATCAGATCGCCACCGTCATAACTTTCCTGCGTGACGATCCTCGCTGTCGATTTACGACTTTGATCGACATCTGCGGTGTCGACTATCCCGAGCGCCCCAAGCGATTCGACATCGTTTACCACCTGTTGTCGATGCACTTGAACCAGCGCATCCGCATCAAGATCGAAACGGACGAGGAAACGCCCGTGCCCAGCATCACGGGCGTCTTCCCCTGTGCGGACTGGTTCGAGCGCGAAGCGTTCGACATGTACGGCATTCTCTTTGCCAATCACCCCGACCTGCGCCGCCTGCTTACCGACTATGGTTTCCAGGGTTGGCCTCTGCGCAAGGATTTCCCGCTCTCCGGCCACGTCGAGGTTCGCTACGACGCCGAGCAGCAGCGCGTGGTGTATGAGCCGCTGAAGCTCACGCAAGCGTTTCGCAACTTCGATTTCCTATCCCCCTGGGAAGGCATGACGCTGCCCGGCGATGAGAAGGCCAAGGACTAGGCGAATGGCGAATGGCGAGTGGCGAATGGGGAACCGAAATGAGCATTCAATCGTACCGCGACCTGACGATTTGGCAGGACGCGATTGCGCTGGCGGCAGATCTATATCCTGCGCCGCTGCAAGACACGCTGCCGAAAACGGAGTCTCTCGGCAAGCGAATGAGGTCGTTTATTCGCTCCTTGCAGGACAAGTTGGAGCGCGACGATTGATAACAGCGCGCCATTCGCCATTCGCCATTCGCCATTCGCGTGGAGGCGGACATGGCTGAAGGCGTCGCACCGGCCTCCGAAGAGAAGCGCACGTTCACGATCAATTTCGGCCCGCAGCACCCGGCCGCGCACGGCGTGTTGCGTCTCGTGCTGGAACTTGACGGCGAGATCGTCGAGCGCGTCGATCCGCACATCGGTTTGCTGCACCGCGGCACCGAGAAGCTGATCGAATACAAGACTTACCTCCAGGCGATCCCGTACTTCGACCGGCTCGATTACGTCGCGCCAATGAACCAGGAGCATGCCTTCGCGCTGGCGATCGAGAAGCTCGCCGGCATCGAGGCGCCGCGCCGGGCGCAGATCATCCGCGTGCTCTATTCGGAAATTGGCCGGATCCTGAACCATCTCTTGAACGTCACGACACAAGCGCTGGACGTCGGCGCGCTGACCCCACCGCTCTGGGGCTTCGAAGAGCGCGAGAAGCTCATGGTGTTCTATGAGCGGGCCACCGGCGCGCGCATGCACGCCAACTACTTCCGTGCCGGCGGCGTCCACCAGGATTTGCCGCCGCAGCTTATCGACGATATCGGCGTCTGGTGCGAGCAATTCCCGGCCAAGGTGCGCGACATTGAGGGCTTGCTTACCGACAACCGCATCTTCAAGCAGCGCAATGTGGACATTGGCGTCGTGACGCCGGAGGACGCGCTGAAGTGGGGTTTCTCCGGCGTGATGGTGCGCGGCTCGGGCATGGCGTGGGATCTGCGCCGCTCGCAGCCTCACGAAATCTACAGCGAACTCGAGTTCAAGATTCCTCTCGGCAAGAACGGCGATTGCTACGACCGCTATCTCTGCCGGGTCGAGGAAATGTACGAGTCCACCAAGATCATGCAGCAATGCGTGAGGCTGCTGAAGCAGACCCCCGGCCCGGTGATGCCGGAGAACTCAAAATATGTGCCGCCGCGCCGCGCCGAGATGAAGCAATCGATGGAAGCGCTTATCCATCATTTCAAGCTCTACACCGAGGGCTATCATGTGCCTGCAGGCGAAGCTTACGCGGCGGTCGAAGCGCCGAAGGGCGAGTTCGGCGTCTATCTGGTCGCCGACGGCTCCAACAAGCCATATCGCCTGAAGATCCGCGCCCCCGGCTTTCCGCACCTCGCGGCGATGGATTACCTGTGCAAGGGGCACATGCTGGCCGACGTCAGCGCCGTGCTCGGCTCGCTCGATATCGTGTTCGGAGAAATCGATCGGTGACGGGGGAACACGCCCCGTTGATGCTATGGATCGAGGGTACCGTTGCCCTCGTGTTCATGTTTGCGTTTTTGATCCACTCATTCTTCGCCTTCAGGGCCGAGCACGTCGAGCACCACCCCACGCGAGTGCGCATTGGCGCGGCGATCCAAGGGCTCACGCTCGGTCTGCTTATCGGGTTCGTCATCGTACCGCTGCGCATGGGCTATATGGACGTGCGCGGTTTCGACCCCGGCTTGTCTCCGGCGATGTCGTCGCTCTCGTTCTTGCCAGCCCTGTTGCTGCTGATCCTCATCCGCCGCGGCGCGCTGCTGAAGACGCCAGTGCTTTCGACCTATTTGCGCGCATACCGCCGCGCCACGCTCTTGAAAGCGCGCGACGACGCCAACAAGGCGCTCGCTAAGCTCGACGAGATCGAGGGCCGGGGGGCCGCGGCATGAATGTGATCTCCGCCGAATCGCTCCTGATCAACATGGGTCTCTGGGTCGTTGCGGCCATCGCTATCGCGGTCGCCGCTACCTACTTCCTGCGCCCAAAAGTGCGCGAGCGCTATCCGGGCGGAAAGGGCCGCTATCTGACAGCACTGATTATTCAGGCCGCCGGCTTCATGATCCCGATCCCTGTCGTCCTCTTTGTGCTGCTTGGCGCGCCGATCTGGGCCGGCGTCGATGTGATCCTTGCGGTCGTGGCGGGCATCGTCGTCGTCGTGATCCTGCGTATGCTGCCGGTGACCGGGCCGCTGTTGCGCGACCTCGCGAAAGTACGGCTTGAGCTTGCGCTCGAACGCATGGGTGGAAAGCCGTGACGGCAGTTCAACTTCATTCAATGAGAGAACCATGAGCGTCCGCCGCCTTGCCGCCGAACAGCCAGACAGCTTCGCGTTCACCGACGCGACGATGAAAGAGGTGAGCTGGTGGATCGCCAAGTATCCGCCCGAGCGCAAGCAATCGGCCGTGATCCCGGTGATGTGGCTGGCGCAGAAGCAGGAAGGCTGGATGAGCGAGCCGGCGATCCAGGAGATTGCCAGGCTGCTTGAAATGCCGGTCATTCGCGTGCTCGAAGTCGCGACCTTCTACACGATGTTTCACTTGGCGCCGGTCGGCAAACATCATTTGCAGGTCTGCGGCACGACCCCGTGCATGCTGCGCGGTTCAGAAGAATTGAAGGCCGTGTGCAAACGCCGGATCGGGCCCGCGCACGCGGTAAGCGCGGACGGGATGTTCTCGTGGGAAGAGATGGAGTGCCTGGGCGCATGTGTGAACGCGCCGGTCGTGTCGATCCACGACTACTATCATGAGGATCTCACGCCGGATGCGCTCGAAGCGCTGATGGACAAGCTTGCGCGTGGCGAAGTGATCGAGCCAGGTTCGGCGATCAAGCGTCAGACCTCTGCGCCCGAAGGCGGCCCGCAAGTGCTGACCGATCGTTCGCTTTACGATGGCTCGCTCGCCAAGCCGATCAAGATTCCCGGTCTGCCGGAGAAAGTGTGAGCGAACAGCCGCCTCCGCGTCCCGAGCTGCCGCGCGTTAAAGGCCGGTTGCCGTTCGATCCCAATCCGTTTGGCCGACCGCTGCAGCGCGGGGCGATCTTTCTCTACGCGGCACTGACACTGGGATTGGCCGGCGTGGCGGTTTACATGGCGACCGTCGTCGGGCATGCGCTGACTAGCGGCTACGTCGCCGCACCCGCGATCGGCGCGCTTTGGTTCGGGCTTCGGCTCTTCATGATGTTGGGCAAGAGATAGATATGCTCGCGGACAAGGATCGCATCTTCCTCAACCTGTATGGAACGTACGGGCCGGACCTGGAGAGCGCGAGGCATCGCGGCGCCTGGAACGGCGCCGGCGACATGATCGCGGCGGGTCGCGATTGGATCATCGCTAACGTGAAGGAAAGCGGTTTGCGCGGGCGCGGCGGCGCCGGTTTTCCGACTGGGCTGAAATGGTCCTTCATGCCGAAAGAGGTGAAGGACCGTCCGCATTATCTCGTCGTCAATGCGGATGAGTCCGAGCCGGGCACTTGCAAAGACCGCGACATGATGCGCCACGATCCGCATTTGCTGATCGAAGGCTGCCTGGTCGCGTCGTTCGCGATGCAGGCGCACGCTTGCTACATCTACATCCGCGGCGAATACGTCGCCGAGCGCGAGGCGATGGAGCGCGCGATTCTGGAAGCGTACGAAGCCAAGCTCATCGGCAAGGATAACGTGCACGGCTGGGATTTCGATCTCTACATGCACCATGGCGCCGGCGCCTACATTTGCGGCGAAGAGACTGCGCTGCTCGAAAGCCTTGAAGGCAAGAAGGGCCAGCCGCGGCTGAAGCCGCCGTTCCCGGCGAACGTGGGTCTCTACGGCTGCCCCACGACGGTGAACAATGTCGAGTCAATCGCGGTCGTGCCGACGATCCTGCGGCGCGGCGCCAAGTGGTTCGCCGGCATAGGCCGCGCCAACAACACCGGCACCAAAGTGTTCTGCATCAGCGGCCACGTGAACAAGCCGTGCAACGTTGAAGAAGCGATGAGCATTCCGCTGAAGCAGCTCATCGAGGAGCATTGCGGTGGCGTGCGCGGCGGCTGGGGCAATCTGAAAGCCGTGATCCCGGGCGGCTCGTCCGTGCGCATGATCACGGCCGCCGAGTCCGAAGACATGCTGATGGACTTCGACTCTCTGATGGCCGCGCCGCACCGTTCTGGCCTTGGCACCGCCGCGGTGATCGTGATGGATCAGTCCACCGACATGATCCGCGCCATTTCCCGCATCGCCTATTTCTACAAGCACGAAAGCTGCGGCCAGTGCACGCCGTGCCGCGAAGGCACAGGCTGGATGTGGCGCGTGCTCGAACGCATGGCCAAGGGCGAAGCCGATCACGCCGAGATCGATCTGTTGCTGGACGTGGCGGGACAGGTCGAAGGCCACACCATTTGCGCCCTCGGCGACGCTGCTGCATGGCCAATCCAGGGCCTCATCCGCTGCTTCCGCGGCGAGATCGAACAACGCATCGACCGTTACCGCGCCGCGAAGGGCGCGCACCAAGTGCGCATGCCGGTGGCGGCGGCGTGAGCCGAGTACTTATGGCAACAAAATCATCCGGCGCAGGCGGGCCAGTCGTCCTTTATGAGGATCCAGATACTGGTGACCGGCTATTACCGTACGTGGGTAAGGACGGTGTGCGCGTTGACCTCCGAGTCGGAGGCGAAACGTTCTGGGCGTCTCAGTCGCAAATGGCTGAAATGTTTGGCGTCACGCGCCAAACAATAACGCGTCATCTCAAGAACATATATGCCGAGGGAGAATTGGACTCGGCGGCAACTAGTACAAAAAACGTACTAGTTGGGCCCGACGGGAAGCGGCGTGAGACGAACCTCTATAACCTTAACGCAACGATTTCTGTGGGATACCGAATCGGTTCGAGGCAGGGAACCCTCTTCCGAATTTGGGCCACGGAGAAGCTGGTGCAGTACCTGACAAAGGGGTTCGCGATCGATGCGGAGCGGCTCAAGGCCCCCGCGGATCAAGATCGCATCGCCGAGCTTCGCGACATCGTCCGAGACATCCGCGCCGCGGAAGCGAACGTGTATGCGGAGCTGCGGCGCATCTGTGCGATGTGCCAGGATTATGATCCGGCATCTGACGCGGCCCGCCAGTTTTACACACGGATGCAAGCCAAGCTCTATTGGGCGGTCGTTTCCCATACGCCTTCGATGGTCCTTGTGGAGCGCGCTGATGCCGATGTGGAGAACATGGGCCTTCAAACTTGGCCGAAGGCAGAGCTTCGCCAGCAGGACGCCATTGTAGCTAAGAACTATTTGGCCACCGTGAACTGCAGGAACTCAACCGCCTGACCACCATCCTGCTCGACATCTTCGAAGACCAGCTCGACATCGGCAAACTAACGACGATGGGCGAAGCGGAATCCCTTCTGGATGCGCAACTTCGCGGTCTGAACCGCGCGGTGCTGTCGCACGGCGGCAGCGTCAAGAGCGAGACTGCCATCGCGTACGCGAAGGCGGAGTACAAGAAACTCGACGAAAAGCGCCGGCAACTGCGCGCCTCGCAAAAAGCCAAAGAGTTGGCGAGCCTCCGCGCCAGCGAGAAAGCACTGCCGAAGCCGCGAAAGCCTCGGCCCAAGAACTAGTAGCAAATGAAGCACTTCCTCCTCATCTACGACTACGCGCCCGACTACATTGAGAAACGCGGCCCGTTGCGTCCGGCGCATCTCGAACTCGCCCGCGCGTCCGTCGCGCGTGACGAACTCCAGCTCGGCGGCGCGGTGCCGCAAGACGATCCGCCGTTCGGCTTGCTGCTGTTCAAAGGCGAGACCGCCGCCGTTGCCGAGGGCTTCGCCCGCGCCGATCCCTACACCAGCCAAGGCGTCGTCACGTCCTGGCGTGTGCGCGAGTGGCTCACGGTGGTGGGCGAGGGCGCGCTGGCTAAGGTCTAATGCTCAACGACTTGCGAATGGCTCGCAGTCGGCAGAAAATACCAAACAACAACAGTGCGTTACTCAGCTTCGCGGTCGGCGCTCCGCTATCTCCGCCATTCGTTGTGCTTCCGCTTCAAATCGCACGTCGCTGGATAGGCTAAGCGCTTGCCGCGAAGGACCTTTCGCCCACTTGCGGCGACGCAATAAATCGGCCATGCGCGGTCACGCGAAAGCGGACTTACGATGACGAAAATCCTCGTCGACGGCGTTGAAGTCGACGTTCCTCCGGAATTGACGCTGCTGCAGGCGTGCGAAGCCGCCGGCGCCGAGATTCCGCGCTTTTGCTACCACGAACGGCTGTCGATCGCTGGCAATTGCCGCATGTGTCTGATCGAGGTGAAAGTCGGCGGAAAGTCCGGCCCGAAGCCCATCGCTTCTTGCGCGCAGCAGGTGAAGGATCTGCCGCCGCCGCGCGATGAGATGCTCAACGAACTCGTCACCAAGAGCGCAACCGTCGATCGCGCGCGCAAGGGAGTGATGGAGTTTCTGCTCATCAATCATCCCCTCGATTGCCCAATCTGCGACCAGGGCGGCGAATGCGACTTGCAAGACCAATCCGTCGCCTATGGCCGCGGCGGCTCGCGCTTCGATGAGAACAAGCGCGCAGTCGAAGAGAAGTTCATGGGCCCGTTGGTGAAGACGGTGATGACGCGCTGCATCCAATGCACGCGCTGTATCCGCTTCGCCACGGAGGTTGCTGGCGTGCCGGAGCTTGGCGCGACCGGCCGCGGCGAGGACATCGAAGTAACCACGTATCTGGAGGCATCGCTGACCAGCGAGCTTTCCGCCAACGTGATCGATCTTTGCCCAGTCGGCGCGCTGACGTCCAAGCCCTATGCCTTCAACGCACGGTCGTGGGAGCTGACGAAAACCGAAACCATCGACGTGATGGATGCGCTGGGCTCGAACATCCGCGTCGACGCCCGCAGCGACGCCGTGCTCAGGGTGCTGCCGCGCGTCAACGAAGAGATCAACGAAGAATGGATCTCGGACAAGACGCGCTACGCCGAGGATGGCTTGAGCCGCCAACGGCTTGATCGCCCGTACATACGCGAACACGGCAAGCTGCGTCCGGCTTCCTGGGGCGAAGCGCTCGAGGCAGCGGCCGTCGCGCTGTCGGGCGATCCCAAGCGTATTGGCGCTATCGCGGGCGATCTTGCCTGTGCTGAGAGCATGAAGGCGGCGCTCGATCTTTTCCGTACCTTGGGCTCTCCCAACATCGATTGCCGTGCCGACGGCGCCCAGATCGGCGGCGGCGCGCGCCAAGAGTATCTGTTCAACTCGACGATCACGGGCATCGACGAAGCAGACGCGATCCTGCTCGTTGGCGCGAACCCTCGGATCGAAGCGCCGGTGCTCAACGCGCGAATCCGCAAAGCCTGGTTGCGCGGCGCAGAGATCGCGCTTATCGGCGAGCCAGCCGATCTCACCTACCGATACACGCACATAGGCGGGGGACCTCAGTCGCTCGCGAACCTTGGCGCCTTTGGCGACAAGCTCAAGAGCGCCCAACGGCCAATGGTGATCGTTGGCGCCGGCGCGATTGCGCGCAGGGATGGGGCGGCCGTGTTGCGCGCGGCCGGCAAGATCGCCGCGGGTTTGAACAAGGAAGGCTGGGATGCCTTCAACGTGCTGCACATCGCGACGTCGCGTGTCGCCGGGCTCGATCTTGGTTTCCTGCCGGCAAGGGGCGGCAAAAACGCCAGCGAGATGCTCGCGGGCGGAATGGATGCGCTCTTGCTTCTGGGCGTGGACGAAGTCCCGCTGCCGAACGCCGGAACGATCATCTACATTGGCACGCACGGCGACGCTGGCGCCCATCGCGCTGACATCATCCTGCCAGCCGCCGCCTACACCGAGAAGGACGCGACCTGGGTCAATACAGAAGGCCGCGTCCAATACGGCCGCCGCGCGACCTTCCCAAAGGGCGAGGCGAAAGAGGATTGGACCATCCTGCGAGCGCTGTCGGGCGTCATGGGCAAAACACTCCCGTACGATTCGCTCCGCGCGCTCCGACAAAAGATGATCGCCGATCACCCGACGTTCGGACACGTCGACTATGCGCCGGGCGCCGCGGACGCTGGGAGTTTCGACTCCGCTCAAATCGGCGCTGACGGCAAGCTTTCGAGCGAGCCGTTCAAGAGCCCAATCACTGACTTCTATCTCACCAACCCGATCGCACGCGCGTCGAAGACGATGGCGGAGTGTTCGCGCTTGCGCGCCGGCGCCTACAAGGTGGCGGCCGAGTGATGCCGAACATCGATTACATCACCTGGTTCGGAATCAACTGGCCGACTGAGATCGAATGGGCGCTGGTTAAGACGGGCCAGATCCTGGCCATCGTCATCGTGCTGTTGCTCTCGCTCGCGTTCCTGCTCCTGTTCGACCGCAAGGTCTGGGCGGCGGTGCAATTGCGCAAAGGCCCAAACGTCGTCGGCCCGTTCGGCTTGCTGCAATCCTTCGCGGACTTCTTCAAGTTCGTGTTCAAGGAAATCGTCATTCCCGCCGGCGCCAACAAGACGGTCTTCATCCTCGCGCCGTTGCTGACCTTCGTTTTGGCTTTCGTTGGCTGGGCAGTCATACCCTGGGCGAACGGCTGGGTCATCGCCGATCTCAATGTCGGCATCCTCTACTTGTTCGCCATCAGCTCGCTCGGCGTTTATGGCATCATCATGGGCGGCTGGGCGTCGAACTCGAAATACCCGTTCCTCGGCGGATTGCGCTCAGCCGCGCAGATGGTGAGCTACGAAGTCTCGATCGGCTTCATCCTGATTACGGTCTTGCTGCTGGTTGGTTCACTCAATCTCTCCACGATCGTCGAGAGCCAGCGCGACGGCATCTGGGCCTGGAACGGCTTCCGCGTGTTCAACTTTGGCGATTTCCCGAATAACATCATCGTCGGCGTCACCATGCTGGCCATGCTGGTGATGTTCTTCATCTCGGCGCTGGCGGAAACCAACCGCCCGCCGTTCGATTTGCCGGAAGCCGAGTCCGAACTCGTGGCCGGCTACCAGGTCGAATATTCGTCGACGCCGTATCTGCTCTTTATGATCGGCGAGTATCTCAACATCGTGCTCATGTGCGCGATGACGTCGGTGCTGTTCCTCGGCGGCTGGCACTTGCCGTGGGGACCTGTCGACAATCCCTGGCTCGGTTTCCTCGTATTCTACGCCAAGCTCTGGGTCATGTTCTTCATGTTCGCGATGGTGAAGGCGATCGTGCCGCGCTACCGGTACGACCAGCTGATGCGTCTCGGCTGGAAGATCTTCCTGCCGACTTCACTCGCCGCGGTCGTCGTCATCGGCTACTACGTGACGTTCCTGGCGCCGGCCGCCCCAACCTCGGTTGCGGGGGGCTGATGCGTATGACCGCTCTCGCCGCAATCTTCACACTTGGCGCCTGCGCCACTGCGTTGCCGCAGGTCGTCGAGCGCCCGGGCGATACTTTTGACGTCCGTTACGACGCCAATGTGCAGGGCCAAGCCGAAGTGGACGCGAAAGCCAACGCGCATTGCCCCAGTGGCGCTGCGGGCTACGTCAGCCATCAAACCGGTTTCGATGGCCTCGCCTATCGCACTTACCGGTGTGCGAGGAGATAGAGATGTCGCGCATCCTCCAGGCCGCCAAGGGCGCTTTGATGCTCGACATGCTGGGAGGGTTCGCGCTCGGCATGAAGTATTTCTTCACGCGCAAGGCGACGGTGAACTACCCGTTCGAGAAGGGGCCGCTGTCACCGCGCTTCCGTGGCGAACACGCACTGCGCCGCTACGCCAACGGCGAAGAGCGCTGCATCGCCTGCAAGTTGTGCGAAGCGATCTGTCCGGCGCAGGCCATCACCATCGAGGCCGAGCCGCGCGAAGACGGCTCGCGCCGCACGACGCGCTACGACATCGATATGGTGAAATGCATCTATTGCGGCTTCTGCCAAGAGGCTTGCCCGGTGGACGCAATTGTCGAGGGACCGAACTTCGAGTTTGCCACCGAGACGCGCGAAGAACTGTACTACGACAAGGAACGCCTGCTCGCGAACGGCGATCGCTGGGAGCGGGAAATCGCGAAGAATTTGGAACTGGACGCGCCTTACAGATAGGTCGCGTTGTCTTGGGGCTGCGGGCAGAAAGCCGGCGCCAATCGAAGTTGGGAGAGCGTAACGGATGTTGGCGGCGATCGCCTTCTACGTGCTGGCGGCGATTACGGTGACCTCCGCCTTTGCGGTGATCTCCGTGCGCAATCCCGTGCACTCGGTGCTGTTCCTGATTCTCGCGTTCTTCAACGCGGCGGGACTTTTCGTGCTGCTCGGCGCCGAGTTCCTGGCCATGCTTCTCGTCGTTGTCTATGTCGGCGCTGTCGCCGTGCTCTTCCTCTTCGTCGTCATGATGCTCGATGTCGACTTCGTCGAGCTGAAGCAGGGCTTTCTGTCCTATCTTCCCGCCGGCGTAATTGTCGCTGGGTTGTTGCTCGGTGAATTGGTCCTGGTCGCAAGCGCTGCGATGTCGGCGGACGGTGCGCCGATTGCGCTGACCCCCGCGCAACCTGGCGGTGTTACGAACGCCGAGGCAATCGGGCAAGTGCTCTACACCGACTATCTGCTCGTTTTCCAAATGGCAGGGCTTATCCTGTTCGTTGCGATGGTCGGCGCCATCGTGCTGACCCTCCGCCATCGGCCAGGCGTGAAGAAACAGAACGTCGCCAAGCAGGTCGGCCGCCGCCGTTCGGAGGGTGTCGAACTCAAGGACATCCGTCCAGGGCAGGGGCTCGGCTGATGGAAATCACCCTCGCGCATTACCTGTTCGTCGCGGCCGCCCTCTTCACGATCGGCGTGTTCGGCATTTTCGTGAACCGCAAGAACGTCATCATTATCCTGATGTCGATCGAACTGGTTCTGCTTGCGGTGAACATCAACCTGGTGGCGTTCTCGGCTTATCTGCAGAACCTGGAGGGGCAGATCTTCGGTATGATTGTGCTGACGGTCGCGGCTGCAGAGGCGGCCGTGGGTCTTGCAATCCTGGTCACATATTTCCGCAATCGCGGCGGTATCGCCGTCGAAGACATCAATCAGATGCGGGGCTGAAGGCGTGCAGTTCTCTCTCGAAGCCCTAATCGTCCTCGGGCCGCTGTTCGCGGCCGCGATCGCTGGCCTGTTGCAGCGTTACATCGGCGAGAAGATCGCCATGCTACTGACGACGGCGTCTGTCGGTTTGTCGCTTGCGCTGTCGTTGCCGATCTTCGCCGATTTCGTTTGGGGCGAAGGGCACGAACGGCTGATCGAGCTGTTCACCTTCGTCGATGTCGGCGGCTTCACTTCCACCTGGAGCGTGCGCATCGACTCGCTCTCAGCGGTGATGCTCGTGGTCGTGAACATGGTTTCGTTCCTGGTTCACGTCTATTCCTGGGGCTACATGGCGGAGGATCCGCACAAGGCGCGGTTCTTCTCTTATCTCTCGTTCTTCACCTTCTCGATGCTCGCGCTGGTGACGGCGAACGACTTTCTGCAACTCTTCTTCGGCTGGGAGGGCGTGGGAGTCGCGTCGTATCTGCTGATTGGCTTCTGGTATCACAAGCGCAGCGCTAACGACGCAGCCATCAAAGCCTTCATCACCAACCGCGTCGGCGATTTCGGCTTCGCGCTGGGGATCATGGCCGCGTTTTTCTGCTACGGCTCGATCCAGTTCGACGCCGTGTTCGAGGCCGCCGCTGCGCATCCGAACATGATGCTCGGCGTCGGTGATGTGCAGTTCCGCGCCGTCGAGGTGGTCGCGTTCCTTCTGTTCGTCGGCGCGATGGGCAAGTCGGCGCAATTCTTCCTGCACGTCTGGTTGCCGGACGCCATGGAAGGCCCGACGCCCGTTTCAGCGCTGATCCACGCCGCCACAATGGTCACCGCTGGGGTGTTCATGGTGAGCCGCTGCAGCGAGCTTTATTACCTGGCCCCGCTGGCCTCGGGCTTTGTCACCATCATCGGCGCGACAACGGCGTTGTTTGCCGCGACGGTGGGTCTCGCGCAGAACGACATCAAACGCGTCGTCGCCTATTCGACCTGCTCGCAGCTCGGCTACATGTTCTTCGCCGCCGGCGTCGGCGCCTACAACGCGGCTATGTTTCATCTCTTCACACACGCCTTCTTCAAGGCGTTGCTGTTCTTGGGCGCCGGCTCCGTCATTGTCGGCCTGCATCACGAGCAAGACATGCGCAACATGGGCGGCTTGCGCACGCCGATGCCGATTACGTGGGCGATGATGATCATCGGTACGCTGGCGCTGACCGGCTTGGGCATTCCTGGGCTTGGCGGATTTGCCGGCTTTTACTCGAAGGACGCCATCATCGAGGCCGCCTATGGCTCACGAGGGATTGGGGCGCAGTTCGCGTTCTGGTGCGGGGTGAGCGCTGCCTTGCTGACGAGCTTCTATTCCTGGCGTCTCGCCTTCATGACTTTCGAGGGTCGCTATCGCGGCCCCCATCGCGCCGATCACTTGCCGGGACATGGCCAGGAGGGCCACGAGCCCGACGAGGGTCATCATAACGAAGCGCCGCGGCCGGACGGTTCAGCGCCCGCGCATGAATCGCCGTGGGTGATGCTGGTTCCCTTGTTCGTGCTCGCCGCAGGCGCGATCGCCGCCGGGGCGATGTTCGCGCCATACTTCCTCGGCGCGAACGCGGAGGGATTCTGGGACCATGCGGTGCCGCTGGCGCACGGCGAACATCACAACTTCCCGGAATGGGTGATCTGGGCGCCGCTCACAGTGACGCTCACTGGCTTTGTCTTGGCCGTGATCTTCTATCTTTGGAGGCCGGGCGCAGCGAGAGCGATGGCGAAAGGTCCGGTCTGGGCGTTTCTCTACAACAAGTGGTATTTCGACGAGATTTACGACTTCATCTTCGTTAAAGGCGCTCGTGCGCTCGGCGACCTCTTCTGGAAGGTGGGCGACCAGAAGATCATTGACGGCCTCGGACCTGACGGCGTCGCATCCACGTCGAACTTCTTCTCGCGCCAGGTCCGGCGACTCCAAAGCGGCTTTGTCTACCACTACAGCTTCCTCATGCTGATCGCGGCGGTCGCCTTCGGCGCCTATGCGATTCTCGCTGGAATCGGAGGCGCGCCATGAGCGAGCTCGTGGCCGGCTGGCCGATGCTTTCCATAATGACGTTCCTGCCAACGGCAGGCGCCATTCTCATCTTGCTCGCTCGCATGTCCTCGCGCGGTGAGAACGTCGGCTACGACAATGGCGTCAAGCTGCTGACGCTGCTTGTCACGATTGCGACGTTCATCGCGTCGCTGTTCGCCTTCGCTGCCTTCGACTCGAGCAATCCAGACTACCAGCTGACCGAGAGCGTCCCGTGGGCGTTCGGCGCGTCCTACGCGATGGGCGTCGACGCATTGGCGATGTCGCTCATCCTGCTCACGACCTTCCTCACACCGCTTTGTATCCTGGCGAGTTGGGTGATCGAGAAACAGGTCTCGAGCTACATGGTGCTGTTCCTGATCCTGGAGACGCTGATGATCGGCGTCTTCTGCGCTCAGGACATCATCCTGTTCTATATCTTCTTCGAAGGCGGCCTCATTCCGATGTTCATTCTCATCGGCGTGTGGGGCGGCGAACGGCGCGTGTACGCTGCATTCAAGTTCTTCCTCTATACATTACTGGGCTCACTGCTGATGCTGGTGGCGATCGTCGCCATGATCGCCATCGCTGGCACGACCAACATTCCGGCGCTAACCGAATACGCGCAGACCACCGGTTTCGACCCAAGCCTGCAGATCTGGCTCTGGCTTGCCTTCTTTGCGTCATTCGCGGTGAAGCTGCCGATGTGGCCGGTGCACACCTGGCTGCCAGATGCGCACGTGGAAGCGCCCACGGCGGCGTCGGTGGTTCTGGCGGCGATCCTGCTGAAGATGGGCGGCTACGGTTTCCTGCGTTTTTCTCTACCATTGTTTCCGGACGCGTCGCATTTCTTCACGCCGTTTGTCTTTGCGTTGAGCGTTATCGCCATCGTCTGGGCGTCGTTCGTGGCGTTCCGACAGCTCGATATGAAGAAGCTGATCGCCTACTCGTCGGTCGCGCACATGGGCTTTGTCACCATGGGCGTCTTCTCCGGCACCGAGCAGGGCGTCCAGGGCGCTATTTTCCAGATGCTCTCGCACGGCGTCATCTCCGGCGCACTGTTTCTCTGCGTCGGCGTCGTTTACGACCGCATGCACACGCGTGAGATCGCCTTCTATGGCGGCCTCGTGAACCGCATGCCGGTCTACGCAGCCATCTTCATGCTCTTCACATTGGGCAACGTCGGTCTTCCAGGCACGAGCGGCTTTCCCGGCGAGATACTCACCATGGTCGGCGCCTTCCAAGTGAACGCCTGGGTCGCTGCGGGCGCCGCGCTCGGGGTGATCTTCTCAGCCTCGTACGCGCTCACCCTCTATCGGAAAGTTGCGTTCGGCGTCATCGAGAACCCGAAACTCGACAAGATCAGCGATCTCGATTCACGCGAGTGGGTGACGTTCGTGCCGCTTGTCCTCGCCACATTGATCATGGGCCTCGCGCCCGCTTACGTGCTCGAATTCACCCAGAGTTCGGCTCAGACGATCGTGTCGCAGTTCGCCGGAGCCGCGCCATGAACCCGGCGATCGATCTCAACAACAGTCTACCGCTTGCCCGACCGGAACTGTTGCTGGCCTCGTACGCACTGATTGCCGCGATCATTGGCGCCTGGTTCAAGGATCGCGCCTTCGGCGCGCTGTCCGTGCTCGGCGTCATCGCCATCTTGGGCGCGGGCGTGTTGGCGCTCGCCTGGAGCCCAGGCGCGGCAGTGGAGATTTTCCAAGGGGCAATGGTGGTCGACGGCGTCGGCGGCTTTGCCAAGGTCATGATAGCGATCGCGGCCGCCGCTACGCTCGCTCTCGGCGCCGACCACTTCACAATGACCAAGGAACAGCGCTTCGAATTTCCCGTGATGATCACGCTCGCCGTACTTGGCATGTTCGTCATGGTCTCGGCGCAGGATCTGATCAGCCTCTATGTCGGCGTCGAGTTGCAAGGCCTTGCCGCGTATGTGCTCGCCGCGTGGCGGCGCGACGACGCGCGTTCGTCCGAAGCCGGCCTTAAATACTTCGTTCTGAGCGCCATCTCGTCCGGGTTGCTGCTGTTCGGCTCCTCCTTTGTCTATGGCTTCACCGGCTCGATCCGGTTTGACGCGATCGCCGCAGCTGTGGGTGAGGGCGCGGGCGGGATTGGCATCATCTTCGGCCTCGTGCTCATGCTGTGCGCGCTCGGCTTCAAGATGTCGGCCGCGCCGTTCCATATGTGGACACCCGATGTCTACGAAGGGGCGCCGACGCCGATCACTGCTTTCTTCGCCGCGGCGCCCAAGGTCGCCGCTGTCGCATTGATGGCGCGCGTTCTCTACGAACCATTCGCGGCCATGACGCCACAATGGCAGCAGGTCATCGCGGCGCTCGCGGCGATCTCCATGGTCTGGGGTTCGGTTGCTGCTTTGGTGCAAACGAATCTAAAGCGCCTGATGGCGTATTCCTCAATCGGCAATATGGGCTTCGCGCTCATGGGCCTCGCCGCGGGCACCGAGCAAGGACCGTCGTCGGCGCTCATTTATCTGGCGCTCTATCTGCCTACGAACGTCGGCCTGTTTGCGCTCATCCTGGCCATGCGCCGCGACGGCCAACCGGCGGAGACGGTCGCAGATCTCAGCGGCCTCGCGCAGAATCGGCCGTGGATGGCCGCGCTGTTCACAATGCTGCTGTTCTCTATCGCCGGCATTCCGCCGTTCGCGGGCTTTATCGGCAAACTGGTAGTGTTCCAGGCGGCTATCGACGGCCATGTCTACTGGCTGGCCATCTTGGGCGGCATCGCCGCTGTCGTGGCCGCGGCGTACTATCTGCGCTTGCTCGCTTCGATCTGGTTCGCCGCCCCCACCGCGCAGTTGCAAGCGCCGAGCGGCACGATCATGGTGACAGCGACCGCTGCTGCGGCGCTGAGCTTCCCCGTGCTGGTGTTGTTGCTCGGCGCGCTGCAGAGCTGGGCGGAAACCGCGGTGCGGATGAGCTTTTGAGAGAGCAGGATCGATGATCGACGGCCAAGCGCCGGTCGAGGTCTTCGACGAGATCGACTCCGCCATTCTGGAGGCGCGCCGCCGCGCCGAGCGCGGCGAAGTCTCCGCCGCTTGGCTCGTCGCCAAACGCCAAACTGCTGGCCGGGGACGGCGTGGCCGCACCTGGTCGTCGCTGGACGGCAATCTCATGGCGACGCTTCTGTTCACGACATCGCTACCGCCGCAACAGATCGCGCTTCTCGGCTTTGCGACCGGTGTTGCCATCGCCGAAGCCATCGACGAGGTGATCGGCGCGGGCGCCGCGATGCTCAAATGGCCGAACGATGTTTTCATCAACGGCGCCAAAGTCGCCGGCATCATGCTCGACTCGGGCTCGCTCAGTTCTGGTCAAACCTGGGTCGCGCTGGCCTTCGGGGTGAATCTTGCAGCAGCGCCGGAGAACATCGATCAGCCGACGATCTGCCTTCGCGACCTGCTCCCACCGGATGCTCCCGCGCCTGAACCGCTTGCTTTTCTCGCCGCCATCAGGCCGAAACTGGAAGCATGGTCCGCGCGTATCGTCGGCGAAGGGTTCACACCGTTGCGGCAAGCATGGCTGCAGCGCGCCTACGGATTAGGCCAAGAGGCGCGAGTGCTGCAGGGTGATCAGACGCTGGAAGGCCGCATCGCCGGGCTCTCGGCACGCGGCGAACTTGAACTCGATACTCCAACCGGCCGCCGCCTCATCGCGGCTGGCGATGTCTTCCTGTCAAGGGCCGCCTAATGCTTCTCGCCATCGATGTCGGCAACACCAACACCAAGTTCGCCATCTGGGACGGCAAGACTTGGCGCGCGCAATGGCGCGCCTCGACGGACACTAGCCGCACCGCCGACGAGTATGCGCCGTGGCTAAACCAGATCATGGGGCTCAATGGCCTTTCCTTCGCCGACATCACAGATTGCATCATCTCGACGGTCGTGCCGCAGGCGCTGTTCAACCTGCGCAACCTCTCGCGCCGCTACATTGGCAAAGAGCCGATGGTCATCGGCGAGGACGGATTGAAGGTTGGCATCGAGATCCGCATCGACAAGCCGAACGAAGCAGGCGCCGACCGGCTCGTGAACGCCGTTGGCGCGTTCGTCCAATATGGCGGTCCCGCTATCGTCATCGACAGCGGCACAGCGACGACGTTTGACATTGTAGCCAGCGACGGCGCCTTCGAAGGGGGCGTCATTCTGCCGGGGATCAATCTTTCGCTGCAGGCGTTGCACGATGCGGCGGCGCGGCTGCCGCGTGTGGAGATCCGCGATCCCGGCCGCGTCATCGGCAAGGACACGGTGAGCGCCATGCAGTCTGGGATCTATTGGGGATCGATCGAAATGATCGAAGGCTTGTGCCGGCGCATCCGCGAGGAGTACGGCCAGCCGATGAAGACGATCGCCACCGGCGGCGTCGCTGCGCTGTTCGAAGGCGCGTTTCCCACGATTGATCATTTCGACCAAGACCTCACTTCACGCGGCCTGCTCGAAATCTTCCGCCGCAACGGCGGCAACCTTTGAGCCAGCCCGCGCCCGGCGACGAACTCGTCTTCCTACCGCTCGGCGGCTCGGGCGAGATTGGTATGAACCTTAACGCGTATGGCTATGGCCCGCCGGACGCACGCAAATGGATCATCGTCGATATCGGCGTCACTTTCGGGCGCGAAGACTCAACGCCCGGCATAGAACTCATCCTGCCGGACCCCAGCTATCTTGAGGACGAACGCGACAACATCATCGCCATCGTGCTCACCCACGCGCATGAAGATCACATCGGCGCACTGGCCTGGCTTTGGCCGCGCCTGAAGGCGCCCGTCTACGCCACGCCCTTTACGGCGGCGCTCGTCCGCGAAAAACTGCGTGAGCGCAGCCTGCTCAACAAAGTCCCCCTGACCGAAATCCCGCTCAAGGGCCAGCTCACACTTGGACCGTTCGAGATCGACTTCGTCACGCTGACGCATTCGATCCCCGAGCCCAACGGCCTCGCCATCCGCACCCCGCTTGGTCTCGTCTGGCACACCGGCGACTGGAAGATCGATCCCGATCCACTGATTGGCGAAACGACCGACGAGGCCAAGCTTCGCGCCATGGCCGACGAAGGCGTGCTCGCGATGGTGTGCGACTCGACCAACGTGTTCGTCGAAGGCTCGACCGGTTCGGAATCCGAGGTCCGGCAGAAGCTGACGGAGGTGATCCGCCGCTGCACCGGCAAGGTCGCCGTGACTGCCTTCGCCTCGAACGTCGCCCGTCTCGAAACCGCGCTTCACGCCGCTCGCTTGGCCGGCCGCACGCCATGCCTTGTTGGGCGCTCCATGCATCGCATCTTCAACGCGGCGCAAAGCGTTGGCTTGCTGCAAGACGTCCCGCAAGTGATCGACGAAGACGAGGCCGGCTCACTCCCGGACGAGAACGTGCTCTTCCTCTGCACTGGAAGCCAGGGCGAGCCGCGCGCGGCGCTCTCGCGCATCGCCCGTGGCGAACATCGAAACGTCACGCTCCGAGGGGGCGACACCGTGATCTTCTCCTCACGCGTCATCCCTGGCAACGAAGCCGCGATCCATCAGCTCTACGAGGAATTCCTCTCACGCGGCGTCGAAGTCGTCACCGCCGACACCGAGCACTTCATCCACGTCTCCGGGCATCCGGCGCGCGATGAACTGAAGCAGATGTACCAATGGGCGCGCCCGCGCATTGCCATTCCGGTGCATGGCGAACTGCGCCACATCCGTGAGCACGCAAAGCTCGCCCAGGCGCTGCAGGTTCCGGAAACGATCGCGCCCAGCAACGCCGATCTCATCCGCCTTGCGCCCGGCCCGGCCGAAGTGATCGACGAAGTGCCGGCCGGGCGTCTCTACGTTGACGGCGCCGTGATCATCGAAACCGAGGACGACGCCATCCGCGACCGGAGGCGTCTTGCCGCGGAAGGCGCAATCAACGTCGCTTTCGCCATCAGCGCGAAGAACGCCTTGGTGGCGGGCCCCACAGCCTCCGTCCGCGGCCTCACCATGCCGGACGAAGAGGACTTCGACCTAGCCCTCGACGACCTCGAAACCACGGCTAAGGCCGCCTTCACCAAGCTCAACCACGCCGAACGTGACGACGACGACGCCGTCGAGGCGAGCGTTGTGCGGGCGGTACGCAAGGCCGCCGAACGGCTTTGGAAGAAGCGCCCGCTTGTCGACGTCTCCATTTTGCGCCTTTAGACTGGCTGCGGGGTGGATGGGAGTAGGGCCATGATCGGCAGGTTGAATCACGTTGGCGTTGCGGTGCCCTCGATCGAGGATGCTAAGGCCACCTATCGCGATCTTTACGGCGTATCGGAAAGCGCAATCACGGAAACGCGCGAGCTCGCCGAGCAGGGCGTGAAGTTCGCCTTCGTGAACGTCGCCAACAGCCAGATCGAGCTGATCGAACCGCTGGGCCCGGACAGCCCGATCACGAGATTCCTGGCGAAGAATCCGAAGGGCGGTCAGCACCATGTCTGCTTTGAGGTCGCGGACATCTATGCCGCGCGCGACGAGATGGTGGTCCGCGGCGCGCGCGTTCTGAATGAGCCGCGCATCGGCGCGCACGGCACGCCGATCATTTTCATCGACCCGAAGAACTCCAACGGCGTGCTGATTGAGCTGATGGAATCGCCGAAGGCCGGGCAGGGATGAACCTGTTTCTCGGCATCGCCATCTACATCATCGTCTGGTGGCTGGCATTTTTCGCCATGCTGCCGATCGGCGCGCAGAGCCACCACGAAGCCGGCGAGGAAACCGTGCCGGGTGCGGAGCGGGGAGCACCGAAGGTCCACAACCTGCGTATGAAGGCGCTTTGGGCGGCTGGGATCGCGGCGATTGTGTGGCTCGGCATCGCCTGGGCCATATCCGTTGATCTCTGGGATATGCGCGCCCATTAGGCCGCGTTGCGGGCAAGCCCGGCGCAGTCTATTTCCAACCGCCGGAAAGGAGCCTCCCCGCATGCATGCGCTTAAGGTCACGCGCACCGAAGACTTTCCCGAATGGTACCAGGCCGTCGTCCGCGAGGCCGACCTCGCGGAGCTGTCGCCGACGCGCGGGTGCATGATCATCAAAGCGTGGGGCATGGGCCTGTGGGAGCGTATCCAAGGCGAGTTGGATCGGCGCATCAAGGAGACCGGCCACGACAACTACTATTTTCCCCTGCTGATCCCGCTGTCGTTCTTCGTCAAGGAAGCCGGACACGTCGAAGGCTTCGCCAAGGAGATGGCCATCGTCACCCATCATCGCCTGAAGGCGATCGACGGCGAACTCAAGGTCGACCCCGAAGCCGAACTGGCCGAGCCCCTGATCATCCGCCCCACGTCGGAAACGATCATTGGCGACGCCTTCAGCCGCTGGATCAAGTCGTACCGAGATCTGCCGCTGAAGCTCAACCAATGGGCCAACGTGATGCGCTGGGAGATGCGCACGCGTCTCTTTCTGCGCACCGCCGAATTCCTCTGGCAGGAGGGCCACACCGCACACGCGGACGAAGCCGACGCAATGGAAGAAACCTTCCTCGCGCTCGAACTCTATCGCAGCCTGGCCGAGGACTTCCTCGCCATTCCTGTGATCGTCGGCGAGAAGCCGGAAAACGAGCGCTTCCCTGGCGCGGTGCGCACGTACTCGATCGAAGCGATGATGCAGGACGGCAAGGCGCTGCAAGCCGGGACGTCGCATTATCTCGGCACCAATTTCGCCGAGGCGCAGAACATCCGCTATCAAGACAAGGACGGCGGCATGTCGCTTGCCCACACGACGTCGTGGGGCATGACTACGCGCATGATCGGCGCCGCGGTGATGACGCACGGCGATGACGACGGCATGCGCACGCCGCCTGCGGCTGCACCGCGGCAGGTCGTCATTGTGCCGATGCTGCGGGGCAAACCGGAAGACGATCAGCTCAAGGATTATTGCGCCAGCATCGCCGCTGAGCTGAACAAACAAACCGCGCTCGGTTCGCCTGTTCGCGCTTACGTTGACACCAAGGACACGCGTCCCGCGGACAAACGCTGGGACTGGGTGCGCCGCGGCGCGCCGCTCATTTGCGAGATCGGTCCCCGCGACGCTTCAGGAGGCCAGGTCACGTTCATCAAGCGCAACGCCTTGCGCGAGGGCGAGAAGATCAAATCCCACTCGCTCGCGCGCGAAAACTTCATCGCCCAAGCGCCGGCGCTGATCGAGGCGATGCAGAAAGAACTGTTCGACGAAGCCAAGGCTCGCCTCGACGCCAACATCCGTGGCGATTTCGCGTCCTTTGCCGACATAGAAAGGTACTACGGAACCGACGATGAAGGAGGCGAGTTCAAAGGCTGGGCGCGTGTGCAATGGGCGCGCCCGACCGGTGCTGTGCTGGAAGACGTGGGAAATCGCCTCAAAGCCTTGAAGCTGACTATCCGCAACGCGCCGCTGGCGCAGCCATCCTGGTTCGGCAAGTGCATCTTCACCGGCGCGCAGGCGGTGGAAGAAATTCTGATTGCGCGGGCGTATTGATGGTGCAGCGGAGCAAGCCTTTCGGCCTATTCGAGCGCATGCTCGCCGGCCGCTATCTTCGCGCCAAGCGCCAGTATGGCGGGGTGGCGCTGATCTCGGTCATCTCTGTCATCGCCATCACTCTCGCGGTGATGGCGCTGATCATCACCATGTCGGTGATGAACGGTTTCCGCGAAACGCTGCTATCGCGGATTCTCGGCGTGAACGGCCACGTGTATGTGGATGTGCGCAACCTACCCCGCACCGAGGTGCAGCGCCTTGCGGCGCTCGCGCGTGAAGCGCCGGGAGTCCTCCATGTTGCGCCCACCATCAACGCCCAAGGACTTGCAACGGTGGATGGTCTGGCCGCAGGCGTCGTCGTGCGCGGGGTCTCGCGCCAAGATCTTCAGGCCTTGCCGATCGTCGCTAACAGCATTCGATCGGGCGGCGGCTTCGACAATTTCGAAGGCATCGAATCGCCAAGCATTCTCGTGGGTGATCGTTTGGCCGCCTCTCTTGGCGTTACCGAGAACATGGCAATTTCGATCCTGTCGCCACAAGGGGCCGCTACGCCATTCGGACTGACCCCGCGGCGTAAATCGTTTCTCATCGGCGGCATTTTCAGCGTCGGCATGGCCGAGTTCGATTCCGCATTGATCTACATGCCGATCGAACAGGCGCAAATCCTGTTCAGCCGCGGCGACGGCGCCGACGAACTCGAAATCCGCATCCGCGATCCCGACCGCACTGTCGCGACGATGATGGAGCTGCGGTCACGCCTCGGTCCGGACGTTACAATCTACGACTGGCGCGCCAAGAGCCAGGGCCTGTCCGACGCGCTCGTGGTCGAGCGCAACGTGATGCGGCTCATCTTGATGATCCTCGTAGCCATCGCCGCGCTGAACATCGTCACCGGGCTCATCATGCTGGTGAAGAACAAGAGCCGCGACATCGCTATCCTGCGCACCATGGGCGCCACCAAAGGCGCGATCATGCGCGTTTTCTTCATGGCCAGCGCAAGCCTTGGCGTGTTGGGCTTGTCGCTCGGATTGCTGCTCGGCATCGGCTTCTGCCTCAATATCGAGCCGATCCAGAACTTCGTCCAGGCCGTCACCGGCTTCGACTTGTTCCCAGGCACCGTCTATTCGCTGGAAACCTTGCCGGCGCGTGTGGAATGGGGCGAAGTCGCGATGATCTCCGTCTTCACTATTCTGGTGACGTTTTCGGCGACGTTGTTGACCGCATGGTGGGCGTCGCGCTTCGATCCGGTAGAGGCGTTGCGTTATGAATAACGCTCCCCAAGCCGTGCAATCGATCCTGTGGCTCGATAAGCTCACGCGAATCTACAAGTCAGGCAGCAGCCAACTCACCGTGCTCGACGGCGTCGATCTCAGCATCGCACCGGGCGAGATCGTCGGCCTCATAGGTCCTTCAGGCTCGGGCAAATCATCACTCTTGCACGCGGCGGGCATGCTCGAACGCCCATCGGGCGGCGAGGTCTGGATCGACGGCCAGCCCGGCTGGGAGCTGAGCGATGGCGAACGCACCGACATTCGCCGCAACCGCGTTGGCTTCGTCTATCAGTTCCATCATCTGTTGCCGGAGTTCGACGCCATTCACAACGTTGCGCTGCCGGCTTTGATCGCTGGCCGTAGGCGTCGTGGTGCAATGGAAGAAGCGGCGCGGTTGTTGGGAGTCCTCGGGCTCAGCGATCGGATCTACCATCAGCCGGCGCAACTCTCCGGCGGCGAACAGCAGCGGGTCGCCATCGCCCGCGCCATGATCAACAACCCGCTCCTGATCCTGGCCGACGAGCCCACCGGCAACCTCGATCCAGACACCTCGACCGTGGTGTTCGCGGCGCTGTCTGATCTGGTCCGCAGGGAGGGCGCCGCCGCCCTGATCGCGACCCACAATTTAGAGCTGGCGAAGTACATGGACCGCGTCATGGCCTTGGATCACGGCAAGCTGGTGCGGCGTAGCTAAATATGACGGGGTGGACGGCCCCCGACGGCATGCAGCAGCGTTGGCCGGCGAGGGCGCCGGCGGTCCATTTTGCCTATATTGGCGTCGTCGAATCACATGGCTCCGCCCTTCATCCATCTCCGCGCGCGCTCCGCCTACTCGCTGCTGCAGAGCGCGGTGCATATGAAGGAGCTGGCCAAGCTTGCCGCCAAGCACGGCATGCCGGCGCTGGGGCTGACCGACTCCAACAACATGTTCGGCGCGCTCGAATTCTCCGAGGCTGCCGCCGAACTGGGTATTCAGCCCGTCGTCGGCGTCACGCTCGATGTCCGCGGCGAGCAGGGCGTTGCTGGAACGTTGGCGCTGATCGCCCAGAACAACGCGGGGTACGCCAACCTGATGCAGCTTTCGAGCGCTGCCTATTTGGAAGCTGAGTCCCACGACGAGCCCCACGTCACGCTCGCCCGCGTACTTGCGCACGCAGAGGGCCTCATTGCGCTGACCGGCGGCGGCGATGGCGCGCTGGCGCCGCTGATCGCCGAGGGCAAAGGCGACATCGCCATAAAGACGCTGCAGCTGCTCGCCGAAACGTTCGGCAATCGCCTCTACGTCGAGCTGCAACGCCATGGCGAACTGATCGAGGCCGAGACGGAAGGTCCGCTCCTTGAAATGGCCTACGACCTGGGGCTGCCGATCGTCGCCACTAACGATATCCGCTTCGAAAAACGCACCGATCACGGCGCACACGACGCGCTGATGTGCATCGCAGCGTCCTCTTATCTTGGCGAGGAGGACCGCCCGCGCGTCACCAACCAGCACTACTTCAAGTCGGCGCAGGAGATGATGGAGCTGTTCGCCGACTTGCCGGAAGCGATCGAGAACACCGCCGAGATAGCCCGCCGCACCGCGTTCAAAGTGGAGCAGCGAAAGCCGATTCTGCCGCGCTTCGACACTAAGCGTGGCCGAGACGAGGCAGCGGAGCTGAAGGCGCAAGCCGAAGCGGGGTTGAAGGAACGGCTCAAGGCGCTCGGCGATCGCCTCGCCGCCCCCGTGGAGGAGTACGAAAAACGGCTTGGTTATGAGCTGAACATCATCACCCAGATGCAGTTTCCGGGCTACTTCCTCATCGTCTCGGACTTCATCAAATGGGCCAAGGCCAACGGCATTCCAGTCGGTCCAGGCCGCGGTTCGGGCGCGGGCTCGGTCGTCGCCTGGGCGCTCACCATCACCGATCTCGATCCGCTGCGCTGGGGCCTGCTGTTCGAACGTTTTCTCAATCCTGAACGCGTGTCGATGCCGGACTTCGACATCGACTTCTGCCAGGAGCGGCGTGGAGAGGTCATCGACTACGTCAAGAACAAGTACGGAGAAGACCGCGTCGCTCACATCATCACTTTCGGTACGCTGCAGGCGCGCGCCGTCCTCCGCGACGTCGGCCGCGTGATGCAGCTGCCGTTCGGCCAAGTGGACAAGCTAGCCAAGCTCGTGCCCGCCAACCCGGCAAACCCCGTGACGCTCGCGCAGGCCATGGAGATCGAGCCGAAGCTACAAGAGGCGCGCAAAAACGAAGCCGAGGTGCGCCAGCTGATCGACACTGCGCTGCAGCTGGAGGGGCTCTACCGCAACGCTTCGACCCACGCCGCCGGCGTGGTCATCGGCGACCGGCCGCTGATCGAACTTGTGCCGCTTTACCGCGATCCGCGGGCACACCTGCCGGCGACCCAATTCAACATGAAATGGGTCGAAGCCGCTGGGCTGGTGAAGTTCGATTTCCTTGGTCTGAAGACGCTGACCGTTATCGACCGCGCGGTGAAATTCATCCGCGCGCGCGGCGGGACCATAGATCTGGAGAACACGTCTTACGACGACCCCAAGACGTACGACCTCATGCAATCGGGCCTCACCTTCGGCGTGTTCCAACTCGAAGGGCAGGGCATGCGCGACACGTTGCGCAAAGTGAAGCCCACCTGCCTAGAAGACGTCATTGCGCTTATCTCGCTCTATCGGCCGGGTCCGATGAAGAACATCGATCGCTTCGCCAACGTGAAGCACGGCCGCGAAGCGCCGGACTATCTGCACGAGAAGCTCAAGCCTATCCTGGAAGAGACGTACGGCGTCATCGTCTACCAGGAACAGGTGATGCAGATCGCCCAGGTGCTCTCCGGCTATACGCTGGGCGAAGCCGATCTGCTGCGCCGCGCCATGGGGAAGAAGCAGCCAGCGGAGATGGCGAAACAAAAGTCGCGCTTCATCGACGGCGCGAAAGGACGTGGCGTCAGCCAGGGGTTGGCTGCGCACATCTTCGATCTTGTCGAAGAATTCGCCGGCTACGGCTTCAACAAATCGCACGCGGCCGCCTACGCCGTGGTCGCATATCAGACCGCTTATCTGAAGGCGCATTTCCCCGTCGATTTTGTCGCCGCGTCGATGAGCCTCGATCTCTCGAACTCAGACAAGCTGGCGAGCTTTGCGCAAGACGCCAAACGCATTCACGTGAGAATGCTGCCGCCGGACCTCAACAAGTCCGAGGCGGACTTCAGCGTAGAGCGGACCGAGGAAGGTCTGGCGGTGCGCTACGCGCTCGGCGCCGTCCGCAATGTGGGCCTCACGGCGATGGAGAGCATCGTTGCCGAACGCAAGCGCGGCGGCCCGTTTAAAGCGCTCTACGATTTTGCCGAGAGAATTGATCCCAAGGCGGTCAATCGCCGTCAGCTCGAAAACCTCGCCAAAGCCGGCGCCTTCGACGCGATGGAGCCCGACCGCGCCCGGGCACTTGCGGCGTGCGAAATCATCGCCGCATACGCCCAGCGCGTCGCAGAAGAGCGCGCCAGCTCCCAAGCAAGTCTCTTCGGCGCTGAAGAACCGAGCGCGCGGCCCGCATTCCCGAAGGCGCCGGCCTGGTCGGCGCAGGATCGCCTTGACGCTGAGCGCGAGAGCGTCGGCTTTTACCTCTCGGGGCATCCGCTCTCGGACTTCTTCACGGACAGCGGCGATCGCTATTTCACCCACGCGGACATTCTCGAAGAGGGTGAGACGGAGCCGCGCGCCTATTTGATGGCGGGCGTCGTCCGCCGCATTCAGTATCGACCGGCGATGTCGGGCGGGACGTTGGCTTTCGTTTCGATGTCCGATCCCACTGGCGACTTCGAAGGCATGATCATGCCCGAGAACGTCACCGGCGCTCGTGATGTCCTGGAAGTCGGCAAGGCGTTTGTGTTCCGAGGCCGGGTGCGCTGGCGCGACGGCGACCTCAAGCTCGCCGCCGATTCCTTCGAACCGGTGGAGGCCGCCGAGGCTCGCGTGGGGGATGACCTCCGGATTGTGTTGAAGGAAGGCGCGCCTCTCGATTTGCTCGCGCAAACGCTTGCCGCGCTGCCCAAGGCGCAGCCCGGCGAGGCCCGCCCGCTGCACCTGGTGCTGCGGTTGAAGGACGGGCGTGAGGTCGAACTCAATACCAGGCGGCTCGCGCCCGGCGGACCGTCCGCACGAGCGGCGCTCAAAGCCGCGCGTGGGGTCGAGCGCGTGATCTGAGGCGCCAGTCGCGTCTCGTCGCAGAATTCTCCCGAAACGCGCGCAAAGCCTTGTCGGGATCGCGCGAACCCTTTCTGATACGCCGCTCTGAGGGGGACCTATGCGCCGCAGATTGCATCCCGTCATCGCGCTTGTCGCGACGTTGAGTCTCGCGGCCTGCGCGACAACTGGCGCAGAGACGGAAGATGAGGACGAGGGCCCCGCGCCATTTGCCTCTACCTACACGCCGCGTCCCTCGACGCCGACTTTGATCCGCAATGCCACCGTGTTCGATGGAAACGGCGCCGAGCTCGCTAACGCCGACGTGCTGATGCGCGATGGCCGCATCGTCTCGGTCGGCCAGAATCTAAGCGGCGACGGGGCGACCGTGATCGATGGCACGGGAAAGTTCGTCACGCCGGGCATCGTCGACCCGCACTCGCACTTGGGCGCCTATCCATCGCCCAGTATCGACGCGACATCGGACGGCAATGAACTCACGCAGCCCAACACGGCCGAGGTCTGGGCTGAACACTCGGTCTGGCCGCAGGATCCGGGCTTCCTTCGCGCCGTCGCGGGCGGCGTCACGACGCTGCACGTGCTCCCCGGCTCCGGAAACCTCTTCGGAGGTCGCGGTGTGACGCTGCGCCCCGTGCTGGGCGCCACCACGGTTCAAGAGATGAAGTTTCCCGGTGCGCCGCAGAGCCTGAAAATGGCGTGCGGCGAAAACCCGGCGCGCGTCTACGGGACTCGCAATACGTCACCGGCCACCGGAATGGGCACTGTGGCCGGTTATCGCCAAGCCTTCGCCAACGCGGCTCGCTATGCGCGACAGCTTGAAAACTCCGAAAACGGTGAGGGCGATCCGCCGGATCGCGACCTTGAATTGGAAACGCTCGCCGGCGTGCTGGGCGGCGACATCATCCTGCAATGGCATTGCTATCGCGCCGACGAAATGGCCAATGCCATCCAAGTCGCGCACGAGTTCGACTTCGAAATCGCCGCCTTCCACCACGCAGTCGAGTCCTACAAGATTGCCGATCTTTTGCGCGAGGAGGGCATTTGTTCGGCCATGTGGGCGGATTGGTGGGGCTTCAAGATCGAAGCCTATGACGGCATCCGCGAGAACATTGCGTTCGTCGACGCCAGGGGCGCCTGCGCCATGGTTCATTCCGACAGCGAAGTCGGCATTCAGCGTCTTAACCAGGAAGCGGCGAAAGCCATGGCCGACGGCCGCCGCGCCGGCCTCGAGATCACGCGCGCGCAAGCCTGGACCTGGGTTTCGCGCAATCCGGCGCGCGCGCTTCACATCGATGGCGAAACCGGCACGCTCGAACCCGGCCGCCGCGCCGACGTCGTGATCTGGTCGGCCGACCCGCTCTCCACCTACGCCGTCGCCGAGCGCGTGTTCATGGATGGCGCGCTTGTTTACGAACGTGGCGCGCAGCGCGACCCGCCATCGGATTTTGAGTTGGGGCAAAGCTACCTGGAGGGCGCGCAATGATCCGTCTGCAACTGCGCGCAGTAACTTCGCGGCCCCCCGCCCCCTTGCGGGGCGGGGCAGGGGGTGGGGGTGACGACGGTGCGTTCGCAAAACGCGGCGCTCACACCCCCCACCCCAACCCACCCCCCCAAGGGGGGAGGGAGTCGCATCATCTAAACGCGGCCGTTTTAGCGACGTTTTTTTGCGCAGTCGCCATCGCGGGCACAACCGCCGCCGAGACCCAT
>JBQTJK010000011.1:0-49205 GCA_052387215.1 Caulobacteraceae bacterium
CACGGTGAGGCAAACCGTGAAGTCCAGGGCTTCGGGGCCCTGCGCGCAGCACCGGCAGCGTTGGGTGGAGCTAAGCCCGTCGCGGCAATCGCGCAAACTACCTCGGCTTCGAGGCGGGTGCGCCACGACGGCGGGACGCAACAGGCAACTCCTGTAGACCAACGTCCGGGAAAAACGATCTGACACGGGGCGCGTGCAACGCGCATCGTCCGCCGAAGCCCGCAAGGGCGTAGGCGGAACCAGAACTAACTCTGGCGTGTTCGCACGCGCCCCGCCTCCCGTTTTCGGGACGAGGGATGAGGGACGAGAGACTAGGGAACCGCGTTTCGGACGAAACGGCGGTGCGATTTGCGCACCCTCATCCCTCATCCCTCATCCCTCGTCCCTATTGCCTACTGCCCACTGCCTACTGCCTAATGCGTCCATGAACGTCCTGCGCGCGGTAATCGGCATTCTGGGCTTGGCGCTGCTCGGGCTGTTGCTCTGGGCGGCGTTCGCCATGGCTGATCTGCACGGCGCGTTCATCGATCAGCTCAACGTGCTGACCACTTTGCCGTGGGGCATCGCCGCGCTCGCCGATCTCTATGTCGGCTTCGTCTTCTTCAGCACGATTGTGTTCTTGACCGAACGCTCTTGGGTGGTCGCAGCTTTGTGGGCGGCGCCGATCTTCGTGCTCGGCAACGTCTGGGCCGCGGTCTGGCTCGTCATCCGCTTGCCGCATCTGGCCAAGCAATTGTCGAAGCCGGATTGGCCTACGTCCTAGGGATTGGGGATTGGGGATTGGATGGGCGCACTTAGTTACCGCGAACTGGAGGTCTGGGCGAAGGCAATGGACGTCGCCGACGCCACTTACGCCATGGTTCGTGAGATGCCCAAACAAGAAGAGTATCGATTGACGTCTCAACTTGTGCGCGCGGCGGTATCCATTCCGGCAAACATCGCAGAAGGCCACGCGCGTGGGACGCGCAAGGACTATGCCCACTTTATCAGCATCGCACGCGGCTCCGCAGCTGAACTGGAAACGCTGCTTCTGCTCACCGCGCGCGCTAAGTTCGTGAGCGACAGCAAGATTGCGACCTTATTTGAGGAAGTTGAGCGTGTTTCGCGCATGCTGAACAAGCTCCATGCTCGCCTCAAAGAGCCAATCTAACCCAATCCCTAATCCCTAATCCCCAATCCCGAGTTCAGAACAGCTCGCGCAGCACGCCCGCAAGCATCCGCGCTTCGTCCTCACGAGTGCTCCCTTCGCGCCATGCAACACCGATGGAACGGCCAACAATCGGTTCCGCGAACGCCCGCACCGCGACATGCGCGCCGACGGCGGCGCCCGCTTCGGCAGCGATCTTCGGCAACAGCGTCACGCCCATGCCGCCGCCGACCATATGCACTAATGTGTGCAGGCTGGTCGCGCCGACATCAGCCGAACGTTTGTGGGCGGGCAGCCGGCACGCCGCGAGCGCATGATCGCGCAGGCAATGGCCGTCTTCGAGCAGGAGCACGTCTTCCGTTTTCAGATGCTCGGGCGAAAGATCGTTGCGCTTGGCGAGGGGATGATCTTCCGGGCAGAGAAACAGGAACTCGTCTTCGGCGATCGGCGTCGAGGCAATGCCGTGCGCTTCGTAAGGCAGCGCGATGAGCGCGGCGTCCAAAGTGCGGGCGCGCAATTGCTCGACCAGGCGCCCGGTCAGATCCTCACGCAGCAGCAACCGCAATTTGGGAAACTTCTGCTTCAAGAGCGGCAGCGCCCGCGGCAGCAGGAACGGCGCGATGGTTGGAATGGCGCCAAGCCGAAACACGCCGGAGAAGGGCTCGCCCGCAGCCTGCACGGCGCGCACCATGTCTTCGACTTCGGCCAATGCCTTTGCCGCCCGCTCTGCCGCCTCAACGCCTGCCGGCGTCAGCGCTGCGCCCAAGCGCCCGCGCTCCACCAGCACGGCGCCCAGCGCCGCCTCGAGGTCCTTGATCCCCGCCGACAGCGTCGGCTGCGTCACGCCCACCGCCTCCGCTGCGGCCACGAAGCTCCCCTCGGCCCTGAGCGCGGTCAGGAACTGCAATTGCCGCAACGTGGGCATCGAGGAGGCGGGCAGCCGCTCGTCCATAGGAACTCTCTATCGGACCTGGAGCTGAATATTGGCCCTGCGCGAATTGCCGCAAGGCGGAACGAGCCTAGGCCGGGGATGTTTGTCACCGGCAAGCCCCGCTGCGCCTTGAACCCTCCCCCGCACAAAGGCGCGTTTCCTCTCCCCAACAGGGGAGAGGAGCGGGGTGAGCTTCTCCGCTTAAGCCGCCGCCCGCGCCGCGCTGATCGCCATGAGCTTGATCGGCACGCGCACCACGAATGTCGATCCGACGCCGCGCTCGCTGGTGACAGTGACCCCGCCGCCCAACGTGTGGGCCATGCGCTGGGCGATCGAAAGTCCGAGCCCCATGCCGCCCTTCCTCCGGGTGGCGGTGCTGTCCAGCTGCTCGAACGGCTTGAACAGCCTTGGCATGTCCGACGCGGCGATGCCGACGCCGGTGTCCGATACCGAGAGCACGAGCGTTTCCTGATCCGTGTACTCGCGATCGGCTGTCACTGCGATCAAGCCGTTGGTCGTGAACTTGACGGCGTTCGACAGAAGCGCCGCCAGGCACACGGCGAGCTTGCCAGTGTCAGTGTAAGCGCGCTCCGCCTCGGCCGCCACGCGCATCGAAATACGGTTGCCGCCCATGCGTGCATCGTCCTGCACGCTATGGATCGCCTCCTCGATCAGTTTGCGGACATCCACATCACGGGGCGCCAGCCCGTCTGTGCCTGCATCCACGCTGGAGAGGTTGAGGATCTGATCGATCAGGCCAAGCAGATGGCGCGCCGAGCCGGTGATGCGGCCGGCATCCTCCGACAAATCCTTGCGCCCTTCGGCGTCAAGGTCTTCCTGGATGATCTCAGCGTAGCCGATGACGGCGTTCAGCGGCGTGCGCAGCTCGTGCGTCATCACCGCCAGGAATTCCGATTTCGCGCGATTGGCTTCCTCCGCCTCGGCCCGTTTCACTTCGGCTTCGAGCTGGCGGTCCTTGGCCGCCTGGTGGGCGCTCTTCCAGCCCTGCACCATCCTGCCGTTGTTGAGCGCCGAGCGCGTCACATAGGCCAGGAAGCCGACCACGCCGCAGCCGACGCCGGCGGCGCCCAGCGCCGCATTCGCGGCATCGGCGTTGAATGGAATGAACGGCATCGTCATCAATGCGACGGTCGGCGGCGCCGCCGCGAGAAACATGAAGCGCGGCGCCTGGAAGGTGAACATCATCACGCTGACGAGCGAGCTGGCCGCGATCAGCACCCCCAGCACCCGGCCCGGACCCCCGCCCATCGCCGCTAGCACAACCGGCATCGCGGCGAAAATCGCGATGCTGAACAGGCTGCCCCACACGAACAACACGCCAGCCGTCTGGCGATCGGCGTCGCCGCGCTGCTCCAGATAGGAATTGCCGAGCATGTAATCAAACGCCATCGACAGCACGAGCGCGAGATACCACCCGAACCCGGCTGACGGAGATTCCAGCACAAAGGCAGCACCGGTCGCGAACAGCGCGCCGACGGCCATTCGAAAGCGCAAGCTCTTCACTTGCCCACGGGCCGCCGCCAACATGGATGGGTCTTGCAGATTTAGCACGAACGCCCCGCACGACTCGGACGCTTCGAGGCTGCGTCAGGTGGATTAACCGATCGTTTGCGGGCCGGCCAAACCGGCGTTATCGCCGGTTAGTACTTGGAGTTAAGTAATGTCCACTACGATGAAAGCATGAGCGATTTCGACACCGTCGTGGTCGGGGCCGGCGCGGTCGGACTAGCCTGCGCGTTCGCTTTCGCCAAACGCGGAGACAGCGTTTTGGTGCTGGAACGTGCAAACCGCATCGGCACGGGGGTATCGTCACGCAATTCGGAAGTCGTGCACGCCGGCTTCTACTATCCGAGCGGTTCGCTGAAAGCGCGCTTTTGCGTCGAGGGCCGACGCGCGCTCTACCAATTCATGGCGGATCACAACGTCGCCTTCGAGAAGTGCGGCAAGCTCTTCGTCGCCTCGAACGAGAACGAGATTCCCACGATCGAGAAATACGCCAGGCAAGGCGAGGTCAATGGCGTTGAGAATATGCGCTGGCTTACCGGGGCCGAAGCCAAAGCGCTGGAGCCGCAGCTCAGGGCCGTCGCCGCGATCGAATATCTCGAAAGCGGCGTAATGGACGCGCACGGCTACATGGATGCGCTCGAAGGCGAGATCGAAGCAGGCGGCGGCACGATTGTGCTCAACTCGCCCTTTCTCGGCGCCACGCCGGAGGCCGAAGGCTTCGATATCCGCGTCGGCGGCGACGCGCCAACGAGTGTCAGCTCGCGCAACCTTATCATTTCAGCCGGACTCGCCGCGCAGGCTTGCGCTGCCGCAGTCGAAGGCTTTCCAGCGGCGCGGATTCCGAAGCAATACCTCGCCAAAGGCAACTATTTCTCGCTCAGCATGAAGGCGCCGTTCCAGCGTCTGATCTATCCGCCGCCGGTCCCGGGCGCGCTGGGAACACACTATCGCCGCGACCTCGGCGGCATCGCGCGTTTCGGCCCCGACATCGAGTGGATCACGGAAGAAAACTATGTCGTCGATCCATCACGCGGCGAAAGCTTCTACGAAGCGATCCGCACCTTCTGGCCTGGTCTGCCAGATGGCGCCCTGACGCCCGATTACGTTGGCATTCGTCCCAAAATTCACGGCCCAGGCGAACCCCAGCCGGATTTTGTGCTCGACAGTCCGGCAGATCACGGCGTGGCTGGGCTCGTGTGTCTGTTCGGGATCGAGAGCCCTGGACTCACATCATCGCTCGCGATCGGTGAAGAAGTGCAGCGCCGGCTGCCGTGAGTGCGACCGGCCCGCGCGCCGCGCGGGCCGGTCGCTAACCGCTCTTAGAAGCGCTGTGCGTACCGCGCCATGTAGCGGTCTTCGTACTCCTCTTCGCGTCCCACGCTCGTCTCGAACTGGAGCGCGAAGCTGGTCTCGCCGCGCACCATGCGCAAGCCGCCGATGATCTCGCCCCAATAATCATCGCGCGCAGCGCCCGGCAGGTAGAACGAAACATCCGGCGCATCGGCGAACCGTGTCCAGACGCCGCCTTCATTCCCGGCCAGGTTGGCCACGACCGATGCATCGAGCGCCGGCGAGATCAACCAACCGCCACGCGCGACATCTCCGGCCAGTCGCAGGCCGAGGCGTGCTTCCGCGCGTTCAAACTGCTGTTCGTCAAACGCCAACGCCGCCTCGCCGCCTGTTTCGTCATAGGCGCCGGTGCGCACGGTGTAGTGACGCACCGAGGCGTTCGGCGTCACCGTCAACGTCTGCGTGAGGTCCAGATTGACGCCGGCCTCGATCATGCCGAGGTAGAGATTACCTTCGACATCGCCCTGTAAGTTGTAGTCCAGAGCGCCGACGGCGAAGCGCCGCTCCATCGACACGTGGCTTGACCCAGCGCCCACCAGCCCCGAGACGTAGACGCCATCAGGGAACCGATAGACGCCGTACGCTGCCGTCTGAGCAATGTCGTTCTCGGCGAGCGAGCCGAAGCCGCCTTGAGCGGCGCTGCCACGAGAATAACCGCCGGCAACACCAAGCGTCAGACCGCCGAACGTCTGCTCCACGCCCCCCGCCATTTGCCAGGTTCGGAATCCGTCGTCGACTGAATCGCTTCCTCGCCCCGCCGATGCGGATGCACCGCTGTCGTCATATCCGCCTGAGAAGAACGCGCTCATGCCATTCGGCAAGTTAGAGAGCTGTGTGGTCTCGGCCATCGACGAAGTGAACGCAAGCTCAGGAGCCGCTCCGAGACCAGCGTCGCCAAATGCGAATACTTGGCCGGGCGCGCCGATCATCGAAATCCCAAGCGTGCCGCCATCGCTGCGGGACAGCAGGGCCATGCGGTTCTGGAGCGTCGTGCTGAAGCCAGACTCCTGCATGGCGATCAGACCGTGCGCATCAAATAGCGATACCGGCGAGAGCGCCGTGAAGGCGTGCTGCAAATAGCCGAAATCCATGACATCGAGTTCGCCATAGAGATCGTAAAGCAAGTTGTACGATCCATCCCGGAGGTCATCGAGCGCGTGCGCGAAGGCCAGTTCGTGCACGTTCCCCTCGATTACATCGGCAAACCTGCCCGCGCGGAGTTCAATCTGCACCGCGTCGGGAAGGTACGTCACGAGCGGGCGCAGGACGCCCGTCTGTGCGTAGACTTGATCAAAGGTGTCGATAACGCTGCCGTCTGCCAGAACGAGCGTGAACACTTGGCCATGCCGGGGGGCCGGCCCATTAGACGCCTTCACCATGCGCAGGGCGCCGCCGAGCGAGATGTTGCCAGCGGTGCCTTGCAGGGGATCAGCCAGGATGCGCAACATGTCGGCGCCGTTCCTGCCAACTTCGACGAAGAAGTTGTTGCCGGACGCCAGGACTACGTCGCCTTGGATCGAGAGCGTGCCGACGTCCGAGGATGCTGGCGCGATCGCGCCGAATACCGATGTGAGATAAGTCGGATTGATCAAACCCGTCCCGGTGATGATGCCCTGGACGACCAGCATCTCGCCCGAGTTGAACGTTCCGTTCACGTTGAGCCAGCCCGCATCGATCGTGGCGTCACTCCAAATCGACAGCGAGCCGCCCGATTGCACGTCAAGCAACGCATAACCATTGGTCATCGCAAAGCGGTCGATCGTTACGGCGTCATCGAGCCACGTCGCGCCTGATGCGCTGAGGGTCACGTCGTAATAGCGCGCACGAACCGTTGCGCCTGGGGTTGCGCTGTTGATCGGCTCGACGTTGTTGGGAACGAAATTCGTCGCAGGCGTCCACACCGTCGTGCCGGCGCCCGTCGGATTGCCCGGGCCATCGAACGTTGTGCAGTCTAGTTCGAGGAAACATAGCGTGCCGAACCTGTCGACCGGACCGTCGCCGCCGCCTTCATGCGTGTCCGGCAGCGAGTTCACGAGTTCGCCGTCCAGGCCGATGATGGCGTAGTTTGGATCCATATTCTGGATCCAATGCGATGGATCCAACCAATCGCCATTGCCGGCCAGCGCCGATGCATAAACATAAGGGTTGTTGGCGACAATTTGCTCCCAGAATTGGAACAAAGGCGGATAGACGTTGAACTGTCCGTACGTGCTGATGCCGCCGTTGAACGACCAACTGCCGGTAAGCACGCCGGCGACGACCGGAATGTCCCAACGCTGATCGACGATCAGCGGGCCGCCCGAGTCGCCGCCAGCCGTAGCGCCTTCATTCGGCAACGCGGTGCCGTTCGGGGCCGGGCCGCCAAGGCCATTAAAGTCATAGTAGCCGTTGTTGCGCCCTCCGGGCGGCGCCGTGTTGAAGAAGAAGTTCGCCGGTACGTTGCTGGAATCCCATTGGAAGTCAGGATCGTCGAAATCCATCCAATAAATGGGATGCTGGTGGGCGATGAAGGCGTTGTTGCCAGGATTGATCGCCGGGCTGCTGACCCAATCGTGGTTGGTCATCAGTGCGTCGATCATGTTTTCGGCTGAGCGGCGGCGATAGTCGATGCCGGCCAGACTGCCGATGCCGGATAGGCCGACGCCCGCGCCGCCATAGCCCGTGATAGTCGCGTGGGTTGGGCCGTCGAGTGGCGAGAAGAGCAGCGTCCAAGTAGGAGTGTCTTCCACGTGAGTGTCGAGCGTTATGAGTGCGATGTCGCCATTCGCGAACTCACCGCCCCCGCCAAGCGCGATCGGTTGTGCGTTCGTGTTGTACCAGACCTGGTTGGCGTTATAGATCGCGCGCGCAACGTTTGTGCTGAAGTTGCTATCGCGCCATGCCTCATACGCGCCCGTGCCGACGGCGCAGCCGTTCACAGCGACGCCAAGGCAGCGGTTCGTCGAGCTAAAGCCAAAGCTCAGCGGAATACCTTGCGAGGTCAGGATTGTACCGGGCGGCGATTGGCCGAACGGCCCGTTCACGCCGCCGCCGGTGCCTGTGTCGCTGCCGTACCTGTGCGCTGGATTGTTATACACACAGTGGGCGGCCGTGATGACCGTTCGCGGGTTGATCAACGTGCCGGAGCACAAGAGGAGCCCCGCCGATGCTGGGCCGGTCTGGATGAAGGAAATTTGCTGGCCGACGCCTGTGATCGAACCAAGCGGGTTCAACACGTTCGGCGAGTTCGCAAAGTTTGCGCCGGTCGCCGGATTGCCCGGCCCAGGAGGCACTTCATGATTGGCGACGATATCCAGGCTCGTCCCTGGCGTGCCGCCGTAGTCAGACGCCGATTGGGCGTTTGCTTGACTCAAGCCGGCGCCAACCGTCAGCGCCAGAGTTGACACGGCCACCTTCAGCGCGTCGAAGCGCGCCTTCGTCGTCTTTGTCATGAAGTTTCCCCTGTGCCTGCCGAGCCGCCCCTAAACGGCCACGTTTGCAACACGAAATGGCCGCTACCTTTGGCGGGTGGTCAAGCCATCGCAGACGAGTTACTTGGATTTAAAGGGAATATATTGCGAACGCTCTGACCGTTCGCATTCGCAACAGCCTGTTTGACTGCGCACACCTGCGGCTCTAAAAGCACGGCACGCGCCAGCTTCAAGCTGCGCTTTGACCAGCACATGGGCCCATATGAGGTCCAGGAAGCTGGCGAGGCCCCCCGCCCGACGTGATCGTCCGGCGGGGTTAAATGGCTATGGCGCAACGGAGACTTGATGTTCGAGGCCCTCACAGACCGCCTTTCCGGCGTCTTCGACAAGCTCACTGGACGCGGCGCGCTGAGTGAAGCCGACGTCGAGGCCGCCCTGCGCGAAGTGCGCGTGGCGCTCCTAGAGGCCGATGTCGCCCTGCCGGTGGTGAAGGACTTCATCGCCAAGGTGAAAACCGAGGCCGTCGGCGAAAACGTCATCAAGGCGGTGAAGCCGGGCCAGCAGGTCGTCAAGATTGTCCACGATGCGCTGGTCGAGATGCTCGGCGGCGACGGCCCGCCCGAAGGCCTCCGCGTCATCGGCGAGCCGCCGAACGTCATCATGATGGCCGGACTTCAAGGCTCGGGCAAAACCACGACGACAGCCAAGCTCGCGCTGCGTCTGACCAAGACGGACAAGAAGCGCGTACTGATGGCCTCGCTCGACACGCGCCGCCCAGCCGCGATGGAACAACTGTCGACGCTCGGGAAGTCGATTGGCATCGACGTGCTGACGGTTGTCGCCGGCCAAAGCCCGCAAGACATTGCCAAGCGCGCGCTGCAAACCGCGCGCGCCGGCGGCCATGACGTCCTCATCCTCGACACGGCAGGCCGCACGACCATCGACGAGGCGATGATGTCGGAAGCGTCATCGATCGCGCAGATCGCCAGGCCCGGAGAAGTTCTGCTCGTCGCTGACAGCCTCACTGGCCAAGACGCCGTCGAAACCGCCAAGCGCTTCCATGAACGCTTGCCGCTAACCGGCCTCGTCCTTACGCGCGCCGATGGCGACGGCCGTGGCGGCGCGGCGCTCTCGATGCGCGCCGTCACCGGCTTGCCGATCAAGTTCCTTGGCATGGGCGAACGCGCCGACGCGCTCGAGGTCTTCGATGCGCTCCGCATCGCGGGGCGCATCCTCGGTCAAGGCGACATTGTCGGGCTGGTTGAGAAAGCGGTCGAGCAAGTCGACCGCAACGAAGCCGAGAAGATGGCGAAGAAGCTGGCCAAGGGCCGCTTCGACTTCGACGACCTGGAAAAGCAGCTTCAGCAAGTCATCCAGATCGGTGGCCTAAAGGGCGTCATGGGCATGTTGCCTGGCGTTCAGAAGATCAAAAACCAAATCTCCGACGCACAGCTCGACGACCGCCAGATCCATCGCCAGATCGGCATCATCCGTTCGATGACCAAGCAGGAGCGGGGGAAGCCGGACCTGCTCAATGGCCGCCGTCGCGCCCGCATCGCCAAGGGCGCGGGCGTGGAGGTTGTGGAGGTGAACCGCCTCCTGAAGATGCACCGCAACATGGCCGACGTAGCGAAGGCGATGGGCAAAGGTAAAATGCCCTTCGGCATGCCTGGGATGGGCGGCGGCATGCCTAACCCTGAGGCCTTAAGGCAATTTGGCTCCGGTAAGCAGCTGCCGGGGCTTAGCCCTCAATCTGCGCTTCCAGGTCTGCCCAGCGGCCTGCCCGGACTTCCCGGAAGCAACAAAAAAAGCTAAGAGTTCAAAGGAGAAGCGTAGAGATGTCCCTAAAAATCCGTCTGGCCCGCGGCGGCGCGAAGAAGCGTCCGCACTACTCCATCGTTGTGGCCGACAGCCGCAGCCCGCGCGACGGGCGTTTCATTGAGAAAGTTGGAACTTACAACCCCATATTGAAGTCCGACGACCCAAACCGGGTCCTGCTGAAGCTCGATCGGATTCAAGACTGGATGAAGAAGGGCGCCCTGCCGACGGACCGCGTCGCGCGGTTCCTCGATGCGGCAGGCCTCTTCAGCCGCGAAGCCCGCAACAACCCAAATAAAGCCAAGCCCGGCAAGAAGATGACCGAGCGCGCCGAAGCCGCGGCCGCCGCGTCAGCACCTGCCGCCGAGGCTGCACCGGAGGCATAAGTGGCTGAGAAAAAGTCTGCCCTGACCAAACCGAAGGCTGCCGCCAAGGCGGCGCCGGTTAAGAAGGCGCCCGCCCCGCGTCCTGGCGAGCCCGCGCCGAAGAAGGCTGCAGCACCGCCGCCCAAACCAGAGCCGAAGGCAAAGCCGGTCCCCGCGCAGAAGGCCGCGGCCAAGGCGCAGCCGCCGAAGCCCGCGCTGGCGCCCAAAGCCGCCCCCAAGGGGCTCAAGCTCGAGAAGAAGGCGGAGGCAAAGCAGCCGCAGCCGGTCGCGAAGCCAGCGAAGCCTGAACCCAAGGCCAAAGCCGCGCCGCAGCCGAAACTGGCCAAACCTGCAAAGTCTACCCCGGAGCCGAAGAAGCCAGCCGCGAAGACCGCAAAGCCGGCGCCCGAACCAAAGCCGGCCAAGCCCGCTCCGGTCAAAGCAGAGAAGCCGCCCAAACCAGAGAAGCCGCCCAAGCCCACAAAGCCCCCCAAGCCGCCGAAGCTCGCGCCGGTCGCCGCCGCGCTCGCCAAACCTATGCCGGCGAAGCCGCTCGCAGTCGCCGCCGGCCGCGCACAACCGATCACACGCGCGCCAATCACGCCGCCCGCTCGCGTCGCGCCGAAGCCGCTCGCCGCACCCAAGCCCGTCGCCGAGCAGCCCGAAGTCGCGGGCGACCTGAAGGACGTGCCTGCATTCAAAGCGAAGAGCGCCGCCAGCAAGGGAATGGTCATGGTTGGCGCGATCGGCGGCGCCTTCGGCGTCAAGGGCGAAGTGCGTCTGCGCGCCTTTACCGAGAAAAAAGAAGGCGTGATCTCCTACGGCCCGCTCTATGGCGAAGACGGCAAGGTTCTGCTGAAGCCCAAGAGCTGGCGCGAACTGAAAGACGGCGTGGCCGTTGTCGCTCCTGAGGTGAAGACCAAGGAGCAAGCCGACAAGATGAAAGGCCAGAAGGCCTTCGTCCCGCGCGCCAATCTGCCTGCAACGGCCAAGGACGAGTTCTACATTGTCGACCTCCTCGGCTCGCGCGCGGAAGCCGTAGACGGCGCCGTGCTCGGCGACATTGTTGCGGTGTGGAATTTCGGCGCCGGCGACATCCTCGAATACAAGCCCGCTAACGGGGGGCCGAACGTACGCGTCACCTTCACCAAGGAGACCGTGCCGCACGTCGATCTGGCCGCCAAACGTGTCGTGCTCGACCCTCCGGCGCCCGAGGCTATCGAGAAGTAGTCCGCTCGGTTACGAAAGAGGCTGATGTTCAAGGCCTCCGTCATCACGCTTTTCCCGGAAGCGTTTCCGGGCGTTCTCGGCGTTTCGCTGATCGGCAGGGCGCTCCGTGACGGCCTGTGGTCGCTAGAGACACTGCAGCTGCGCGACTTCGGTGTGGGGCCGCACAAGAACGTCGATGATACACCAGCCGGCGGCGGGGCGGGTATGGTGATCCGCGCCGATGTCGCGGCCGCCGCTATCGACAGCATCGCAAGCGGCAGTCGCCCACTGATCTACCTTTCGCCGCGCGGCAAGCAGTTCGATCAAGCCATGGCCCACGATTGGGCGGCGGGCCCGGGCGTCATCCTCCTTTGCGGCCGGTTCGAAGGCTTGGACGAACGCGTCATCGAGGCTCGCGGCATGCGGGAAGTGGCCGTTGGCGAGGCTGTACTTGCTGGGGGCGAGGCCGCTGCGATGGTGCTGTTGGAAGGCTGCGTGCGGCTGATCCCTGGCGTTCTGGGAAACGAAGGTTCGACGGTCCAGGAGAGCTTCAGCGATGGCTTGCTTGAGCACCCGCACTACACGCGTCCGCGCGAGTGGGAGGGCCGCACTATTCCCGACGTGCTCACCTCTGGCGACCACGCGAAGGTCGAGGCATGGCGCAAGGCCGAGCGCGAACGCATTACGCGCACCCGCCGGAGCGAGTGACTACGGCGCGACGCGATAACCCTCCTCGGGACGCACCCAAATGACGCGCTGTACCTGATCGGGGCGCTCGATGCCGCCGACCCTCGTGTCGGCGCGGAAGCCGCCATCAACAGGGGTCAACGTCATGCACAATTCCACGTTCAGCATCGGCCCAAGCTGTTCGGTCATCGCCGCCCTGATGTCGCTGGTATCTTGCTCGTTCGCCGGCGCACCATCGATCGTGAACGTGGCGCGGTCGATGTCCGCGGCCGTCAACGGCCCGCAGATGGCGTTATCGCGCACGGTTACCGGCGAGTTCACCCGCATGATGATGACCGGCGACGGCATGGTCAGCACATCGGCGGCGTTATCGATCGCGCCATCGGCGTTGAACGTGTAGCCGCCGATGCTTTGGCAGGTTTTCTGGGCCACGTTCGGCTCAAAGCATTGCAACCGCCCTTCCCGCGCCGGCGCCAGCACTTCCGCGCTTTGTGCGGCGGCGGGCGCGCCTGCAAAAAGACCGACCGCGATGGCGGTAGCGCCTGCGGCGCCAAACGAACGTGCGAGCATGGGCTTGTGTCTCCGAGTCCCCTGACGCCCTTAGCCGCAACATGGCGCCCGGGCCACTTCGGTCCGCATCGCCCCAAGAGGGCCCGATTTGCACGGCACGGCTGGCGCGCCATGCGCATTGCTCTGATCGCCCTGCTCTGTCTCACCGCCACACCCGCGTCGGCGCAGACGGCGACTCCCACGCCTGAGACCACACGCGCGACCCAGGCGATCGGCGCGATGTGGCGCCCCATCGATGGCCCGCTTTCCGCCGAGAGCATTCGCGTGGCCTGTGTCGGCGCCGAACAGGAGATGCGGGCTCTCGACGCCGCCATACCTGCCGAGCTCACTGCGGAGACCGCCGCCAGGGTGCGCGGGCTGCGCGGTCTCCACATCGTCCCAATCGCCAACGCCCCGGGCGCAGCCTATTTCTTTCCCCCGCTAGGCATGACCTGGTTCACCCCGGGTCTCGGCGGGTTCTCCGTGATCAATGAAGCCGAAGGCTTCATCGGCGTCCGCGATGCCGGCGGTCAGGAGCTGGCGTTCCAGATCGGCCGCGCCGGCAACCGCCCGATACTGCGGATTCGCAAGCCAGACGGGGATTTGCTTAGCCTTGCCGGGTGCCAGCCAATCGCGCCACTGGAGTAGCGCGCCACCCCCCTCGACACGCGCGTCGGCTTCCCTTATACGCCCCGCTTTCCCGTGGTTTCCTGTGGAAGCGCCGGCCGAAAAGCCTGTGCGCTCCGGTATGCAAATGAACCTGATCGACACGCTCGAAAAAGAAGAGATCGCCCGCATCACCAAGGGCAAGACCGTGCCCTCCTTCGATCCGGGCGACACGCTGCGCGTCAACGTGAAGATCAAGGAAGGCGAGCGCGAGCGCGTGCAAGCGTATGAGGGCATCTGCATCGCCCGTTCCGGCTCGGGACTGAACGCCAACTTCACTGTGCGCAAGATCAGCTTCGGCGAAGGCGTGGAGCGGGTGTTCCCGCTGTTCTCGCCAACCGTCGACTCGATCGAAGTCGTGCGCCGCGGCAAGGTCCGCCGCGCCAAGCTCTATTATCTGCGCGATCGCCGCGGCAAGTCGGCCCGCATCTCCGAACGCGCCGGCGGCGCCCGCGAACAGGATTTCGTCGGCGAGGCCGAAGCCGGCGCCGACGAAGCGGCGAAGTAACTCAACACCCGTTCCCGGGGCGATGCTAAGCATCGAACCCCGGGACGCATACGCACAGACTTCTCAAGAGAGCGCTCCGGCAGGTCGCTCTTTTCGTATGGGACGGTGTTCATGGGTCCCGGACTTGGCGCTGCGCGCCAATCCGGGAATGGGTGTTGACGCAGACGCGCGGGACGCTCACCTCACGAACACCAAAATGAACGCGCCTGTGAAGCTCCCGTGCGCGGATGTCGAGATTCTCACGCTCGGCTGCCGCCTCAACGCCTACGAGAGCGAAGCCATGCGCGCGCTCGCCAGCGAGGCCGCGCTGTCGAACGCGGTGATCGTCAACACCTGCGCCGTCACCGGCGAAGCCGTGCGCCAGGCGCGCCAGGCCATCCGACGCGCGCGGCGTGAGCGGCCGAATGCGGAAATCATCGTCACCGGCTGCGCCGCACAGATCGATCCGTACTGCTTCGCCGCCATGCCGGAGGTCAGCCGCGTCATCGGCAACGCCGAGAAGATGCGCGCCGAAGGCTTCGCGCGCAGCGAAGAGCGCGTGTCCGTTTCCGATATCATGGCGGTGCGCGACACCGCATCACACTTGATCGACGGCTTCAGCGAACGCACCCGCGCTTACGTGCAAGTCCAAAACGGCTGCGACCACCGTTGCACCTTCTGCATCATCCCCTACGGCCGCGGCAACTCGCGATCGGCCGCCGCAGGCGACGTAGTCGAACAGATCCGCCGCCTCGCCGGGAACGGCGTGCCGGAAGTCGTGCTGACCGGCGTCGATCTCACGTCCTGGGGGGCCGATCTTCCAGGCCAATCGCAGCTCGGCGCGCTCGTCGCGCGCATCCTGAAGCTCGTCCCCGATCTGGCAATGCTGCGCCTCTCCTCGCTCGACGCGATCGAGATGGACGAGCAGCTGTTCGAACTGGTCACACAAAACGATCGTGTCGCGCCCTACCTGCACCTTTCGCTGCAACATGGGGACGATCTCATCCTCAAGCGGATGAAGCGCCGGCACTCGCGCGCGCAGGCGATCGAGCTTTGCCAGCGCCTCACGGACGCTCGTCCTGACATTGCGCTGGGCGCCGATCTCATCGCCGGCTTCCCGACAGAAACTGAGGACGCGTTCGCCAACACTCTTTCGCTGATCGAAGAATGCGGCCTTGCGTTCGTGCATGCCTTTCCGTTCAGCCCGCGCGAAGGCACGCCCGCAGCGCGCATGCCGCAGGTGGACCGCCGCGTCGTAAAGCAGCGCGCCGCGCGATTGCGCGAAGTTGGCGCGGCGGCGCTGGCAAGTCACTTGGATGCTTGGGTTGGACGCGAAGCTGTTGCGCTGGTCGAGCGAGCGGGTTTTGCGCGTCTGCCTGATTTCACCAGCGTTCTTTATGGACCGCCGGTGTCTCGCCGGCATGCGCCACACTCTCAGGACATAGCGCCGGCCGGCGAGGACGCCGGCGGTCCATATTTGCGCCTCCGATTCACGTCTCACGACCGCGCGCACCTGATCGGCGTCGTTGCATGATCTGGGGCCTGTTCGACAAGCGGAAGAATCAAGGCGAAGCCGTGCCCGAGCAAGCCAAAGGCTTGCTTGATGGGCTGCGCAAGTCTTCGAGCAAGCTCGCGGATAGCTTTACCTCCGTATTCACAAAGGAGAAACTCGACGCCGCCGACATCGCCGAGCTGGAAGACGTGCTGATCGCCTCCGACATGGGCGCAGCAGCCGCGGCGCGCATCGCTTCCGCCCTCGCCGATCGGCGCTTCAGCAAGGAGAACGGCGCGACCGAAGCGCGCGAAGCGCTTTCCGGCGAAGTCGCGCGCATCCTCAAGCCGCGCGAAGCTACGCTCGATCTAACCACTGGCCCTAAGCCCCGGATCGTGCTGGTGATCGGCGTCAACGGCTCCGGCAAGACCACCACCATCGGTAAACTGGCAAAAAGCCTCACCGATGCGGGTGCAGAAGTCGTCATCGGGGCCGCCGACACGTTCCGCGCCGCAGCGATCGAGCAGCTCAAGGTGTGGGCCGACCGCGCCGGCGCGTCGTTTGTTGCGTCCACGCAAGGCGCGGACGCTTCAAGTGTCGCCTACGAAGCCGTCGCGCGCGCCAAGGCGGAGAAAGCCGACGTAGCGCTCATCGACACCGCCGGCCGGCTACAGAATAAATCCGAACTGATGGCCGAACTCGCCAAGATCATCCGCGCCATGCGCAAGCTCGACGAAGACGCCCCGCACGAAACGCTGCTCGTGCTAGACGCCACCGTGGGCCAGAACGCGCTTTCCCAAGTCGAGAACTTCCGCTCGGTTACGGAAATCACCGGCCTCGTCATGACCAAGCTCGACGGCACCGCCAAGGGCGGCGTGCTGGTCGCCGTCGCACAGCGCCACGCCGTCCCGATTCACTTCATCGGCGTGGGCGAGAAGGCCGAGGATCTGCAGCCGTTCGAGGCCGCGAGCTTCTCGCGCGCGCTCGTCGGGCTCGGCTAAGCGACAAGCGTCGAAACAATTACACCAAGGAAGACGACGCCGATTATCCCTGCCGCCAACAGATAGCTCGCGCTGCGCAGTGCGGGGGGAAATACATTCGGGTCAAATCCCACGCGGTCATAAGGCTCATGCATGTCTAACTCCATCGCTGTGCTTTTGGAGATAGGCTTCGCCATCCATGACCACGAACGAGCATTTCTCGCCGCGCTTGTGACGCGAATTCACAACCTGCTTTGTCAGTCGCGCACGCGCACCGACAACGGTACATTGCACAGATTGATGTGGCCGATCGGGTCGAGGAACCAGCTTTCGCGACGGAAGCGCCGGCTTTCAATCACATCGCGGAACGTCTGGCTGTCCGTGCGCACTGCTTCGAGGTTCACGCGCTCGCTCGCGGGCAATTCCGAGCCGAGGCGCACGGAGCGGATGATCGTGCGCTGCGCCGGGTTCTCGTAGAAGCCAAGCTGGCCGGCGCCGCGCGGCATCACCGAAAGCACCTCCATGCCCTGCAGCACGCGGCCCACCACAGTGATGTTGCGATCCAGATGCCGTGGTGCTTGGCCGATCACGACGTAGAGCTCGGCGCCGCTGCCGCTATCGGCGGTGTCGCCGCGCCCAGCGCCGACCATGCCGTAGCAGTGCGCCAGCCACGTGCGCTGGCCGTTGCTCGCCACTGGAAAGCCCGATGCGAAACCTGTCTCGCGCGCGTAACTGTCGGGATCCTGCAGCCGGGTGACCTGCACGCCGGCGCGCGGGCGATCGAACTCAGGCGGCAAGGCTGACCGCCCTTCCCCCATCGAGGTCGTATCGCCCTCGTCGCGGCCCCATTGGACGACGTAATTGTCTTGGCTCCGCACGATCGCCGCGCCGTCCCAATAGTGCGCCCGCGCCAGCGCGCGGATATTTGCAGCGTGGTTCGGCGCGTATTCGGGCGCGAGTTCAATGATCACCCGCCCGCCGGTCAGCTGCATATAGAGCAGGTTCTCCTGACTGACCGTCCGCCAATCGCTCGCCGGCGATTGTTCCAGGACTTCTCCCATCGACCGTCCGCCCGGCGGTTCCGCGACGGGCGGCGAGCCCGCGCTCGCGCACGCCGCCAGGAAGCCCATGGCGACTAACCCCACAACCCGCATCGTCCCCTCCTCGTTTGCGCCCGTTCTCGCCCCGGAACGTGCTTCAGCGCAAGCCGCTAGTCCCGCGCCCCGCCTTTCGCGTATCAGGACCCATGAGCGAAGATCTCACGGCCCTCGACACCGCCAAACCCAGGAAAGCCGGCGGCCTCAATCAGCTGCTGATCGACCTGGGGCCGATCATGATCTTCGTCGTCGCCTTCAACTTACTCCAGCGCGTCGACGCCACGAAGGCCAACGCCGTCTACATCGCCACAGGAATATTCATGGCGGCAACGCTCGCGGCGCTCATCTATTGCAAGGTGAAACAAGACCGAGTGCCGCCGGTGCTTGTCGTCACCGCTGTGATCGTTCTGGCGTTCGGGACGCTGACGATCCTATTACACAACCCCACCTTCATTCAGATCAAACCGACCTTCACCTATCTGTTCTACGTCACCGCGATCCTTAGCTCGCTCGCAATCGGGCAGAACGTCTGGAAGCTCCTTTTTGGTCACGCGTTCAATTTGCCCGATCGCATCTGGACGGTTCTCGCTCTGCGCTGGTCCGGGTTCTTCTTCTTCCAAGCGGTGCTCAACGAGGTCATCCGCAACACCCAGTCCTTCGAATTTTGGCTCAATTCACGCCCGTTGATTGTGTTTCCATTGACCATCGCTTTCGCGGCGCTCAACACGCCGATCGTCCTGAAGCATCAGCGCGAGGACGGCGAAGCGACGAAAGCGGAGGCGCCTGACGCCTGAATTGCTCCGCATTCGGACTGATTTTCGCCTTCCTGGCGAACAATGCTCGAACGCATGATTGATCGCGCTGGCTGCGAGGCTAGTCTCCGCCCGCGTTTGGGATGGCACAAAATGGCGCGGTCGACACCGGATTCCGCGGAATCCGAACAGTACAAGCTGGCGGCGTCGCCGAGCCATTTGTTGCACCGCGCCGAGCAACTTGCTTCCGATCGGTTTGCTCAGCTCGTCGGTGACAGCATCACGCTCCGGCAGTTCACCGTGCTCGCGGCAATCGCCGAACAACCGGGCTTGAGCCAAAGCGAACTCGTGCGCACCACCGGCATCGACCGTTCGACGCTCGCCGACATGATGGCGCGCATGGAAAAGCGCGGATGGGTCGTGCGCACGCCGTCCATCTCGGACGCTCGCGCCTATTCCGTTCTTCTGGGTCAGGCCGGCGGCACGTTATTGTCGGCCACCGCGCATCAAGCGCGCGCTGCTGACGCGGCGATCCTCGATCTCCTGCCACGCACCAAGGCACGCACGTTTCTGGCAACGCTGTCGAAACTCTCGAAGCTTGCCGAAGCCGCAGCGGAAAAGGCGGAGCGCGAGCAGAGGAAGCTTGCCAAGCGGCAGGCGCGCGAGCGGGCAAAGGCCAAACTGGCTCGCGCCCCGGTACGCAAGCATGGCGCCTAAGGGGCGTCGAGGGCTGGCAGGATCACGTCGCGGACAGCTTCTTCGGTCAGAGGTCCCCTATGAGCGGCGCGGATGAGGCCATCTGGGCCGATCACGAATGTTTCCGGCACGCCGGTGATGCCGATTTCCAGACCGAAACGCCCTTCTGGGTCCATCGCGACCACACTGAACGGATCGCCAAGCTCGGTCAGGAACGCCACCGACGCTTCGCGCCGATCCTTGTAGGCGATGCCGACGATCTCCGCGCCACGCCGGCGCAGCGCCATCAACTGCGGATGCTCGGCGCGGCACGGCGTGCACCACGACGCAAACAGATTGATCACATAGGCACGACCGCGCCGGTCATCGCTCGTCACCAAAGGGCCGCCATCGAGACGCGTGAGCGCGTAGGTCGGCGCCGGCCGGCCGACCATGCCGTCGGTGAACCGCTCGCGCTCGCCCTCCCGCGTCAGCAAAAACACACCGACCGCGATCAGGATCGCCAGCGCGGCGAGCGGGATGAACGCGATCAACCTCACTTCGGCCTGTCCAAATCACGCGCGCGCCGCGACCATGAACGCAACCGCAGCAGCACCGTCACGGCGAGCACAGCGAGCGCGCCGAGCGCAATCGCGTATGCCGGCCAGACATAGTCCCAACCGCCCCCGATCATGCGTGCGCCCCGCGCAGCTGCGCAGCCTCGACGCGGCGGCGATAAATTGCTGTGCGCATGTTCATCAACGTCAACCCGCCGAACAACAGCAGGTAGGCGCCCGCCATCGTCAGCAACGGGCCTAACATCTCAGGATGGATCGCCGAGCCGCCGCTCCGCATAATGCTCGCTGGTTGGTGCAGCGTGCTCCACCAGTCGACCGAGAACTTAACGATCGGCAGATTGATCGCACCAACGAGACAAAGGATCGCGGCCAGGCGGACAGCCTTCTCTTCATCCTCGATTGCGGCCCACAGTGCGAGATAGCCGAGATAGGTCACGAACAGGACGAGCATCGACGTCATGCGCCCGTCCCATTCCCACCACGTGCCCCATGTCGGCGCGCCCCACAGAGAGCCCGTTGCAAGGCAGACCGCCGCGAACACTGTGCCGATCGGCGCAGCGGCGCGCGCGGCGACATCAGCAAGCACGTGCCGCCACACGAGACTAATGAAGCTCGCGCCCGCCATGAACGCGTACACGCCCATCGCCCACCACGCGGCGGGCACGTGCACGTACATGATGCGCACAGTCTCGCCCATTTGATAATCGGCCGGCGAATAGAGCAGCGCCCAGGGGATTCCCCCAGCAAACAGGATCAGCGCGCCCGCAAGCAAGGCCGGCGCGGCCAAGGCCGAAAACGCCATGAAGCGCGCGGGATTGGCGAGAAAAGCGAACATCGCGGCGTTACCAATCGCGGTTCGAAGACGAAGGCAATGCGGTCATTCGGCCTGCAGCCTCAATGCAGCCGCCGCCGCGACTGGCCCAAGCGCGCCCGCGCCTAACGCACATCCGGCAAGGATCAGCATCGCCGCCGCGACATCCTGTCCAGCCGCCACCGCCGCGCCGAAGATGATCGGCGGGGCGAAGAACGGCAGCACGATGAGCGCTATCAGCACGCTGCCGCGTTTGACGCTTGCCGTCACTGCTGCGCCCACCAGACCGACGCCGACGAACGCCACCATGCCCAGCGCCAGGCTGGCGACAATCACCGGCACACGCTCCACTGGCGCCTGCAATGCGATCGCGGCCGGCGCGCCCGCAAGCGCCAAGGGGAGCCCGATCGCGCACCACAGTGCGGCGCCCTTCGCAAACACGATCATCTCCAGCGGCGCCGGCGAGAGCAGCATCTGATCGAGGGAGCCGTCCTCAAGGTCGGCCTGAAACAGGCGCTCCAACACCGCCAGCACGGCAAGCGCCGCAGCGACCCAAACCAATGGCGGCCCCGCGGCCTCAAGCAGCGCGCGATCCGGTCCCATCGCCAACGGCACGAGCATGGTTGCGCCGAGAAAATAGCCGAGCGGCGCCAGCGCGCCGCCGCCGGCCCACTGCAGCGTCAACTCACGCCGGAAAGTGACGCCGAATGCGCTCATCGTGGCAGCCGAACGGTTTGCGATGGCGTCGGCCCCAGGCCCTCGTGCACTGCAGCCACTGCCATCCCGCCACCAGCGCGATGCGAAGCGATCAGCTCGTTCAGCACGGCTCTGCCGGCATCGTCCAGGGCCGCAGCAGGTTCGTCGAGTAGCCAGATCGGCCGCGGCGCGATGATCAGGCGCGACAGCGCAAGCCGACGCGCTTGGCCCTGGCTCAAGGCGCGCACCGGCGTCGAGAGAACGCGGCCGAGATCGAGCGTCTGCGCAACGAAGCCCTCGCTCGTCACGCCGCCGAACAAACCGGCCCAATAGCGCAGGTGCTCACGCACGCTCGCTTCACGCTTCAGCGCGTTGGCGTGTCCAATATAGTGGAGCGCCGGCGCAGGCTCCTCGACGCCTTCGAAGCCAATACGTCCTTTGTGCGGCTTCAAAAAACCCGCAAGAGCGCGCAACAAGCTTGTCTTGCCGGAGCCGTTCGAGCCTTGCACTTCGACATAGTCGCGCGAACCAACTGCAAACGTCAGGTCTTCGAACAGCGTTCGCCCGCCGCGCGCCAGCGCAAGCGCTTCAACGCGGATCGACGGCTTGTCTTGGAAAGGTCCGCTGGCGCTCATAATGCGGCCCCGGTTCTAGAAAGGGTTGCACGATCCGCCAAGGCGCGCTTGGTGGAGCGTGCGGGAGGTGCGGCGATGCGTCGTTTCTGGGCGGGCTTGGTTCTGGCTGCCGCGTTGGCGGCGTGCGGCCAGCAGATGGACGCAAGCCAGTCCGCGGGCTCGCACGGTGGCGAACAACAAGCTGGCGGCATGGCCGATATGGATCGTGCGGCGCGCGAGGAAGCCGCGGAAGCGCCGCAGGCCGCACCTGCCCCGCCTGCTCCAGGCGCGGCGCCATCTCCCAACCAAGCTCCGAGCCAACCAACAGGCCCGACGCCCGTCCTGTATCTCGCGTACTCGTATGCGATGGGCCTGGAGATTCCGAGTGAGCGGCTCGCCGGCGTCATGGATCGACATGTCCGAGCCTGCCAGACCGCTGGCCCGCGCGTGTGCCAACTGATCGGGTCCAACCGCACTGGCGATCCTGAGAGCTACATGGAAGGCTACGTCTCGCTGCGCGCCGAGCCGAATTGGCTCAACAATTTCAAGAGCGGCATGGCCGCCGAAGCCGATGCTGCCGGTGGCCGCATCGTCCAGGAATCGACAAGCTCCGAAGACCTCACGCGCCAGATCGTCGACACCGAGGCGCGCCTGCGTGCGCAGACGGCCCTGCGCGATCGCTTGCAAGAGCTGTTGCGTTCGCGTCCCGGCAGGTTGGCTGATCTGCTGGAGGTCGAACGCGAACTTGCCCGCGTGCAGGCTGAGATCGATGCCGTGCAGTCGGCCCTCGCGGTGATGCGCACGCGCGTTGCAATGGCGGAACTCAACTTGCAGTACCGCTCCGCGCCGCGCCCCATCGGCAGTGACACATTCGAGCCGCTCAGGCAGGCGTTCGCCAACTTCCTCGGCATCATCGTCGGCGGCTTTGCGGCCATCATCACCCTGATTGCCGTGCTGATCCCGTTCGCCATTGTGCTCGTGCCCTTGGCTTGGCTCTTGCTCCGCTGGCGCAAACGTCGTGGCGGGCGGTTCTTCAAGCGCGCAGCGGCGCCTGAAGCGCCCGAGACGCCTGCTCCCGGTTAGTTGCGACAGTCTCGCAACTAACTTTCACGGTCATCAATTGCGCGTTCACAGAACAGCGCTACATAGGATTTGCCGCGCGCCCGGTTTGATTCCGGTTTGGGGCGCACCCCAACGCGCCTGCATCTCTGTAGCCCCAAAACCAGGATGCACGCTCATGCCATCTCTGAACTCGTTCAACGCCCGCACCACCCTTAGTGCAGGCGGCAAGACCTATGCGTATCTCGATCTCAACAAAGCCAGCGAGAACGGCCTCGGCAACATCTCCAAGCTGCCGATGTCGCTCAAGGTCCTCCTGGAGAACCTCCTGCGCGCCGAAGACGGCGCCGCGGTGAAGAAGGCCGACATCCTGGCCATGACCTCGTGGCTGGTGAACAAGGGCAAGAACGAAGTCGAAATCGCCTTCAGCCCCGCCCGCGTGCTGATGCAGGATTTCACCGGCGTGCCGGCAGTTGTTGACCTAGCTGCGATGCGCGACGCTGCCGCCAAACTCGGCGCCGACCCTGAGCGCATCAACCCGCTCGTACCGGTCGATCTCGTCATCGACCACTCGGTGATGGTCGACTACTTCGCCAACGCCAATGCGTTCAACCGCAATGTCGAACTCGAATACGAGCGCAATGGCGAACGCTATCTGTTCCTTCGCTGGGGCCAGCAGGCATTCAAGAATTTCCGCGTCGTTCCGCCCGGCACCGGCATCTGCCACCAGGTCAACCTCGAATATCTCGGCCAGTCGGTTTGGACCAAAGACGAAGACGGCGAAACGCTCGCTTACCCTGACACCGTGGTCGGCACCGACTCGCACACCACGATGATCAACGGCATCGGCGTGCTTGGGTGGGGCGTTGGCGGCATCGAAGCGGAAGCGGCGTTGCTGGGCCAGTCGATTTCCATGCTGATCCCCGAAGTGATCGGCTTCCGCTTGACCGGCAAGCTGCAGGAGGGCGCCACCGCCACCGATCTCGTGCTCACCGTCACACAGATGCTGCGCAAGAAGGGCGTCGTCGGCAAGTTTGTGGAGTTCTACGGCCCCGGCCTTGCGGCGATGAGTGTCGAAGACCGTGCCACCATCGCCAACATGGCGCCCGAATACGGCGCAACCTGCGGGTTCTTCCCGGTCGACGAAAAGACGATCGACTATCTGCGCGCCACTGGGCGCAAGCCGGAACGCGTCGCGCTCGTCGAGGCTTATTGCAAACAACAGGGCCTCTGGCGCACCAAAGACGAACCGGAATTCACCGATACACTCGAACTCTCGCTCGCGGACGTGCGCCCCTCACTCGCTGGCCCCAAGCGCCCGCAGGACCGCGTGGTCCTGGGCGACGTCGCCGAAGGCTTCACCAAGGTGATGACCGACGAATTCCGCAAGGGCGCCGAATTGAAGAAGCGCGCGCCCGTCGCGGACGCGCAGCACGATATCGGCCACGGCGACGTCGTCATCGCCGCCATCACCTCATGCACGAACACCTCGAACCCCAGCGTCATGCTCGCCGCCGGCCTCGTGGCGCGCAATGCGCGCAAAAAGGGGCTCAAAGTGAAGCCATGGGTGAAGACTTCGCTCGCCCCCGGCTCTCAAGTCGTTACCGACTATTTGAAGAAATCCGGCCTCGACAACGACCTGGACGCGCTCGGCTTCAATCTGGTCGGTTATGGCTGCACCACTTGCATCGGCAATTCCGGCCCGCTGCCGCCGGCGATCTCGGCCTCGGTCGCCGAAGACGATCTTGTCGTCGCCTCGGTGCTCTCCGGCAACCGCAACTTCGAAGGTCGCGTCAATCAGGATGTGCGCGCGAACTACCTTGCTTCGCCGCCGCTTGTGGTTGCTTATGCGCTCGCGGGATCGGTGTACTTGAATCTTGAGACCGGGCCGCTGGGCAAGGGCTCGGATGGTCAGGTGGTCTATCTCCGCGATATCTGGCCCTCGAACCGCGAAATCGAAGAAACGGTGCGCGCTGCCGTCACGCCGGACATGTTTGCGCAGCGTTACGCCGATGTGTTCAAAGGCGATGAGCATTGGCAGGGGATCAAAGTCGGCGCCGGGCGCACGTATGCGTGGGATGCGAAGTCCACTTACGTGCAGAACCCGCCCTATTTCACCGGCATGAGCATGACGCCGACGCCGCCAGCGGACATCGTCGACGCACGCGTGCTCGGCCTCTTCGGCGACTCGATCACCACGGACCACATCAGCCCTGCGGGCTCCATCAAGAAGATTAGCCCTGCCGGCCAATACTTGATCGAGCACGGCGTGCCGCAATCGGAGTTCAACTCCTACGGCGCGCGCAGGGGCAACCACGAGGTGATGATGCGCGGCACCTTCGCCAACATCCGCATCAAGAACCAGATGGTGAAGAATGAGGACGGTTCGGTGGTCGAAGGCGGCTTCACCATCCACTATCCGTCCGGCGAACGCATGGCCATCTACGATGCGGCGGTGCGCTACAAGCAGGAAGGCCGCCAACTCGTGGTCTTCGCCGGCAAGGAATACGGCACCGGCTCTTCGCGCGACTGGGCTGCCAAGGGCACGACGCTGCTTGGCGTCCGCGCCGTGGTCGCTGAAAGCTTCGAACGCATCCACCGCTCGAACTTGATCGGCATGGGCGTGCTGCCACTCCAGTTCGTCGACGGCCAAAGCTGGGTGGCGCTAGGGATCACCGGCCAAGAAACCGTTTCTATTTCCGGCGTGGCGGCCCTGGGGCCGCGTCAAAAGGTATCGCTTACGATCTCACGCCCAAACGGAAGGACCGAGGAACTGGAGGTCCAGTGCCGGATCGATACCGAGAACGAGGTGGAATACTTCCGCAACGGGGGAATTCTCCACTATGTACTGCGCGGTCTGGCCAAGGCCTGATCTAAGGCGGTCCCGTAACAACGGTTTGATTCGAACCGCCGGCGCGGTGCGGTCATGTTTGCGCCTATGATCGCCCGCCTTCTGGCCGCTGTAGTGATCGTTCTGGCAGCCGCAACCCCGGCGCGCGCCCAGACGCAGGGCCAGCGCGCCCAGATGGTAGTAGAGCTCTACACTCATCAGGGTTGCACGCAGTGTCCGCGCGCGAATCGCCTTCTGGGCATGTTCTCGCGCGAGGAAGGCGTGCTGGCGCTCACTTTCCCAGTCGGGATTTGGGATTATCTGGGTTGGCACGACACTTATGCGCGCCCGGAGTTCTCGGAACGACAGCGCGCCTACTCGCAAGCGCTACGTGTGCGCGGCCGGTTCACACCGCAGCTTGTGGTCAACGGCGCGCGCACGATCAGCGCCTCCGATTGGGACGAAGCGCGCGCGATCTATGACGAGCAGAAGCGGACGGGCTGGCCATCGAGTGCGCCTGACGTTTCGCTCGTCCTGCTGCGCAACGGCCGCGTCCGCGGCACCGTCGGCTCGGGCGCAGCAGGATCAAACGCCGACATCTGGATGCTGGCCTACGACCCGGGGCCGCTCACTGTCGTCATCACTGGCGGGATCAACCGTAATCGGAGCGTGCCACACTACAATCTGGTGACGCGGATCGAGCGGCTTGGCTCGTGGAATGGCACGGGCGTCTGGCACGAGCGCCCGCGCTGCCAGCCGGAATGCGCCATCATCGTGCAAGAACCAAACGGCGGTCGCATCCTCGCGGCCGCCTTCACGTATCGGCCGCCTCGCCGCTGATCACTCGGTCCCGGGAATAAGCCGGTTTAGCGGCGGCGTCAGCGCCTCGGCCTCCATGTCGCTTAGTGCGTAGGCCCACGCGGCCGATCGGTTGTTGATCTCAAGCGCCGCCGCTTCCTGCTCGGGCGCCGCAGCGCGTGCGACCAGCTTCACCCAGGTGCGGCTGTCACTCACAATCAATTCCGCGTCTATGGTCACACCGTCGAACGTCGTCGCTCGCACGCGTGCGCGGGGGGCGCCTTGGATCGCAGGCGCGGTGCGCACATCGACGGGCGCGAGTTGAGTCAACCGCTCGGCCGTCGCCGTAACGGCGGACTGCGCCAACGACGCGACCGCGGGAGATGCAATGCGCCACGGTTGGTCAGGGCTGTCCCGCGCGAGAACGTAGGCACGACCCTCCGCCGGCATGATTTCGATGCGTGCCAGACGGTCCGCCGGAACGTTGAGTGGTTGCAGATCCATCCACGAAGCAACATCCCGAAGCGGCGGCAGCTCTCCCTCCGCCGCCCACGTTTGCGCTTGATCAGGACGGCGCACGTAGAGGCCGTTCGCCTCAACTCCAAGAATGAGGTTGACCAGCAGAGCTCCGCGACCGTCCTCGATCTGAACCAGGATGCCGCGCCCGCCTTCGCGGGGGTCGGTGACGCCGAGGCGCTCATGCTTCGACGCGTCGCTGGTCATTCGGCGCACGTAGCGCAGCGTCTCCAGCCCCTCCGTCAGCTGCGCCAGCCGGCTCGACAGAACCGGATAGTCGTCGCGATCGCGCATGGCCCAGCCCTGCTGCGTGCGCTCGATGCGGTAGGTCGCGTCCGAACTTGTGATCGAAATGCGCTGAGCGCCGCCGATGGCCTCGGCCAAGTCTGGCACGACTGGGCCGGACGCACTGTTCGGGCTCAAGCCACGCGACTCGATCGCCAGGGTCACAGCAGCTATCGCGACCAGTGCGCCGGCGACAAGAAACAGTGAGAGCGAACGCGCCCTGCGACGCTCCGGGAGGCCGCCCGTCATTGCCGCGTACTCCCGCGCCGCTGGCGGCGCCAGAACAGGAAGAGTCCCCCGCCAGCAATCAGGAGCGGCGCCAGCCAGACGTTGATCAAGATCACTAGGGCCTGCAGGCGATCGATGTCGCCGCGCAGGTCGCGCACCAGGCCGCGCAGCTCAGTGCGAATCTCCGACTCGCGTTCACGGAAGCGGTCTACTTCGGCCTGCTCTTCCGGTGTCAGCTCCGCGCCGAGATCGCCGGCGAAGAAACCTGAACCGCGGCCGCGCGCCTGCAATTCCTCAAGACGCGCTTGCGTCTGCTGCAAGTCCGCCTCTAATTCCTGCTGTCGGCTCTCGATGCGGCGCTGCGCATCGCGCTCCATTTCCTCGACCAGGTCCATGCGCCGTTGCGACGGCGCGCGCGAACGCAGCGAGACGAGCGCGTCCGACCCGCCCAGCACATCGATGGCATTCAGCGCAAACGATGCGTTGTCCGCCGCCGAACCGCCGCTTTGCGGATCGACATAGAAATCGTTGGCGAGAAAATCGACGTCAGAGATGATCACGATTTGCGCCGGCGTCGCCGAACGCGCTAGCGGCGCGGCTTGCTCTTCCTCAGCCCGCGGCTGCGCTGGCTCGGCGGCCGGCTGTTCGGCCTCGGGCGCCGGCTCGGCGGCAGGACGTCCTTCGGAAAACGCCGTTTCCAACTCGCCTGACAGCCGCAGCGCGATGTTCTCCACGCGCCCACCGCCCGGCGGCCACATGTTCAGGATGTCATAGGGCGACGGCCGCATCAGCGCTTGCTCTGAGGGCATGCGCATTGTTCGTCCGCTTGTACGTGCGAGCGGTCGCACTTCGATGCCGTCGCGCTCGCTATACGTCAGGCCGCCTGCCAATCCGAAATTCACGCCTCGTCGCAGCCACGCCGTCATCAGATCCTCACGATCTAGCTGGTCGGCCGGAATCTGGAAGAACAAGGGCTGCGGAGCTTGGGTCGTCTGGCCCGTTGCCGGATCTTGCACCTGCACAGGCAGCGCACCCTCGAGATCGAGCACGACGCCAGGCGTCATCGAGACTCCCCAAGCGCCAAGAAGCGGTTCGAGCGTCGATGCGACCGGTACAGGCGCGACAGGATTGAACGGATCGAACCCGCCACCCGCTTGTTGCGCCGTCAGCGAGGCCGGATCGAGCGCGATGAACGCGCGACCTTTGTGCAGAATGAATTGGTCGATTGCATAAAGCTGCCGCGCCGTAAGGGCGCCGGGATGAATGATCGCCAAGACATCGGCGTCATCCGGAATCGCGGTGAAATCCGGGGCCAGGTTCGTCACGTCCAGCAATCGGCCCATCTCAATCGAAAACACGGACTGGTCGGAGGCGCCGAAGGCTGGATTTGCGGCTGCCGACGGATCGATCGGCAACGACGTGATCAGCGCAACGCGGGTGCGATCGGGATGCTCCAACTCAAAAATCAGCCGCGTGATCTCGTATTCAAGGAATGACTCGCGCTGCGGATCAAACACAGGGATCGTGCGGGTATCGTTGATCGCGTTTGCGCCTGTCAGCCCGAAATAGATCGGGTCGGCGCCCTCGAACGGGCGCAGCGGCTGCACGCCTGCTTCCGCCGCGTCGTCTTCCGCCTCGGTGAAGGGCTCGACGTTGACTTCCGTGAAGCGCACACGTCCGTTGGAGCGCGCTTGGAATGTTTGCAGCATCTCGCGCACGCGCGAGGCGTATGCCTGTAGCTGCGGCAACGCCCGTCCGGCGTCGCGCGAATAGTAGAGCGTAAGCTGCACGGGCTCAGAGAGTTCGTTCAGCGTCAGTTGGGTGCCGCGGCTGATCGAGTACAGCTGGTTCTCGGTCAAATCGAGCCGCCATGAGCGGAACCAGGAATTGGCAGTCAGGTTCGACGCCACGAAAGCGACCATTAGCGCAAGTGCGGCGAGAATTGCGTGGCGGCGTGCGCTCATCGCTCAGCCTCCCCGTCGTGCATCCACTGCAAGTGCAGTGAAGCTCAGACAGAGCGCTATCAGCGACGCGAAGTAAAACACGGAGCGGAACTCCACTACGCCTCTCTGCGCGGCGTCGAAGTGATGCAGGATCGAGAAACGCGCGATAGCTTCAGCGACAGCGCCGGGAACGATGCCGCTGAAGAAGTCCAGCACGAGCGGCAGCCCGAGCGCCGTCAGCAGGAACGACACCAGGACAGCCAGCACGAATGCCACGATTTGCGCTTGCGTCAGGGCCGACATGGCGGAGCCAATGGCGATGTAGGCGCCGGCCATAAGCAAGCTTGCCAGATATGCCGTGAAAATCGCCGCGTTGTCGGGCGAGCCCAGAGCATTCACTGTCGCCCACAACGGCACTGTGAGCAGGAGCGCGGCGCCCGCGATCGTCCATGCGGCGAGGAATTTCCCGACCACCAGCGACCACGTCGGCGCCGGCAGCGTCATCAGCAGTTCGATGGCGCCAGAGCGGCTCTCTTCCGCCCAGAGCCGCATCGCAATTGCCGGCAGAAACACCATGAAGATCCACGGGTGAAAGGCAAAGAACGCGCTTAAGTCTGCGCGCCGCGCTTCGAAGAAGCCGCCGATCTGGAACGTGAACAATCCGATCGCGAACAGGAACACGCCAACGAACACGTAGGCCGTTGGCGTGGTCACGTAGGAAAGCAGCTCGCGCCGGTAGACGGCGAGCATGCTAGCGAGGCCGGGACGCTTCTTCATACGCGCTCCTCGCCGCGCGTGAGCGTCGCGAACGCGCGCTCGAGGCTGCCATGTTCGTCACGCAGCGCAGCCGGCGTCTTGTCGGCGACGATGCGGCCTTGGTCGATGATGATCGCGCGCGTACAAACCGCGTCCACCTCCTCGAGACTGTGCGTCGAGATGATCAATCCCCGTTCTTCGCCCAATCGCCGGATCAGATCGCGTACGGCGTGGCGCTGATTTGGATCGAGCCCGTCGGTCGGTTCGTCGAGTACCAAGAGCATCGGGTCGTGCAGCAGCGCCGCGGCCAGAGCTGCGCGCCTGCGGTAGCCCTTGGACAGCGTTTCGATCGGCCGGTCGATCGTGTCTCCGAGCCGTGCATCTTGCGCCGCGCGCCTTACGGCGTGGCGCGCCGCTTCGCGCGTCATGCCGCGTGTTTCCGCGACGAAGCGCAGAAAGCTCCACGGCGTCATCTCGCCATAAAGGGGCGCGCCCTCGGGCAGATAGCCGACGCGCTCCTGCGCGCGGCGGCGATCCTGCGCGACATCGATGTTGAAGATTTTCGCCACGCCTTCGTCGGGTTCGAGATAGCCGGAGATCATGCGCATGGTTGTGGTCTTGCCGGCCCCGTTGGGGCCTAGGAAGCCGACGATTTCCCCAACGTCGAGGGCGAAGCCGATACCGTCCACCGCCACGCGGCGGCCGAAGCTTTTGCGCAGTCCATCGACCTGCAGCAGCATGTGGTTTGGGTTCCCCGTCGGAAAATCGAGGGCCGCTCTTAAGGTGGATTCTGGGAAAAGGCCACCGTTCTTATCCACAGAGACCCCGAATCACCCGAGGCGATTCCGCGCGGTGGTTTCGCTCGAGTTAAGCGCAGCGAGACGAGCTTTGCACCGCACACGACGAGCGACTCTCGACCTTTGGCAGGCTCACCAACGACGCGGGTCATGCCCGCGTGCTGGAGCGTGGGAAAAGCGTGATCAACAATGGTTTTCGTGAAACCTAGATATGACAAAGCCCGCGATGATCGCGGGCCGTTGGGAGAGTGAGTGTGACCAGCCGAAGCGCGTACCCCGGGGGGCTGGGGGGGCTGATGGATACCGGAGCACGAGCAATTCTCCGGCCGGTCACAATGCTAGGTTTGCGCTCCAATACGGCGAGGGCAAGCACAAAATCTGTCCAAAAGCTGACGTGCAGCATTTGTAATACTATAGCGCCTGGGCTTAGCTTGGACTCTGCACATTGTGGATACCTGAGGCCCAAGGAATGAACCGACGCAAGGTCTTCTTTGAGCGTCCGGAATTGGCTCGACTGTTCCGCTTTTACGGTCAGATGGTCGCCGCCGGGGAATGGCGCGATTACGCGCTCGACGCACTACCCGACCGTGCGCTGTTCAGCGTCTATCGCCGCGCCAGCGAAGCGCCGCTCTATCAGATCGAGAAGCGCCCGGAGGACGCGCGTAGGCAGGGCGCCTACAGCGTACTCGCCGTCGATGGGCGTATCTTGAGGCGCGGACATGATTTGGGGCGCGTGCTCGCGGTGCTAGAACCCAAGCGGATGCGGGTAATCGGCGGCGACTAGGCGACTAAAAAGAAACGCCCCGGCGTGAAGCCGGGGCGGGTTGTGTTCCTCCTGGCGAGACGCCGCTTAGTTGCGCGGCGACATGAGGCTCAGGATGAACTGGAACAGGTTGACGAAGTTGATGTAGAGGCTGAGCGCACCGTATGTTGTGGCTACGGACATCGCGCGCTGGTCGCCGCCGAGCTGGTAGTACATGAACTTCAGACGTTGCGTGTCGAAGGCAACGAGGCCAGCGAACACCAGCACACCGATCACCGAAATCGCGAAGCTCAGCGCCGACGAAGCGATAAACAGGTTCACGACGGACGCGATGATCAAGCCTATGAGGCCCATAATCAGGAACGTGCCGAAGCCGGTCAAATCCCGCTTTGTGGTGTAGCCCCACAAACTCAGGCCGCCAAACGAAGCGGACGTCACGAGAAACGCCTTGGCGACGATGAGCATGCCATCCGGAATACGCGCATAATACCAGACTAGCGCACCCATGCCGACGCCGATCAGCGCAACAACGCTCCAGTACACAAGGTTCGCCGACGTCGGCGACGGATTGCGCATGACGAAGCTCGCGATCAACAAGATCGCAAGCGGACCGAACATCACGAGATAAGCTTGCGGCCCCGAGAAAATCGCGGCCATCAGCGCCGGCGTCGTCCCGACGATCCAGGCCAACCCGGCCGTAAGCGCCAAGCCCAGCGCCATCTTGTTGTAGATGCCGAGCATGAAGGCCCTAAGGCCCGCATCGACCGCCATGTCCGCGCGGCCGGCCGGGACCGAACCCGTTTGGAAGTGGTAGTCGCTCATTGTAACCTCCTTGCTGCGGGTGAATCCGCCGCGCTGGCCCTATATGGCCACAGGGTTCCGGCCCGGCAAGAAAAAGCGGGCGCCAGAGGCTGTTGCGTGTGGCCCCACGGCGGCCCAAAAATGGGACTGGAAAGTGGCCAGGGAACTTCCTCCCGACCTATACGCGTTTCAGGTCTGAAAGGGGACTGCACCTGCCAGTGAGCGGCAGGTCGCGGTCGAATCGCGCTACCAGCAGCGCGGAGGGTGAGCCGGGGTGGCTGACGAGAACGATCCAGACCGGCCGGAGGATGAAACGCCTCCGCCAACGCGGCCCCAGGAGGGTGACGCGACCTCCGAGCCTGCGCCAGACGCCGACGACGAATCTGTGGCGGAGGACAGCGCGCACGACGACTTGTTTGTCGATGCAGCCGCTGCGCCGTCGCCGCCCCCGCCCGAGACGCTGCCGCCGACCCCCGACGATCTGCCGATCGCGGCGTCCGAAGCTCACGAGGAGCCGCCGACCGCCAGCGAACCTTCGAGCGCCGAATCGCTCGCCGAGGAGCCTGCCGGCGAGAGCGATCTGCCGCCGCATTATTTCCGCGCCGCCGGCGATCCCGAGGAAGCGCAAGAAGAGCCGCCGGCGTCGCTACTTGGCCGCGTCCGCGACCGCATCGTCGGCACCACGCACGATCTTTGGCGCTACATCGAACCGAAGTGGGTCGCCTTCTACGGCGCCGCGCGCGCGTTCCTGGGCGAGATGTGGCGGCGCGTGCGCGGCATCAAGCATCCGCGCAACGTGCGCGAAGCGGCAGTTTGGAGCGGCTGGGCCGCTGCAGGCGGCGTGGCGCTCATCATCGGCTTTTTCTTCTTCGTCACCTGGGGCATGCCCTCGACCGACGACCTTTGGGAAGCGCGGAACGGCCAGTCGATCACCTTCCTCGACCGCAATGGGCACGTGATCCTGCGCGAAGGTGCGCAGAACGCGCCACCTGTCGATCTGCCGTCGTTGCCGCCTTACGTCGCCCAGGCCTTCATCGCCATCGAGGACCGCCGCTTCTACGACCATTTCGGCGTCGACTTAGGCGGCATGATGCGCGCCGGCGCCGAGAACCTGCGCGCTGGCCGCGTCGTCCAGGGCGGTTCCACGATCACGCAGCAGTTGGCGAAGAACCTCTTCCTTACCAACGAACGTTCTTGGCGGCGCAAGGCGCAAGAGATCGCCATGGCGATCTGGCTTGAGGGCCGCTTCAGCAAGGACGAAATCCTCGCGCTCTATCTGAGCCGCGTCTATTTCGGCGCCGGCGCCTATGGCATCGAAGCCGCGGCCGAGCGCTATTTCGACCGGCCCGCACGCGAACTGACGCTGCTGCAATCGGCAATGATCGCAGGCCTCGTGAAAGCGCCTTCGCGGCTAAATCCAGCGCGTCAGGACATCGCCGCTGCGCGCGACCGCGCCATCATGGTGCTGGATGAGATGGTGAACATGGGGTTCATCAGCTCGGCCGAACGCGAAGCGGCGCTTCAGGAGGAGCTCGTCGTCAGCCGGCGCAATCCAGCAGGCGTGCTCTCGTACTATCGCGATTGGATCGACCCGCTGCTGAATGACATCATCGGCCAGCAGCGCGACGACTTCATCGTCGAGACCACGATCGACATCACTGCTCAGCGCGCCGGCGCGGAAGCGGTTGAAAACGTGCTCGCCGAGCAGGGCCAATCCCGCCGCGTTAGCCAGGCGGCGCTGATTGCAATGGACGATGAAGGCGGCGTGCGCGCGCTTGTCGGCGGCCGTGACTATGATCTCAGCCAATTCAACCGCGCCACGCAGGCGCGCCGCCAGCCCGGCTCGTCGTTCAAATATTTCATCTATCTCGCAGCGATGGAAAACGGCCTGACGCCCTGGAGCGTGCGCGAGGATGCGCCGATCACGATCTATATCGAAGGCCAGGAGCCCTGGTCGCCCGGCAACTACGCGGGCGAATACAACGGCCCGACCGAGCTCACGCGCGCCTTCGCGCTTTCCTACAACATGGTCGCCATCCGCGTGGCGAATGAAGTCGGCGGGCAAAATGTCATCGACGTTGCGCGCCGTCTCGGCGTGCGCTCACCTCTCTTCAACTATCACTCGCTGGCGCTCGGCGCGCAGGAGATTACGCTGCTGGAGATGGCGCAGGCTTACGGCGCGATGGCGGCCGAAGGCTACAACCTCGAAGCGCACGGCGTTTCGCGTATCCGCCGCGCCAATTCGAACGAGGTCATGTGGAGCTTCCGTCAGCAGGATCGCCGACGCGTGATCGAGGACCGCCCGCTTCGCTATATGAACTACATGATGCGGCGCGTCGTCGACGCCGGCACGGGCACGGCTGCGCGGATGCCCGGCCGCCAGGTCGGCGGCAAGACTGGCACCGGCAACGACTATCGCGACGCGTGGTTCATCGCCTTCGTGCCCGGCATGGTCGCCGGCGTTTGGGTCGGCAACGATAACTTCACAGAGACCGCACGCGTCACCGGCGGCTCCCTGCCGGCGGAAATCTGGGCGCGGTTCATGCCCACGGCCCTGCGCAACACGCCGATCCGCGAACTGCAGATGCCGCGGCAGGAGGACTACGATGCCGGGTTGCCCGAGCCTGAGACGCCTGAGCTGACAGCGGTGGGCGCGCCCATCGGCGCTGTGATTGGCGGCCCGCAAACCCCGCCGCCCGACGACCAAGATCGCTCGCTGGATTTCGGTCCAGAGGGCTGAGACTCTGAATCCATCCGCGCCGTTGACGCTTGAAGGCGTCGGTCCTTCATCTGGCGTGGCGGCGCCACGATTTACTGGGCCAACACCGGCTAGCGCGCCAAGCCCACCGCGTGGAGCTTGCAGCCGTGCTGGTGCAACCAGTCGCGACCGTGCTCATAATCAGGCAGGCACTTGCGCACCGATGCCCAGAAGCGGCGCGAATGGTTCATCTCTTTAAGGTGCGCCACTTCATGGGCTGCCAAGTAGTCTAAAACGAATGGCGGTGCGAGGATAAGCCGCCACGAGAACGAAAGCACGCCGTCGACGGAGCAAGAGCCCCAGCGCGAGCGCAGCTCCTTCACCTGTATCCGCACGGGTCGAACCCCGAGCTTCACCGCATGCGTCGCCACACGGTCGATCAGGTCCGTTCGCGCTTGATCTTTCAGAAAGCGCAAAACGCGGGATTCAAACAGCGCCGCATCGGGGGCCGGCACGATCAGCCGCGGCAGCAAGTCTTCCTCGATCCGCGGCGGCGCGCGCCCGTGCTTGTAGACCAATTCGTGCTCGACGCCTCTGAGCGGCACGAACGAAGCTGGTGTTAGTGAGACGCCTCGCGGCAGGCGCGACAGTTCCTGCGCGATCCAGCCCGCGCGTTCTGCCGCGAACTGAGCTGCGTGTTTCAAATGCCGCTTCGTCGGCGCCGTGGCGATCGCCTCGCGGCGCGTCGGGTCGATGCGCACCGATACATGCCTGGCGCGCGGATTGACGATCAGCTTAATGGGCACGCGCCGGCCGTCGATCGTTTCGATCTCGGTCCGGCCAGGTTCGAGCTTCTGTCGCGAATCGAAGCGCATGCGTAAGAATCTCACGCGGCGCGTTAACGCCTCAAGAGTCCGATCCAGCCCGCTCGACGCCACACACACCCCGCGATCCGGATCACTATCGCAGGCGCAACAAAATCGCGCACGAAGAATCGCGCTCATCAACCGCCGTCACTGTGGAAAGACCTATTGCTCGCCGACGAGCTTCAGGTTTGCGCGCTTCGCATTGCGCGATGCGTTCGAATGAAACGCACGGACGAACTCGCGCAGTCGCGGGTAGATTTCCGTACGGAAGCGCCGCCCTGAGAACACGCCGTAATGGCCCACGCCCGGCTGGATGTAATCGCGGCGCATGTGCTCGGGGATGTTGCTGCAAATATCATGAGCGGCTTGGGTCTGGCCGATGCCGGAGATGTCATCGTTCTCGCCCTCGACCGTAAGCAGCGCGGTCTTCGCGATCTTGCCTGGATCGACCTTGCGGCCGCGATGCATCATCGTGCCGTTCGCAAGCCTATACTCCTGGAACACTTCAATCAGCGTCTGGATGTAGAACTCTTCCGACAGATCCATCACCGCGAGATATTCATCATAGAAGTCGCGATGCTTCTCGGCGCTATCGCCGTCGCCCTTCACCAGATTCTGAAAATACGAATAGTGAGCGTCCACGTGACGCGAAAGGTTCATCCCCATGAAGCTCGCGAGTTGGAGGAAGCCTGGATAGACGCGCCGGAACGCGCCCGGATAAAGCGCCGGCACAGTATGGATCATCTTTTGTTTGAACCAGCCGATGTCGCGCTTCTCCGCCAATAGGTTGGGCGCGGTCGGCGATTTACGAGCATCGATCGGCGAACCCATGATCGTCATCGTCGCCGGCGTGCACGGATCGTCTTCTTCCGCCATCAGCGAAATCGCGGCGACCACAGCCGGGCCCGGCTGGCACACCGCAACGACATGCGTTTGCGGTCCAAGCGCGCGCAGCATGCCAATTATATGATCGATGTAGTCGTTGAGGTCGAAGCGCCCGGCGAGCAAGGGCACGATGCGCGCGTCCGCCCAATCGGTGACGTAAACCACGTGGTCCGGCAGGAAAGCGTTGACCGTGTCGCGCAGCAATGTCGCGTAATGCCCCGACATCGGCGCCACGAGCAACACGGTCGGATCCACCCGATCGACGCGCGCAGCCTTCAGTTGCTCCGCGTCGCGCTCGAAATGGATCATGTTGCACCAAGGCGTCGACCAGACGCTCGTCGGCGTGACGGCGACATCGGCGCCTCCGACCTTCGTGGCGGGCAGATTCCAATCGGGCTTGTGGTAGCGGCGCGTCATGGATTCGAACAAATCCGCCGCCGCCGCTGCCGTGCGCCCGATCTCCGTGTCGGCAACAGGGTTCAACGGAGAGCGCAGCATCGTGGACTGCATCAGGGCCGCAATCCGCAATGGCGCGACCGAGAGGTGGCCCAGTTCATAAAGTGAATAGAGCATGCGAGCCCTTCTGCTGCGGTGCAGCAACCAACGTGGATACTGCGACTAGCCCTGTTTCCAACAAGCTAAGACAACTCAGCGGACGAGCCTTTCGCATCGCAGCGCCAGACTGGCGATTATGCCGAGAGTCTTAACCGGAGCCCCCACCCAGGGTTCTCGGCCCGGGCTTTTGTTCCGTAGCTCAAATGTAATGAGGATTTCCGTGCGCGCCAATGGCCGCCGGCTTCACATAATCAGGACAAGTCCGCCCGCTCCAGCCCTGCCGCGATGCAGGCCGCGATGGTGGCAGGCGGCGTCGGGACCATCGGGCTGCGCGGATCCATGGGGTCGGCGCGGCCCATCGTCGGGACAATCGAGACCGTGCGCCAATTGCCATCAACCACATAGAGCAACGACGAGTGATCGACGTTGTAAGTGTCTGCCGGGGCGTCAGGAGTTTCGGCCTTCGCATGATGGACTCGAAACGCGCGGGCCGCGGCGTCAATCTGCGCGCGCGAACCGCTCAGTCCGGCCAACCCCGGCGGAAACCCCGGGGTGTGCGCATATTCGCCCATCCGCTGCGGCGTGTCGCGTTCAGGATCGACGGTAATCAGGATCGGCTGCACGTCGTAGCCGTCCGGTTGCGCCAGCGCCTCGCTCAGCGCGTACATGCTGCCCGGGCAAACGTCCGGACAATGCGTAAAGCCGAAATAGATCACCGCAGGCTCATTCGCGAAGTCGGCTTGCGTCACGCGCGCGCCATTGGAATCTACGAGCTCGATCGGGCCGCCCACGGCATCCACGTTCTCCAAGATGCAGTCGCGGGGTGCGGCGGCAGCCTGCCTGCCGAGCCGCCCGCCGTTGGCGCCCACCAGCCACATCGCGCCTGCCGCCGCCAACGCCGCGGCAGCGAGCGCGGGCGCCACGGCGCCTGTCAGATTTCTCCGCGGCGTTTCAACGGGCTCAGTCATCCGAAAAAGCTAGAAACCTCGTCCGCGCCCTTATCAACGCGGCGCGAGCGCGCAGGGGGCGCATTGCCGCAGCCGGTGCTTGAGCCGGCGTCCGAATTTGCGCATGTGACACGGCGATGAAGTTGGCGCGCACGCCTCCGATCGCAATTGCGACGATGGTTGGCATTTTCGCGGCCGCCGCGCTCTTCTTGCTTCCGCGCTTGCAAGACCGCGACGCACCCTGCGTGACCCGCGACTTCGAGGGCTCTCGCTTTGTAGTGTGCACATTCGACGCGCGCCGCCATGAGTTACGGCTCTACTCACGCGCCTCCGGCGGCAGCTATCTACGCAGCTTCGAAGACTTGCAGCGCGAACTCGGCCCCGAAGCGCGTAACGTCCGTTTCGCCATGAACGCGGGCATGTACAACGATCGCGGCGCGCCAATCGGCCTCTACGTGGCCAATGGCGAGGAGCAGCACGCCATCTCTTTGACCGATGGCCCCGGCAACTTCCACCTCAAACCCAATGGCGTGTTCTGGCAGGGCCAGGACGGCGCGCCACACCTGGAGACGTCCGAGAGCTATGCGCGCGAGCTGCGCGAACCGCGATGGGCTACGCAATCGGGGCCGATGCTTGTCATCGACGGCGAGATGCATCCTCGGTTCGCCGAAGACGGGACCTCGCGGTTCGTGCGCAACGGCGTCGGCCTGCGCGACGTGCACACCGCCTATTTCGTCATCAGCTCGGGCGTCGTTTCGTTCGGCCGATTTGCCCGCTTCTTCCGCGACGAACTGCGGTGCGGCAACGCGCTCTTTTTCGACGGCGCGGTCTCCAGCCTTTGGGCGCCGTCAATTGGCCGCAGCGACGATAACCACGAGCTAGGACCCATGGTTGTCGTGCTCAATCGCCGCTAGGCGCTCTGGCTGGTCGCTTGCGTGATCGCCGCTTGCGCTTCGGCAAGCGCCGGCTGCGTCGTGATTTCATCCGAATGGATGCGGTCAGCGAGACCCATCAACGTCGGGCCGGTGATGGCGCCATTCTGCGCTTCTTCCTCGACCCACACGCCGCGGCGGCGCGCGATGGCGTCGTCCCAGGCCTGGCGCACGCCGGCCCAATAGTCCGCGGGGTCGGCCCAATATGAGTCCGCGGCCGACACCTGGTATTCGTTGAAGTGATCGTACGTGTTGACGCCGTCCTCGTGCACGATCGCGACCAGTTCGCCGTTGCGCGTGCCGAGCTTCTCGTTGTCCTGCTCGTGCACCCAGCCCGTCGGCGTCAGCGCGTGGCGGTTGATCGAGAGATAGCACTCGTAGGGAGGATTGCGGATCGCATCGCGGCGCGCGAGCGGGCGCGCTGTCGGGCCGCTCGTCCAGATCGTGCGGCCGTTCGCGTAATCCCAACGGCCAACGCCGCCATAACGGGGCGAGTCGTCCGTCTGCCAAACAGTTTGCGTCCACGCGCCCCGGCGCTCAGCGCTGGAGACATTGGCGATCGACCAATAATTGCGGCGCTCGTACACAAGCACGGTGCGCGGCTGGTACGTCCAGTCCTGGCGCCAGTGCTTGATGACGAAGTTCTGGCCTTCGTGATCGGCCACCAGCATGTGCTGCAATTGGATGAAGTCGCCCTCATCCTTGATCACGCGTACGCTCTCGTAGCCGCCGCTCGTCTTCGGCTCGAGCGGCGTGTAGTCGCTCACGAAGGGAACGGTCTCATCGAAGTTGAAGCGCACGCGATAATCGCCTGCCATCGCCAGGATGGACTGACGATCGCGTTCGACCGATGAAAGGCGCCCGCTTTGCGCAAACGCAGGCGTCGCCGCCGCAACGCTCGCGCTGGCCAGCGCCACCATCGAACCCCTTCGCGTCATCCGCATGTTCATCTGACTCCTCCTCAGAACCGGTAAGCGATCGAGGCGGAAACGTTCGCGCCAGGCTGCGTGTACGCGTCGACCGCCGTCGACACGCCGCGCACGTCGTTCCACCACCAGTATTTCTCGTCTGTGATATTAAAGACCCCGATGCGGAACGTCGCAGCGTCCGTGATGTTCACGTACGCGGTCGCATCGAGGATCGTGAACGCGTCGGGAATGAACGGCGCGGCCGTATCGCTCTCATCCTTCTTGCTTGAATGCGTGGCGATCAGCTGCCCGCCCCAGCGTCCGCCCGGCGCGTTGTAGGAAACACCCGCCACGATCCGCCACGGCTCGATGCTCTCGAGCGGCGCGCTTGCGCCGCCATTGAGGAACGTGCCTTCCGCAAACGAAATCGCCACCGAGGCGCCGAAGCCGTTCTCCCAGGCAAGATCAGCGCGGCTCTCGGCGCCCCAGATCTCGGCTTCACTCAGGTTGACATATTGAAACACAGCCGGATCCAACGGCGTGAAGCTGCCGCTGATCTGAATCAGTTCAATGAAGTCGTCATACCAGGAGCCGAATACGTTGGCGCTCGCGCGCAGATCGCCGCCGAACAGCGTCACATCGCGCCAGCGCACGCCGAGTTCGAGCGCTTCGCTGGTTTCCGGCGCAAGGTCCGGGTTCGGGATCGAGGTGTAGCCGATGATCGGATTGGCGAACCCATTGTTTACCTGGCTCGGCGACGGCGCCTTGAAGCCTTGGGCATAATTGAAGAACACGCCGAACGTCTCGGCCGGCCACGCCACAACACCGAAGCGCGGCGTCACGCGTGAATCGCTCTGGCCGGACACCGGCAGCGTGTAGAGCACATCGGCGGTGGGATCGAGGTCATAGGAATCGTAGCGCAACGCCGGGAAGAATGAGACGCGCCCGTCCATGAAGCTGATCTCATCCTGGATGAAGAGGCCCGCTTGCGCATATTCCGTGATTGGAAACGCGCGCGTCGGGAACGTCTCGCCGAGCGGCGGCACTGTGCCATCGCGGAGGCCTTCCTGCTCGGTGCGCGAATAATCGCCGCCGTAAACGAGCGTGTGCTCGGCAGCGCCGGTCCTGAACCGGCTTTCGAGTTGCGCCGAGACGCCCCATACCGAATTGTCGAAGGTGGTGATCCGCGTACGATCGGCGGCGGTGTTGCGATCTTCTTCGCTGAATTGGTAGAGCGAGCTGTCCTGCGCGTAGATTGCTACAAATGCCTTTTCGACCGGGTCGCCTCTGTTTTCGAAGGTGTAGTCCAGCGAAACCCGTCGGCGTTCGCTTTCGTCGACGCCATCGAGATCCAGTACGCTCGTCGAGCCGAAGGGCGGATCACCGGGACCCGGCGGATTGATCGCGCGCGCGCTTAACGCTTCGGTGACAATTTCGCGCTCGCCGTAGTCCCCTGTGAGCCGAAAATGATGCATGTCGCTCGGCTCGAACACAATGCGCGCCATCGCGGCGTCCGCTTCGATGTCTTGCGGGTTTGGCGCGGTACGGCGCGTGTTCAGTGAACTATCTTCGCCCTGGTTATCCTGCTCGTGGCCCTCACGGTGTGTGTAGCCGACGATTGCCGACCAATCGCCCAACCGTCCCGCAATCGTCAGTGCATGGGCAAAGCTATCGTCTGCGCTTGCATAGAAAGCACGCACGCGCGCACCGAAGTGTTCGTCCTCGGTGAGGAAGTCAGACGGATCCTTGGTGAAGAAGCTCACAACGCCGGCGACGCCATCGCTGCCGTACAATGCCGAGCCGGGGCCACGCAGAATTTCGACTGACTGCAGCACGTCTAGATCGATGTAGTCGCCCCGTCCGAACGCAGCCGGCCCGAACGAGAAACCATCGGGCACGCGGACGCCATCCACCTGGAAGAGCACGCGATTGCCGCCGAGGCCGCGAATGTTGAACCCGCTGTTGCCGTCGCGTCCAGTCGAGGCGAACGCCGCTGTGAAGCGAGACGGGCTCGACGGCACGGTGATGCCCGGTTCGAAGCGAATGAGGTCCTTGATGTCGGTGGCCAGGGTTTCTTCAATTTCCTCCTCATCGATCACCGTGACAGTGACAGGCACATCGAACGCCTCTTGCGCGGTGCGCGTCCCGGTCACGGTGATGTCGGCTTCGGCGTACTGCAGCTCGTCTTGAGCCGATGCGACGCCCGCGACGCCTAGCCCCAGCGCCAGCGCCGAAATCCCCCACAGCACCCGCATTGCGACTCCTTCTCAACAGCGTCCTGCTCCCTATTGCGAACGCTTCGCAGACTCAATAACAAATGTACAAGGGTTTTACCGTCATCCTGTCGCACCCGCCCTTGAGTGGCGGAGCGGCCACAGCGATGAGTAGGCATGGCTGATACCGAGGCCCGGCCCCTACACGCGCCGCTCCCCAGCTTCTGGGGCGCGACCAGCCGCGTGCGCGTCCGCACCCTCATTCTGCTGAGGTGGTTCGCCATTTTCGGCCAGACCGTCGCCGTGCTGTTTGTGCGCTACGGGCTCAATGTCGAATTTCCGCTGCCCTGGGCCCTGGCCGCGATTGGCGTTTCCGTCGCGCTCAACCTTGCTCTCATCGCCATGCGCCGCAGCCAGGAACTCGCACGCGAGTGGGAGGCGGCCGCGCAGCTTGCTTATGACGCCGTCCAACTCGCCGTGCTGCTGGCGCTCACCGGCGGGCTGCAGAACCCCTTCGTGTTTCTGTTCGTCGCCCCCGTTGCCGTCAGCGCCACGGTGCTGCGCCCGGCCGTCACTGCGATGCTCGCTGCGCTGACCTTTGCGTGCGTCGGCGCCATTTCAGTCTGGCGCTTGCCTCTGCCATGGCCCGAAGGCGCAACCTTCGTCATGCCGCCGCTCTATCAGATGGGCATCGCCGCAGCCGTGCTCGTCGGCCTGGGCTTCACCAGCGTCTATGCGTGGCGTGTCGCCGCCGAGGAAGAGCGCCTCAACATCGCTCTTGCCGCCGTGCAAGCAGTGCTCGCGCGCGAACAGACGCTCTCCGCGCTCGGCGGGCTCGCCGCTGCCGCCGCGCATGAACTCGGCACCCCGCTCGCCACCATCCATCTCGTCGCCAAGGAGATGGCGCGCGATGTCAAGCCAGACGACCCGCGTTACGAAGACTTGCAGCTCCTGATCACCCAGAGCGAACGTTGCCGCGCGATTCTTGATCAGCTCTCGGCCAATCGCGAACGCGGCGACGTGATGATCCAGCGCGCTCCGATCCGCGCGATCCTTGAGGAGGTGATCTCCCCGCACGAAGGCCTGGGCGCCGAAATCGTCATTGACGCGCAAGGCGAAGGCCTGCTCGAAATCCGCCGCATGCCCGAGATCGTGCATGCGCTGGGCGGCATCGTCGAAAACGCCGTCGGTTTCGCCAAATCCCGTGTCGACATCGAAGCGCGCTGGGATGCCGATCAGGTCGAGATCGCCATCCGCGATGACGGACCGGGCTTCGCCCCTGGCGTGCTCAGTCGCCTCGGCGAACCCTATCTCACTGAGCGCGATGAAGAAGGCATGGCGGGCGGCCTGGGGCTTGGCTTCTTCATTTCCAAGACGCTGCTCGAGCGCAGCGGCGCCAAGCTCGAAGTCCGCAATCGCCGACCGCCCCAGCGCGGCGCGTTGGTGAAGGCCCGTTGGCCGCGTTCGGCCATCGAGGCCCCTGCGCTTTAAAATCGCGCGAAAGTAGCTAGATAGACAACATCGGAGCACGAAGGCTGATGACGACGGCGGCGCCCCTCAACGGCGAAAAATCTCTCCTCATACTGGACGACGACGCGCCCTTCCGCACGCGCCTGGCGCGCGCGCTGGAACAGCGCGGGTTCGATGTCACCGCCGTCGGCAGCGTCGCCGAAGCCAATGAGATCGCCAGCAAGACGCCGCCCGCTTATGCCGTGCTCGATTTGCGCTTGGAGGACGGCTCCGGTCTCTCTGTTGTCGAAGCGCTAAACAAGAGCCGCCCCGATTGCCGCGTCGTGATGCTCACCGGTTACGGCGCAATCGCCACCGCCGTCGCCGCGGTCAAGGCCGGCGCGCTCGACTATCTCGCCAAGCCCGCCGATCCTGAGGACATCGTCAAAGCACTCTTGGCCTCGCCGGACGAAAAACCCGAACCGCCCGAAAACCCGATGAGCGCCGACCGCATCCGCTGGGAACACATCCAGCGCGTCTACGAACTCTGCGGCCACAACGTCAGCGAAACCGCCCGCCGCCTCAACATGCACCGGCGCACGCTGCAGCGCATTCTGGCGAAGCGCGCCCCGCGCTGAGTTCTCCACAGCCGGATCATGAAGCCTGCGCAAGCCATGCGCTGGCGGATTGGCGTTCTCGTTTCGATGCGATAACGACGAATCGGCGCCAGCTGCGCGCCCAACAAGGTGAGGGATATGTCCAACTGGTTCGCAGACAAGCTTGGCCCGCTGCCGCCCCGCAACGGCGCGCCGTCCCAACCAAAAGCGGGAGCGCCGCAACGAACCGCCGCGCAACCTTCGCGCCAGCAAGCAGCGCCGCCCTCGAAAACCGCCTCGTCCTCAAAGCCTGCGCGTCCGCCGGAGCCCGAGAAGAAAAAGAAAAAAGGCTGGTTCTAACGCTTCGCGCGCACGCGCGCGTATAGCACTGTTCACGTAAACGAACGCTAACTTCAAAGTCGGCGAACTCCGCAACGCCGAGGGTGCAAAGCGCGAACGTTTTGTGTCCTTACTCCGATTTATTGAACGACCGCAGAACGATCATAGGTTCAGTAGAGCAAGTGCTTCTGGCGCTCGCTCTGCCACGCCCGCTCGTCCGGCGCGGCGATCGCGTCGAGATCGCCTGGCGTAGCGTTTGGATCATCGACCCATTCGCGCAGCAGCGGTGACCCGTTGATCACATCGATGGCGAGTTTGTCGAACACATATTCGTAAGCGAAGTCACGCCAAAGCTCGTAGTCCGGATAGAGCCGGCGGATCGCCTTGAATGCGGCGGCCTGCAGCCGCCAGGGTCTGAACCCCTCGTGGTCATAGTAATGCGGATCTTCAACATGGATCTGCGCGCCGTGACACAGCTCGCCTTCCCATTTGTGGAACGTCGGCTCGAACCAGCATTCGCGCAGCTTGCAGCCTTTGAGCCAGTGCGGCGCGAGATTGTGCATTTCATCGATGACATCGCGTGCATTGATGTCGCCGGCCCCGAACAATTCGAGCGGACGCGTCGTGCCGCGCCCCTCGCTGAGCGTCGTACCCTCAAGCATCACCGTGCCGGCATAGGCGCGCGCCATCCATAAGTTGGGCGCGTTCGGCGACGGATTGATCCAGGTGCGTTCGCCGACCGGCCAGCCGTGGCCCGGCGCTTCGTCGGGCCGATAGCCCTCCATCTCGATCACGCGATAGGCGACATCGAGCTTGAAGTGCTCGATGAACCAGAGACCGAGTTCGCCGAGGGTGAGCCCGTGGCGCATCGGCATCGGCCCACCGCCCACGAAACTCTCCCAGCCGCTGCGCAACTTCAGGCCCTCCACCGGACGTCCGGCGGGATTGGGCCGGTCCAACACCCAGACCTCCTTGCCTGTCTGCGCCGCGGCTTCGAGCATGTAGAGCAGCGTGGTGATGAAGGTGTAGATGCGGCAACCCAGATCCTGCAGGTCGATCAACACGACATCGAACGTGCTCAGCATCTGACCCGTCGGCCGGCGTTGATCGCCATAAAGGCTGAACACGGGAACGCCATGCACGGGATCGTCGTAGTCCCGCGATTCCACCATGTTGTCCTGCTTGTCGCCGCGCATGCCGTGCTGCGGGCCGAACGTCGCTGTGATGCGAAGGTCCTCGCACGCCGACAACGCATCGAGCGAATGGGTGAGATCGCGCGTGACCGACGCCGGATGCGCCACCAGCGCCACCCGCTTGCCCCGGAGCGGCGCGCGCAAGCTTGCGTCTTCCAGCAAGCGATCAATTCCAAACTTCATGGCAGCTCCAACGCAAAGCCATCGGCGTGATGGAAGTCCGGCTTGCCGAGCGGATGCCGAAGCGCCCAGTAGGATTTTCTTCCATCCATTTCCTCGATCACAGCACTGATGCCGAGTTGCAATGGACCGTCGCCATCAACCTGCGGCGTGCGCTGGAAGTCGATTACCGCCGCGAGATCGAACCGCTCATTGCTCGCAACGGTCGCAATCACCGCGTGAGCCCAGCGATTGACCTCCATGCTTTCGCGGTACGCTGCAAATCCATAGGTCGCATACTCGGTCGAAGGCGAGAGATTAAACTCACAATAGCCTTCGCCTCCGTGACTGCGCGCGAATGCCTCGAAACAGGTGGTCTGCCAGAGACCATCGACGTGCCTTGGTTCTGCGCGAACCGGAAACCGGATAGCAGCCAACTCGCCGCGCAACACGTACGTGAGCTTGAGCCCACACCTCCAGAGGCGCTCGACGTCGGCCTCTAGCGAGGCGACGGCTCGACAAGGCGTATCCGGATGCGGTTTCAGCTCAACGCGCATGGCTCACCTTAGACCCGTTCTCGTTTAACAGAGCGTGGCTTCGACAGGAGCCGCCGCCCATGCTATCGCCCGCCGCTATGACGACCGCCGCCAACCTTAAATCTCGTTTCCTCCGCGACGCCGTTGCGCGCGGGCAGTTCCACCAATGCACTGATTTGGCGGGCTTGGACAAAGCCGCCGAAGCGGGCGTCACCGGCTATATCGGTTTCGACATGACGGCGCCCTCGCTGCACGTCGGCAACCTCACCCAGATCATGTACCTGCGCCGGCTGCAGCAAGCCGGCGGCAAGCCGATCGTCCTGCTCGGCGGTGGCACCACGCGCGTTGGCGATCCCTCCGGCAGGGAAGAGATGCGCCAGCTGTTGACTGAAGAGCAGATCGAGAAGAACACAGCCTCGATCCGCGGCACCTTCGAGAAATTCCTGACCTTCGGCCCGAGGCGAAGCGACGCGATTCTCGTCGACAATTCCGAGTGGCTGTTGCCGCTGAACTATCTCGACTTCCTGCGCACGGTCGGGCGACACATGTCGGTCAATCGCATGCTGACGATGGACAGCGTGCGCATGCGCCTCGAGCGCGAGCAGCCCATGAGCTTCATCGAATTCAACTACATGGTGCTGCAGGCCTATGACTTCGTTGAACTCCACCGCCGCTACGGCTGCAGGCTGCAGATGGGCGGCTCCGATCAGTGGGGCAACATCGTCAACGGCGTCGACCTCGGCCGCCGCATGGACGGCGTCGAACTGTTCGGCCTCACCCAGCCGCTGATCACGACGTCGTCCGGCGCGAAGATGGGCAAAACCGCGCAAGGCGCAGTCTGGCTCAACGCCGACGTGCTGAGCCCTTACGAAGACTGGCAATACTGGCGCAACACCGAAGACGCCGACGTCGGCCGCTTCCTCAAAGTCTTCACCGATCTTCCGCTCGAAGAAATCGCGCGCCTCGAAGCATTGCAAGGCGTCGAGATCAACGACGCCAAGAAGACGCTCGCCACAGAAGCCACGGCGCTACTGCATGGGCGCGAGGAAGCGCTGAAAGCCGAACAAGCCGCCCGCGCCACGTTTGAACAAGGCGCACGCTCGGAGAACCTGCCGTCGTTTCCAATCTCGCACTCTGAGCTTTCGGTGGGCTTTCGCGTGGCCGCCGCGTTTGTTCGCGCTGGCCTTGTTTCTTCCAACAGTGAAGCGAAGCGCCACGTTGCGGCTGGCGCGTTGCGAGTGAACGACGCCCTGGTCACTGACGAGAACGCCGCGATCAACCTCGGCGACGTCGTCGACGGCGCCATCAAGCTTTCGCTCGGCAGGAAAAAACACGCGCTACTGCGCGTGAGCTGAGCGTCCGCCTCATCTCTGCTCGCCCTTGATGGGCGAGCTGTCAGCGCGCGAAGCGGGTTGACTGAGCGGGTGGTTGGCGCGCGAACTCAGCAGACGTTGCACCACCACCCACTCCGGCCGCTTCGCGGCCACCTCGCCCATCAAGGGCGAGAAGAATCTCAGCTCATGAGCGTGCGCCGGCGTCCGCACGAATCTCGGATTCGGCGGCGAAAAACTCGGAACGGCGGCAAGCCAGTCAAGAAGAGTCGATGAAGGTTGGCGCTGCGGCCACAAGAGCGTCGCGCGCGAGCGCGTCGCCCGGCGGCGCGGCCGCGATAAGGCGGCTGAGACACAGGCCGTTGCAGAGGCGCTTCAGGAAATAGGCGATGGCGCGTTCGGGGTTCGCGAGCGCGTCCATCAGCGCGAGGACGCGCCGGAGCGGCCCGGCTTTGCGGGCGCGGATATTGGCGTTCTTGTAGAATAGCTGGCGGCGCCGCCGCGCGACGCGGCGAAATCCAGCTGGCGCCGAACGATGGCGATTGCGCCGCTGTGGCGGCGGCCCGTAGCGCAACACGGCTTTGAGAAAGAGGATGCGCTCGACGCCATGTTCGGCGCAGCTCAGCAGGTGTTCGAGACGCGCACTGCGACCGCTTGCGCCGATGCGCAAGATGAAGCCCAATAACCATCCCAACAAACCCAACGCCGAAACGAGGTACGCTTCGACGCGGCTTGCTGTGATGATGGGTTGGGCTTGGGTCATGCGCGGCATTCTACGCCGGCCGCTACTCGGTCGGATTGATTTTGTTGAGGCGTTTTGTTTTCAGCGCACTAGCGCGAAAACGGCATGGATAAGCGAGGGATCTATCCCCCTATTGCGCGGCGTCTCGGGCTTGGAGCGCGGGGGGGAGGGGGGCGCAAAACCGGGGGGGGGGGGGGGTGGGGAGTGGCGGGGGGTGGGGGGCCGGGCCAGAACACAAA
>JBQTJK010000012.1:0-7407 GCA_052387215.1 Caulobacteraceae bacterium
TCCAGCGCTCCCATAGCTCTGCGCTCTGCGCCGCTGTGAACCCAACGCGCCGATACCTGCGTCTCATGATTGCCGCTCCACGCCCTTGATTCAGGTTACGTGTTGCGGCGATCAGTTGAACTCACGGCCCGTTGCGGACACAGGGCAGGCATTCCGCCAAAATCGTCTACCGACCTAGCGTGGCCGTTGCGGACAAGCGAAAACGCCACTCTTCACGCTGTCGAAGAGCATTATGACGAGTGATCTTTGGGCCCTTGTGGCGGCACTACTGTTGGCCAGCGCACAGCTGACGATCGCGAGCGTGCTCACCTTGCGCCAACTCGGCGGTGAATGGGTCGCCGGATCGCGCGATACGCCGCGCGAGGCGACGGGCGTTAGCGGACGCTTTGTGCGGGCGCACCGGAATCTGCTCGAAATTTTTCCGCAGTTTGTAGCGGCGCTCTTTGTTGTCCATGCGGCGCATGCGGTGGACCAGCTGACGTCCATCGGCGCTTGGACCTTTGTCGTTGCGCGCTTCTTGTACGTTCCAGCTTATGCATTCGCCCCGCCCGGTGTCCGGCCTATTTGTTGGGTGGCGGCCTGGGCGGGCATCGTCGCAATCCTGGCGGACCTATTCTGGTGAGGGACCGGGCGACGTCGGCTGTCGGCGGCGAATAGCAGATCCTCATTTCCTAGCACGCTTCCTTCGCCGATACTTCGCCGGCGGTTTTTCCAGCGGCTCCGGCCAGCGGGTGATGCGCTTGATCAGGCCGGGCATTTGCAGGCGGCCTTCGGGGCGGGTCTTGTTGCGCACCGAGGCCTTGGCGACGTGGACGGTGTTCGGGTCGCCTGAGATGAGCGGGTGCCACCAATAGAGGTCCTTGCCTTCGGACACGAGGCGATAGGCGCAGGTGCGCGGGAGCCAATCGAGCTTGCCTACATTCTTCGGCGTGAGCTTCACGCAATCGGACACGTATTGCTTGCGGTTGGCGTAGTCGCTGCAGCCGCAGTCCTTGGTGTCGAACAGCTTGCAGGAGACGTCGGTGAGATGGAGCTGGCCGGTGTCGGCGTCCTCGATGCTGATGACGCAGCATTTGCTGCAGCGGTCGCAGAGCGCCTCCCACTCCCGCTCGTTCATTTGCGTAAGGGTCTTCTTGCGCCAGTAGCCGTCTTCGAGCGGCGTCGCGTCTGCTTCGGGATCGCGCTTGCGGCGCGAGTGGCGGTAATCGAGCAGCGTGGTTTTGGTCATCGGCGCAACGCTTTTTGGACCGCCGGCGTCCTTGCCGGCCTGAGCCAACTTCTCAGAATGAAGCGCCGGCAGGCGAGGACGCCGGCGGTCCAAAAACAGCGCCCTCATCGTTCGAGCGCTCCGACGATCTCGACGTGCGGGCTCCAGCGGAACTGATCGACCGGCGTGATGCGCGTCAGCGTGAAGCCGTGCTCGACCAGGATTTTCACGTCGCGGGCAAAGCTCGCAGGATCACAGGAGACGTAGGCGAGCTTGCCGATGGGTGCGCGGGCGATCTGTTCGGCCTGCTGGCGCGCGCCGGAGCGCGGGGGGTCGATCACGGCGGCGTCGAACTTCTTCATCTCCAGGCTGGCGAGCGGCGTGCGCAAAAGATCGCGGCGCAGGATCGAGACTTCCTTCAGTGCGCCGCCCGCGCCGTCAGCGGCATTCTTGAGCGCGGCAAGCATTTCCGCGTCGCCTTCGGCGGCGAGGACTTCGGCGTGTTCGGCAATGCGGAGCGCGAACGTGCCGATGCCGGAGAAGAGATCGACCACGCGTTTGGCGCCCTGGAGCGCCTCGAGCGAGAGGCGCGCGAGCGTTTCCTCGCCCAAGGCCGTCGGCTGCAGAAACGCGCCAGGCGGCGGGGAGACAATGGCGCGGCCCATGCGCAGCGTCGGCTTGGCGCGTTCGATGATTGGATCGCCGTCGAACGAGAGACGCGCGAGCTTGAGGGTGTTTGCCTCTGCGATGAGCGGTTCGAGCGCGGAGCGATGCAGCAGGTCCACGCGGCCGGCGCCCTTGATCGAAACGTCGACGCCGGAATCGGTCAGCAGACATTGCAGCGTGATCTCGCCCCGCGACGGCAGCGCGAAGTCGGCAAGCGGGGCCAGCCTGAGCACGACCGCTTCGAGCGCGGGCGCGAGCACCGGGCATTGCGTGATCGGCGTGAGCCGCGCGCCGCCGCGTTCGATGAAACCGATGCGCACTTGGTTGTCTTGCCGTGCGGCGTGGAGCGCGGCGCGGCGGCGGCCCTCGCCCCAGGCGGCAATCGTCGGCTCGATCTGCGCGCCGCCGAGGCCGCGTTTGGCGAGCGCGTGCACGACCTGGTCGCGCTTCCAGGCCAGGTACGATTCGTCGCGCCAGTGCTGAAGCTGACAACCGCCGCAGCGGCCGAAGTGGCTGCAGGCGGGCTCCTGGCGCTCGGGGCTGGGGCGGATGACCTCCAGCACCTCCGCCCGGCCGCCGGTAACCCTGGCGCGGACCTGTTCGCCCGGCAGCGCGTAAGGCGCGTAGATCGGGCCGGCCTCTCCCCTCGCAGTTGAATCGCCCCGAGCGCCCATGGCCGAAATCTCCAGCACTCGCTCCTCAGCGGCGGGAAAGTCGGTCTTCCGGGCCTGATGGGGCCGGGAGCGGGCAAGGCGATTGATGCGCTTCATGTGCGGTTCAGACGGGATTTGCTCTTCTAGGCTCCAAGTTAAGGGAGCGCCCTCAATGCGTAGCCATGTTCTTGCCACCGCCGCCATGGCGACCATGCTAACGGCGTTTGCCCAACCGGCGGCCGCCCAGCAATACCGCAGCTACCACGACGAACACGTCGCCAATCAGTATGAATGTGAGCGTTCACGCAATAATCGCACTGCGGGCGGCGCAGTGATCGGTGGCATTGTGGGCGCGTTGCTCGGCCGTGAGATCGCCGGCAATCGCGGCGTCCGCGACGAAGGCACAGGCCTGGGCGCAGTAGTCGGCGCAGTGGCCGGCGGCGCCATCGGCCGCTCCTCGGCGCGCTGCGATTCCGCGCCGGAAGGCGATTACGATCCGTATTACGGCCGTCCGTATTCGCAAGGCGACGGCTACTATCGCGGCGACGACGACGACCTCTACGGCGGGCCGTACGGGGAGTCCGGTTATTACGGCGGCGACGAGTATCGCGACTGCCGCATGCGCGAGCAGGTCCTGCGAGACCGCTACGGGCGCCGCTATCGCGAAGACGTCTACATGTGCCGCGGTTCTGACGGCGTGTGGCGCCGGGAACGATAAGTTCTCCATAGGTGAACCCACCTAGACGCAAGACTGAAACCCCGGCGTCCAGAAGCGCCGGGGTCTTTCTTTGCGCGCTCAGCGGTTGAGATGCACGAGCCGCTCGAGATTGCCGTCGCCGCCGGGGATCGGTGAGTCGATGGCGGCGATGACGCAAAAGCGCGCCAAGCCGTCGAGTTCATCGATTGCGGTTTGCGCGGCGGCGCGCGCTGTCTTCTCGTCGAGCACGCCGCCCTTTCCAGGTCCGGCTTCAAACTGCGGCTTGATCAGCACGATGGCGTGGGCGCTGTCGGTCGCGAGTGACAACGGCGTCGCGAGCACCTTCGCTGCGCCGATGAAGCTTGCGTCGCAGACGACGAGCGATGGCGCCTCAGGTATGAGTGCGCGCGTGAGCGCGCGCGCGTCGGTTTGTTCCAGACTCACAACACGCGGATCGGCGCGCAGCGATGGATGCAGCTGCGCCCGGCCGACATCGACCGCATACACACCGGTCGCGCCGCGCGAGAGCAGGACGTCGGTGAAGCCGCCGGTCGAGGCGCCGATGTCGAGGCAGACGCGGCCGGCCGGATCGATGGCAAAGGCGTCTAGCGCTGCGGCCAGCTTTACGCCTCCCCGCGAAACCCAAGGATGCGGCGGCGTCACTTCGAGCGCGGCGTCCTCGGCGATCAGGTCGGAGGGTTTGCTCACAAGAGCGCCGTTGGCGCGCACACCACCCGCTTCGATCGCGGCGCGCGCCTTGGCGCGGCTCTCGGCGAAGCCGCGCGTTACCAGCAGGAGATCGGCGCGCATGCGGGACATGAGTCCGCTCGTCGCGCGGGATTGACGCAAAGGCAAGGCCGCTTGCCGCTTGCGGGCGGACCGCTGGCTGCGCCAAGCTTGTCGGCAACAGGGGGAGATCGATGAAGCTGTCACGCCGCGGGCTTATGGCCAACGCCGTCGCGCTCGGCGCGCTAACGAACGCCGGCGGCTGCGATCGCTTGTGGCGTCCGTCCGATGCGCTGGGCGAGCTCGATGCGACTGGAGTCGCCGCGGCGATCAGGGGCGGTGAGATCACGGCAGCGGAAGCGCTCGAGGCGGCGATAGCACGCAGTGAGCGCGTCAACGGCGAACTGAACTTCATCGCCGCGCCGCTCCACGAATATGGGCGCACACGCGCGGCCGAGACGCTGAGCGGTCCGTTCGCGGGCGTGCCGACGCTGATCAAAGACCTTATGCCGATGACCGATCAGCCGACCAAGTACGGCTGCCGCGCGTTTGCGGACAACGTCTCGGATCAGCAGCCGCCCTACATGGACGCGCTGCTGGCTGCAGGCCTTGTGCCGTTCGGCAAGTCGACGACGCCGGAGTTTGGGCTGACGGCGACGACTGAATCGCTGCTAACCGGCGCGACGCGCAATCCTTGGGACGTTTCTCGTTCCTGCGGCGGATCTTCCGGCGGCGCGGCGGTAGCGGTGGCCTCACGGATTGTACCGATCGCGCATGCCAGCGATGGCGGCGGGTCGATCCGCATTCCGGCGTCGTGCAACGGGCTGTTTGGATTAAAGCCGTCGCGCGGGCGCAGCGTTATGGGCGGACGGCAGGATCCGGGCATCGAGATTTCCGTGAACGGTTGCGTCAGCCGCAGCGTCCGCGATACGGCAGCGTGGCTGGCGGCGACCGAAGCAACGGGCGACGGCGCTGCGTTTCCGCCTGTGGGCGTGGTCGGCGGACCTAGCACGCAACGTTTGCGCATAGCCGTGGATATTCCAAACGCGCTCCGACATGAACCGGACCCAGAGGTGCGCGCGGCTGTGGAGGCGGCGGCAGAGCTGTGCCGCTCGCTCGGCCACACCGTCAGCGAGGGACGGCCAGCCGTCGACGGCGCACAATTCTCGGCCGACTTCATATTGCTCTGGGCGGCTGGGGCGGCGGAAGTCGAGGAGCTAGTTCGCAGCCGGGCCGGACCGGATGCACCGCTCGACCAGTTGCTGGAGCCGTTGACACTGGAACTGGCCCAGCATTTGGGCACCCAAGGCATGCCTGCGTTGCAAGCGGCGATCGGACGCTTGCGCGCCGTGGAGACCGTTTACGCGGCATTCTTCGAGACGACCGACCTCCATCTGACGCCCGTGCTGGGAAAACCGCCCGTGCCGCTTGGCACGATCGATGGCACAAAAGGCATGGCGGTGTTCGACACGCTGCCGGATTATGTCGGATACACCCCGCTGCAGCACATCGCCGGCGCGCCGGCGATGAGCGTCCCGCTGGGCTGGTCGGCCGGCGGGCTGCCGATCGGGATCCATTTCTCGGCGCCGAAAGGTCAGGAAAGGCGATTGCTGGAACTTGCCTATGAATTGGAACAGGCGCAGCCATGGGCCGATCGCAAGCCGCCGGTGAATGCTGGCTGAAAATCTGTTCCATACTCCCGCCCCGTTTGGGAGCTACCGGGCAGCCCATGAAAGTCCGCGCCGTTCTTTGCGCTTTGCTTGTCGCCGCATCCGGTTTTCCGGCCGCAGCTCAGCAGCCGCGCCAGGGTCAGCAGCCGCAACAAACCGCTCCCGCGCGCGGCGAGGAATGGTATCGCAGCCAGCTCGTTGAACTCGCAGAAGTGCTCGGCGGCGCGCACTATTTGCGCATCGTTTGCGACGGCCGCGGCGACCAGCGCTGGCGCGACTACATGCGCGGCGTGATCCAGCGCGAGCCGCAATACAACAGCGTTCTGGTGGAAGGGTTCAACCGCGGCTATCGCCAGGAAGAGGCGCGCTTTCCCGTCTGCGACGCCACCACGCGGCAGATGGAGGCGGAGCTGCGGGCGCGCGGCTTGCGTGTGGCGCAGGGTCTCAGCGCACGGCACGCCGGGCAGTAGCTGAATGTCCGCCGATGATCCCGAACTCAAGGGCCGCGCGCTGCAGCTCATCCTCGATGCGTGGGACACCGCGCTAGCGGAAGGCGCGGAGGCGGAAGTGATAGCGTCGGTCGCGATCTATGCCGCGCTTGCGGACATGGTCGATCGCTACGGCGAAGACGCTGTCGCAGAATTCTGCGCTTCATTGCCGGAGCGCACGCGGCGCGGCGAATTCACCTTGCGCGCCAACGAGCCTTAGCGGCTGGCCCAGGTCTCTTCGAGCCATTCGCGTGACGGCGCCCCTTCTTCAGGCGCGCCCGCGCGGGCGAGGAACAGATGGCGAGCGATCTCGGCTTGGCGCTCGATGTTGTAGGCGCTGAGCTTTGGTTGGCGCGGCCTGTAGAGGTAAGCGCCCTTTCCCAACGCGCCGAGTTTTGCGCCAGCCAGCACGACGCCGCGGGCGGCTTGCCAGACGTGCGCCAGTTCGTGGATAAACCAGCCTTGGTCCCACATTGGCGCACCTGCGAAATCATAGGCGGCGCGCCATTTCGAGAAAACGATGGTGCGCCCTATCGGCACCATCGCGCCAAACCCAAGCGCGGGGGCCTGGAGGATGCGAACCTTAGACCAAGCGATCTCATCGTCAAAAACGCTGCGGCCGAGCGCGATCTCACCGCTGGTCAGCGCTCGGCGCTCGCCCGGCTTCATGCGGTCCGGATGCTTCTCCACTGGCGCAATGTGGAGAAAAAGAAGCCGCCCGGCCAGCGCGGCGGATTTGAAATTCGCTCCACGCTTGATGGCGAGCGCCGAGCGAATTTCATCCATGGGGTGACTCCACGGGGTGACACACACCATTTTCGCATCCCCTAGAACTCGTTCGCGTAAGCGAAGCACTTGGCGAAAATAGTGTGTGTCACCCCCGAACCGCGTAAAAAGCCTAGATGACCGCGCCGCTCGAAATCATAGTCGCCCGGATCGAGACGCTGGCGCTCGACGCCGTCGTCAACGCCGCCAACAGGCAACTCGCGCCAGGTTCCGGCGTCGATGGCGCGCTGCGAGCGGCGGCGGGTCCGCGGCTGACCGAAGCGACATCGAAAATCCCGCCCATCCTCACGGGTGAGGCGGTGATCACACCGGGCTTCGATGCGCCGATGAAGTACATCATTCACACCGCCGCGCCGATTTGGACCGAGCCTGGGCGAGAAGGCCAGAAGGTCGCCGGCCTCGCGAAATGCTACACGTCGTGCATCAAGATGGCCGGCTCGCGTGACTTCGAGTCAATCGCGTTTCCATGCCTCGGCACCGGCGTCTACGGCTGGCCGCGCGGGTTTGCCTGCGG
>JBQTJK010000013.1:0-7815 GCA_052387215.1 Caulobacteraceae bacterium
GCCACTTTCGAGGTCGCCTCCGCGCTCATCACCGCGTCGCCGATGTCGCCGATGCGCGCGCGCAGGCGGCGCAAGTTGAAGAACAGCGCCTTCTGCGCCGAAGTGGTGCCGGTGCGCACGATCGACCAATTCCTGAGCACGAAATCCTGCATCGCCGAGCGGATCCACCACGAGGCGTAAGTGGAGAAGCGCACTTCGCGGTCCGGCTCGAACCGCATCGCCGCCTGCATCAGCCCGACATTGCCTTCCTGCACCAGGTCCGAGAGCGGCAGGCCGTAATGGCGAAAGCGCGAGGCCATGGCGACGACCAGGCGCATGTAGGCGGTGGTCAATTCATGCAGCGCGCGCTCATCGCGATCGTCGCGCCAGCGCTGGGCCAGCTCGCGCTCGTGATCTGCGGCGAGCATCGGCGCGCGCATCGCCATGCGGAGGAAGCGCTGGGCGCCGCGCTGAAGTTCGGATGTCTCTGAAAGCGCCATGGTCTCTCTAGGTGTACGCTCCAAGCCGTGACAGGTTCACCGCCGCGGCGCGCCGGGCGCGACGTGTTCAGATCACGAACGCGTGACGAGGCGGGAGGGCGCCAAGGAACTTTAGGCAATAGGCAGTTGGCAGTAGGAGCATTGGACACGCCGCAGGGTCGCTGCGCAGATGCTATTGCCTACTGCCTATTGCCTATTGCCTCAAGCGGCGGCTTGGGTCTGCTTCTTCGACGCCAGCGACGCCGTCACCTTCTGCACTGCCTCGTCGCGGCTCATCCTCTCGACGGCCGCGAGTTCCCGGGCCATGCGGTCGAGCGCGCTCTCGTAGAGCTGGCGCTCGGAATAGGATTGTTCCGGCTGGTCGCTCGCGCGGTGGAGGTCGCGGACCACTTCGGCGATGGAGACGAGGTCGCCGGAATTGATCTTGGCTTCGTATTCCTGCGCCCGGCGGGACCACATCGTCCGCTTGATCCGGGCTCGGCCTTGCAGCGTCTTCATGGCCTGATCAACCACTTCGGAGGACGCCAGCGCGCGCATGCCGCAGGACCGCGCCTTCGTGGTCGGCACCCGCAGCGTCATCTTGTCCTGCTCAAACGATATCACGAACACGTCCAGGGCGATGCCGGCCACCGACTGCTGCTCGACGCCCATGACACGGCCAACACCGTGCGCCGGGTAGACGATGTGGTCACCCGGGCGGAAAGCAATCGACGGATGGGCGGTCTGCATTTTTGTTCTCTCCGTGTCCCACGTGGTTCATCATGGAACAACCGGACTTCCGTTACGTCACACCCGCTCGCACAGGGCAAAACAGCCCGTTAGGCCCGTTTTTGACCCCGTGTTCCCCTAAACCGAGCGGAATTGGCGCGATGGATCGATCCAGCTGCCGGAACGCGACGCGCGCGTCCCCATTTCTGGAACCCGTATACCACAGTTTTCGGCGTTTTTAAAGCGACGCCCGCCGCAAGATCAGTCGCCCGTTCCGGGCTCCAAGCTGAAGTATTTCTCGAATTTACCCTTCTCGTCTTTGAAGGAATCGGCGTCGGCCGGCGCTGTTCCTTTGGTCGTGATGTTGGGCCAGACCTTCGAGAACTCGGTGTTTATCTTGAGCCATCTGCCGTCGGGCTCGTCCTGGCTATCAGGCTTGATCGCGTCAACCGGGCATTCCGGCTCGCAGACCCCGCAGTCAATGCATTCGTCCGGGTGGATAACGAGGAAGTTTTCGCCCTCGTAAAAGCAGTCGACCGGGCAGACCTCGACGCAGTCCATGTACTTGCAGCGCACGCACGCGTCGGTGACGATGTAGGTCATTGGCCGGGTTCCGAATTCCGCGCTGACATGACGATGGCCGCGCACAGCGTCAAGCGAGCGTCTCTGCGTCAAGTTCGCGATAGAGCATACGCGCTTCCGCTGGCGGACCACGGCGCGGCCCGAGCGCTTCGACGCGAATTGCGACCAGCTTGCCGCGCTGTGGGAACAGCAGCGCATCGCCTGGTCCCACCTCGATGGACGATTTTTCCAGCCGGCGCGGCACGCCATCGTGGACGATGCGCATTCCGCCTTCGGCGATGAGCTGCGCGGCCGCTGCGCGCGTTTTGGCGAAGCGCGCGCGGAACAGCCAGATGTCGATGCGCTGGCGCTGGCTCACGCCGGACGCCGCCTCCGCGGGCGTGGCGGCTGAGCTGACGCCGGCAGCAAGTTAGCAAGCGCCGAGAACGCGTTATCGGGCGCCGCGCCGCTGTCGCGCTTGCGACGCGGCGTGGTGTGGCGCCACCTGCTGGGCATGCCCTCCTGCGCTGGCGCTCGATGATATCCTAGCGCGCTCAGCACGCCGGCGAGATCGCGCACCGGGCGGCCAATGAGGCGCGCAAGAGACGCCTCGTTCAGCGGCGCATTGCCTTCAATCGCTTCAGCCAGTTTCTCCACCAGATCGAACCGCACGGCGATGCGTCCGCAGGCGCGATAGCCAGCCGCCGCGCACTCGCCCCACGCGCGCTTCTGCTCGAGCGGCACGGAGAGCGCACCGGGACGGGCAAGGAAAACAGAATGCGCGCCGCCGGGGTGCGCTGCATGCCACAGAAGCGCCAGCGTGTGCGCGGCGCGCGGCTTCACCAGGGCCGGCATGAATACGGTGTGGCGTCCGATGCGAACGCCATGGCGCTGCAGTGAATTGCGGGCAAGATCACTCATGTGATCGAGATCCTCGCCCGTGCGATCCAGGGCGCCGGCGTTTTCAACCAAACGAAATGCCAAGCCACGCGCATCGGGAGGCAGCCGCCCCTCGCGCCAGGCGTTCTCCAGCACCACCAATGGGCGCAAGTCGTGCGCGACGAGCTGCGCAAGCCAGAGCTCCAGCCGTTCGCGCGCGGCATTGCGTTCGAGCTCCGATGCCTGTTCGGCGCCCACCAGCTCAAGCCGGGGCTTCAGCACGGGCGCGCCTTGCGCCAGCTTTGCGACGGCCGCGCGAGCGATGTGCACGCGCCCGTCACGACCGAGCGAAATGTCTTCGTCGGCTGCATTCGCGATCTGCGCCAGCCGGCGCGAAACTTCCGGCCGCAGCGCCCGCAACGCCGCGTTGCGGACGGCGCGGCCTTCGAGGCCGGAGGACGCGCGCGGATCGGGCTTGAAGTCCAAGCCTTCGAGACGGCCAACGAAATGGCCCTCGACCGTTACCTCGCCCTCCTCGGAGATGCCGGCAAGCAAGGCGTCTTCGCGCTTCAGTCCTTTAAGCAGCGCGCTGGTGCGGCGATCAATGAAACGCTGCGTCAGCGCGTCATGCAGCGCGTCGGAAAGCTTGTCCTCTATCTCGCGAGTCTTTGCGCGCCAGTCGTCGGCGTCTTCGAGCCAATCGGCGCGGCTGGCGGCGTAGGTCCAGGTGCGGATGTGCGCCAGGCGCGATTGCAACGTGTCCAGGTCACCGGCAGTGCGGTCGAGCCTGTCGATCTCGGCGCTCGCCCATTGGCTCGGCACGCGCCCTTTGGGGACGATAATGTGTTTGGCGATGCGTAGCGCGAACTGAACGTGTTCGTCTTTTGACACCTTGCGGAAATCGGGCAGCTGGCACGCTTCCCACAAGCGGCGGACATCATCGGCGCCGCGCACGCGATCCATCAGATCGGCGTCGTCCAGCATCCGCCGAAGCACCAGTTCGTCGTCGGCGCCGCGGACCCGCAGCAATCCCGGACGACTGGGCGGGCGTTCCAGTGAAGCGAGTAACGTCTCGACACTATCAAATTTCAGTTCCGCGCTGCGCCATTGCACAGCTTCGATCGTTTCGAACTCGTGCGCCTCCACGCGCTCGACAATCTCTTCATCAAACGGCTCGCATTCGCCGGTTTCGCCGAACTGCCCGTCGCGCGTGAAACGCCCTGCGCGGCCTGCGATCTGGGCGATTTCGTCGGGACGAAGATCGCGCCAAGAATGACCATCAAACTTGCGACGCGACGCGAACGCGACGTGATCGACGTCCATGTTTAGGCCCATACCGATGGCGTCGGTAGCGACGAGGAAGTCCACTTCCCCGCCCTGATAAAGTTCCACTTGCGCATTGCGCGTGCGCGGGCTGAGCGCGCCCATCACCACTGCTGCGCCGCCGCGATGCCGGCGCAGCAATTCGGCTATGGCGTACACTTCCTCCGCCGAAAACGCGACGACAGCGGAGCGCTTCGGCAGCTTCGTGATCTTCTTTGGGCCCGCATAGGCGAGCGTCGACATGCGTTCGCGATGCGTGATCTCGGCGTCCGGCAGCAGCTTCCGGATCATTGGGCGCATCGTGTCAGCGCCCAAGAGCATTGTTTCGCCGAAACCGCGCGCGTGAAGCATGCGATCGGTGAAGACGTGGCCGCGGTCCAGATCGCGCGCGACTTGGATTTCATCGACGGCCAGAAACTCGACCGCTAGGTCGAGCGGCATCGCTTCAACCGTGCAGACGAAATAGCGCGCGGCCTCGGGCGCGACCTTCTCTTCGCCGGTGATGAGCGCGGCGTGCGCCTCGCCCTTCGCGGCAGCAACGCGGTCGTAGACCTCCCGCGCCAGCAGCCGAAGCGGCAGGCCAATCATGCCGCTCGCGTGACCGAGCATGCGCTCGATCGCCAAATGGGTTTTGCCGGTATTGGTGGATCCCAGGACAGCCTTGATCCTGGCGCGCGCAGTCATGCCCCGACGATGGGTCCCGGGTGCGGCGAATTCAAGCCGCGGACAGTCCGGGGATGCCCGGTGAGTATGAACTGGAGAACAGGTGGAGGAAGGGAACAGGAACGAATCAATTGCGCAATTACTGCATTGATTCGTTCTTTGGCCGTTCACGGCTACATCTTGCGGTTAATACATAAGTAACACACAAGACTGAATGAGAGCGGCGCCGGACGGTCAGTGTCGCTCGCCCTTTAGCCCAATCTTTAGAACTGCTTAGCTCAGACGGTCGCCGTTGATGGTCAGGCGACGGGCCTCAAGACGGACGACGCCGAAGCCATCAGTAGGCATTTCGATCGTTGTGGGGGCCCACATGCCCGAGCTGTGGCGCGCGAAGACGAAGCTCAGCGTCGCCGGCTCCTGGGGATCGCCGAAGCCGGCGATGGGACGGAATTGAACGCGGCAGCGGACGCCGGCGCCCTCATAAGCCCGCGAACGAACGTTCACGTTGCCGTTCGGCGTCAGCACGAAGTCAAAGCGAGCGCGGCCATCCATGTAAATCCGTAGCGTACGCGAGCACGGATCGCCGGTTGCCGTCACCATGGCGGCAATCGCCGTAAGCTGGTCGATCGTGTTGCGGCGCTGCTCGGGCGTAGCCGGCGGATCGCCCATGTTCGCCGGACCAGGGGTCGCCGTGGTGACTGCGTCGTTAGCAGTGAAGGTTGTGCGGATAAGCCTGCCATTGGGCCGGTCCTCGCGGCGGCGGCCGCCCTGGTGCTGATACTGCGAGGGACGCAGTGTGCCGTCGGCTGCGACGGCGCCGCGAACCGAATAGGTGTAGTCCTGGCTGCGGTTGAGAGCAGCGCCCACCCAGCCCTTCATCTCGCGGTTGGCGGTTGCTGTGTAAGCCGAGCCGGTCTGGGTGAAGTTGTAGTTGAAGTCGCCTGCGTCGACGCCGCGGGCGTGGACGGAATAGACGGCAGAAAAACTACGGTTGCTGTCGGTTTGAGCGCCGGCCGAACTCGCCATGGCGGCGGCCATGCCGATCGCAAACAGGAGACCTCTGGCTGCGCCGAACGTCCTCATCAGTCCACCTTCAGATCCTGGCCCACGAAGCGGGCAACTCATACGGGCGGCCCACTGATCCAGACATGAACCAAATAGGGCTCTTTGATGGAAGCGGCTGCCCGTGGGGGCCGTTCCAGCCCGCTCGCCTTGACCCTGGCGGGGCCTTCGCGTAAGCGTCCGCGCTTCAAATTTCCTGGTTTCCGAGAACTCCCATGTCCCGCCGTTGCGAACTGACCGGCATCAACCGCCAGATCGGCCACAAGGTCAGCCATTCCAACATCAAGACCAAACGCAGCTTCGAGCCGAACCTGGTCAACGTGACGCTGTCGAGCGACGCGCTGGGACGCGACTACAAGTTCCGCATCACCGCCGCAGCGCTGCGCACGGTCGATCATCGCGGCGGGCTGGATCAGTTCCTGCTGAAGGCTGACGAAACGGAGCTGTCCGCGCGCGCGGCCAAGGTTCGGCGCGACCTGAAGAAGAAGCTCGCCGAAACCGCCGCGGCGTGAGGTGAACCGCTGACGGCCTCTATGTAGACACCGTCTTTGGCGTTCCGCTTCTCATTCAGAACTCTGTCGTTGCTGCGGCGCCGTTCATAGTATTTGTGACGATTTGGGCGAGCAGTAGTCGCGACCTGACTCAGAACCTCGTCGTTTTTCCCTTTTTGGTGGCATCGATCATTGCGCATGAACTCGCGCATGCTCGTGCAGCTTCGCTATCGGGAGTTCCTGTACGCCATATCGTGCTGATTTGGTTCGGTGGCTTCGCTGAGTTCTGGATGGCGGCGAAGAGCCGATGGTCGGAGGCGGCCATTGCTATTGCGGGTCCAGCAGCGAATCTGGCCATTGCCGGTGTGGGCTTCACGTTCCTGTATTTCTTCGCTTCACAAGAAAGCGCATTCCAACTCTTCTTTGAAGGCTCGGTCCGCATTCCTTATGAGCACCGCGAGCCATTGGCAGAGGTGGTCGCAAATCGCCTTGCGTGGTTCAATCTCGCCATTGGCTTGTTCAATCTTCTCCCCGGGCTGCCACTCGACGGGGGTCACGTACTACGGGCTGGCCTGAGTACGCGCATGTCCCGCGGACGCGCCGGCTGGATTGCCGCCTGGTGCGGATTTTTCATTGGCCTTGCTATCGTCATCTATGCAGTTTGGGTAGAGAGCATGTGGGCGCTGATCATCGGCGCATTCATCGCGGGCTCGGCGTGGTTGGAACGCAGGCGGATGCGCTATGAGTGAGCCGTATCAGCCGCAACACAGAGAGAGCGGCCTTCGCATCGGGTCGTTCGCCGGCGCGGCTATCGTCATCGAACCTGCGTTCTTGCTGCTGGCCGCGTATGTAGTCGGCTCCGCATTTCTGCGCGGCGGCGCCGAAGCGCTGCCGACTGCGCTCATCTATGTCGGCGTCATTTTCGCGGCCGTTCTGATCCACGAGATCGGCCACGCCAGCGTAGCAGCGGCGTTGCGCATCCCCAGCAAACGCATCGTGCTGACCTTCTTCGGCGGCTACGTGCAATTCGCGCGGCAGCCAAATAAACTCTGGCACGAGATCGCAGTGTCGGCCGCAGGCCCAGGCGCAAATCTCGCCACGTATCTACTGCTTGCATCGCTGCTGCCGCTTCTCCGGGATTCGCTGGCGCAGACGGACGGGACTCTCGGGTTTCTCAATGCGCTCGCGCTGTTGGGCTTCGTTAGTCTCATTCTCGGCGCCTTCAATCTGCTGCCCGGCTTTCCGCTTGATGGCGGCCACATCCTGCGTGCGGCGTTGACCTACGTGTTTCCGCGTCCCACGGCGCGCATGATCGCCGCGGTGTGCGGCTTGGCCGTCGCTGCGGCGATTGCGGTGTTTGCGCTTACCGGAGGGCTTCTGTGGACCGGATTTATCGCCTTGCTGCTTGGCCTCGCCGCATGGGCTGAACTGAGAGCCGCGCGCTACGAGAGTGCGCGACAGGGCGGGGGCTCTTCGAACACGCCATCGGACGTGTGAACAAGCTGCGCTCTCAAGGTGACGACTAGATTCTGCACTCATAAACAGGATTCACAAGCGGGGCGAACGCTGATTCACTCTCCTGCACGGGAGGGTTAAGATGGCGCGTTTCGATTTGAGCGATGCAGAATGGGCGTTGATCAAGCCCTTGT
>JBQTJK010000014.1:0-9007 GCA_052387215.1 Caulobacteraceae bacterium
AGCGACGGCGACAACACGTCGAGCGATAACGCCGTCGTGCTGGCGCAGCTGAAGGACGTGATCCTTCCGATCTGCCAATACTATGCCTATGTCGAAGTCGGCATGGACGATGAGGATGATCACCCCGGCGCCGGCGAACCCAGCACCAATCTGTGGCGCGCCTATCGGCGCGTGCCGGAGGATGCGCCGTTCGCGATGCGCAAGGTGAAGCACCGCCGCGACATCTATCCGGTCTTCCGCGAGCTGTTCTCGCGTCACGGCGCGGAGGCCGAATCGTGAGCCTCGTTGCGGACTCCAAGCTGCTGTTTCGCGGCCCCGATTGGGATTTCGATCTGATCAAGCGCGTGCACGAGGCGTGCGGCGAGATCGCGATCAACGAAATGGGGCTCGACCCTTACGCCAATCAGATTGAGGTCATCACCACCGAGCAGATGCTCGACGCGTATGCCTCAACCGGCATGCCGCTCTTCTATCGGCACTGGAGCTTCGGCAAGGAGTTCGCACGCAACGAGGCGCTCTATCGCAAGGGCTATCAGGGCCTCGCCTACGAGATCGTGATCAATTCCAATCCGTGCATCGTCTACATCATGGAGGAGAACTCCGCGACGATGCAGACGCTCGTGATCGCGCACGCCGGTTACGGCCACAGCCACTTCTTCAAGAACAATTACGTGTTCAAGCAATGGACCGACGCCGACGGCATTCTCGACTATCTGGAGTTCTCTCGCGCGTTCATCGCCAAGTGCGAAGAGCGCTACGGCCCGGAAGCTGTCGAGCGCATGCTCGATGCCGCGCACGCGCTGCAGAGCCACGGCATCCATCGGTTACCGCGCAAGCGTATGCCGGACCTGCGCTCGGAAGAGAAGCGCGAGGAAGATCGCCGCCGCCACGGCGAGCAACTCTTCAACGATCTTTGGCGCACGGTGCCGCAAGGCAAGCGCAAGCTCAGCAAGGATGACGACGCCAAGCGCAAGGCGCTGCTCGGCCTGCCGGAAGAAAATCTGCTCTATTTCCTCGAGAAAACCGCGCCGAAGCTGCAAGGCTGGCAGCGCGAAATGCTGCGCATTGTGCGGCTGCTCAACCAGTATTTCTATCCGCAGCGTCAAACGAAGGTGATGAACGAAGGCTGCGCCACCTACACCCATCACCGCGTGATGACGCGTCTGCATGAGAAGGGCCAGATCGACGACGGCTCGTTCATGGAATTCATCCATTCGCACACGGGCGTCGTGCTGCAGCCGGATTTCGACGATCGCCGCTATGGCGGCATCAATCCCTATGCGCTGGGCTTCGCCATGTGTTGCGACATCGAACGCGTCTGCACCCAGCCGACCGATGAAGACCGCGAATGGATGCCAGACATCGCCGGCAACGGCAATCCCTACGGCACGCTCAAGGAGATCTGGGCGAACTTCCGCGATGAGAGCTTCGTCTCGCAATACCTCTCGCCCGCCTGCATCCGCGATTTCGGCCTCTTCAACGTCCGCGACGACGAGGAAGAGGACGAAATGAACGTCGCGGCGATCCACGACGAACGCGGCTATCGCAAAATCCGCCGCGCGCTCTCGAAGCACTACGACATCGCCTACCGCGACCCGGACATCCAGATCGTCGACGTCGATCTCGCCGGGGACCGCAAGCTCATCCTCTCGCACCGCGTGCTGGACGGCATGACGCTGGAAGAGGGCGATACGGAGCGTGCGCTCCAACACGTCGCCGATCTGTGGGGTTATGATGTGAAGCTATTGGAAGCGGACGACGCGGGCACCGTCCGGGCGGAGCATACTGCAAGCCCACGGCGGCCGTTTATGTAAGCCTTACGGTGTGGTTCCCAGTGCCTCGAGACGCTCGCGATCCACGTAGGCTCCCAACTGAATCACGCTCGCAAGCACATCGGGGTTTCCCATAAGCTCCGTCATTGCCTGCTCACCCAGCGCTCCAAACGCAGCGGCGAGCGCTTCCTCGCGACCCGCTGATTGAAATGCAGCGCGCGTTTCGTTCGTGCATGCCTCAAACAGCAATCGGTTGAAGAGGGCGCCCATGCGGCGGTTTGCGTCAAGTCCATCCGCGTCGCTCACCTGCACGGTTTGCGACAGACTGGGATGACGTGACATCGCGATGAACAACCAGCGAGCTAGTGTAACGCTGTCATCGCCGCTCGCGGATCGAACGACACATGCTGCGAGCGCGTCGGCCGGTGAGTCTTGAGCGCTGGCCAATGTTTGCGAGCCCGCCAACACAAACAGCGCTGCAAAAAAGGCCTGTCTCATATCCTCCCCCGCGGTACGCTAAGCGAACCTTGTAGTCCGTGCCCGGACAAGAGTCTCTCTTTCTCCGCGCGGTCGGCAACATCGAGCAGGGCGATTCCGGCCCCCGTCGCGCTGAGCACACTTGCAAGCCCGCGCCCGGTCGTCACCGGATGTGCGTTCGCATTGCAGCAACGTCTGATTTCTGGTCAAAGTCCGAACCCTCGAGTGGAGCAGGCGATGAGTTGGGAAGAGGCCTTTGCAGAGGACATGGATGCCCGCAGCGCAAAGTCCCGCACGGTCACGGTCGGCTGGGTCGTGCGCGCGCCCCACGCCCACGTGATTTGGGGACCGCCAAAGCTATTCGATCAAGGCCTGTCGAAACCCACATCCGCGAAGTCAGTGCAGGCCTGCCCCGCCGCCATCGATTTCGACAAACGACATTACATCATTCCTTGCCCCGTCGACCTTACGCTGAAGTTCGAGCGCAAGGGAAACGGGCTCTCGCTGGTCGATGCAGACGGCCAGGAATCGTCGGTCAGGCCGCAGGGCTTGAAGGAATTGTTGACTGTGCAGCCGCAGAACGAATGGCGCCATCCCGACCGGCCCCTCATTCAGTTCCAGGCGCCTTATGTGTTTGTCTCGGACGAGCCTTGCTACGTGGTGCAGACGCCACCGTACCTGGATTATTTTCCGCGTCAGCGCCCGGGCGTTCAAATCTGCGGACGCTTTCCGATCCACATCTGGCCCCGTCCGTTCAGCTGGGCGTTTGAGTGGCACGAGCCACTACAGCCGCTCGCGCTCAAACGCGGCGAGCCGTGGTTCTACGTGCACTTCGAAACGGAGAACCCGTCCGCGCGCGTCCGGCTGGTGGAGACCGAGCTCACGCCGGAGCTGGAAGAACACATCAAGACCATCGCCGATGTCACCAATTTCGTGAACCGGACATTCTCGATGTTCGCTGAAGCGCAGCGCATGAGACCCGAGACGCTGGTGAAGCCGAAGAAGGCGTAAGCTAGGGGCTGGTGACCCATCTGGCGGGGCGATCACGCACCCATTGGGACAACAGCCATTTTTCGCCCTTCGTAGGCGAGAGCCCTGCGTGCAGCGTGCGCGGATCAGGTCCGAGTTCGGCGTCGGCGTTGACCCACGTGATGGCGTCGCCCGAGTTGCCCTTGAAGCGAAGACCAAGGCGCGGAAAATCCGTTTCGCCGCCTTCGAAATCTGCGTTCAGGTAAACAAGGAAGGTGGCGATCCGCTGCCCGCGCCTGGCGATCTCGTCCGTCATTCTGGAGGCGTCCAGATAATCGACGTGCCTCGCATACTGCTCACCCGCGGCGTAGTGCATGAGGGCGGTGGTCTCAAACCACTCCCTGGGCAGATTGATGCTTTGAGCGATGCGCTGCTGCAGGAGCACCAGCGCGAGATCCATATCGAACAACTGGAAGCCAGCGGCGGTGTTGGAGCGCTGCTCTGACACGCGCACGCTATCGTGCGCGATCGTGGCGCGTCCGAGCCGCGAGCGTCCGCGCGCGATGACCCAAGCGCTTTCAGGGTGCGTCATGAAGCCGCGTAGAACGGAGATGTGGGGCGAAGGGCTGATCACTTCCGCAGTGCGCGGCGCCACCCATTCGCTGATATCCACGCGGGCGCGTAGCGCGGCCGGGTCGTCGAGTTCGCTCCCGGCGAGAAGTTGCAACTCCTCAAGCGCGGGCGTCCAGCCCATTTCCGCGGCCCGTCGCAGCAGATCGGCGCTCTTGTCCCAGTCGGGCTTAACGCCTGCGCCGAGGGCGATCACGTGCGCGAGCTTCGCGGCCGCCTCGCCGCTGCCCAACGATGTGGCGCGCTCCAGCAGTCGCAGGGCGTCAGCAAACGGCTCTGGCCCGTCCGTCACGATGCGCTTGGCTTCGGCGAACGCCGACGCTGCTTCCTGATCTGTTGCCATACGGGCCGCACACTATCCGGATGGGCGCGGGCGCCTAGAGCCCGAGCCGCGCGAGGCCGTCGGCGATGGCGGGATCGACCTGCACGTCGCGCATCGACAGCGGCCGCGTCAACCTGAGCGTTTCCATGCTGCGCGCGCGCGAGAGCGCGACGTAGGTCTGGCCCGGCGCAAACGCGCCGCGGCCGAGATCGATCTCGACGCTGTCGAGGGTCATGCCTTGCGCTTTGTGGATGGTCAGCGCCCAGGCCGGGGCGAGGGGGAATTGCACGTATTTGAATTCCTCTTTCACCTCCATGCGGTTTTCCTTGGCGTTCCAGGTCCAGCGCGCCTGCGGCCAGGTCGCGCGCTCGACATCCACTTCCTCGCCGGCATCGAGCAGAACGGCAACGATGTCGTCATCCAGCGCCTTCACGGTGCCGAGCGAGCCGTTCACCCAGCGCCCTTCGGGATCGTTCTGCGTGAAGATCACGCGCGCGCCGCGTTTGAGGACCAATTCCATCGGCGCCGGAAACCGATCGCCCTGCGCTTTCGGCGCTTCGCCTTCGAAGCCGCCGGTGTAGCGCGCCGCCGCGCCTTCGAGCGAAGCGAGGCCTTGCACGTTGTAGCGGTCCGCCACGGCATTGGTGGCGCAGAGCAGCACCGGCCGCTTCGGCAGCGAGCGGTCGAGACACACCGTGTTGAGGATCGTCACGGCTTCCTCCACGCCGCGGCGCTCGCGGATCGAGGAGAGGATGGCGATGAAATCCTGATTGGTCTGACGGTGCACATCGGTGAGTTCGATGCCGGCGATCGGCGCGTCACGCAAGCAATGCGCGGAGAACGCGTAGGGCGTGGCGTAGCCTGCTTCCTCCAACAGCGCGCCTTCATCGCCGCGGACGACCGGCGGCAGCTGGTAGAAATCGCCCACCAGCAGCACCTGAACGCCGCCGAACGGCCGCGAGCTTTTCCGCGCCACTTTCAGATGCTGATCCATCGCGTCGAGCACGTCGGCGCGCAGCATCGAGACCTCGTCGACGATCAGCCGCGAGATCGCCCGCGCCATGCGTGTGAAGAACCAATGCGGCTTCTCCGCATTGCCGATCAGCGGCCGTGGCGGAAAGCCGAAGAACGAATGCACCGTCTGGCCGCCGATATTCATGGCGGCGAGGCCGGTTGGCGCAAGCAGTGCTTGCGGATACCCGGGATTGCTGTCCACCAGCGAGCGGATGAAGTGGCTTTTGCCGGTGCCCGCGCGCCCGATCAGCATCACCACCGGCGTGCGGTCGTCCAACGCGGCGTGCGCTTCGGCGATGGCTGGATCGGGCAGGGGCGCGGGAATCATCGCCCGCACCATATAGGCGCCCGCGCTCTCGCGCGAAGAACGTTCAGATCGTCTTAGAAATGTCGCTTAGAGCGACCAAGGCACGTGGGCGGCAAACGGCGCGGGCAAGCCGGCGAAGTCGAATGAGACCTCGGCGTAGACCGCCGGTACTTCCGCAGTGATGAACCCACGCCGCGGCTGCGTTCGCGGCAGGCGCGCTTCGTGCCCTTGCGCCGCTGCAAAGCGCGTCCAAACTATCTGCGCAGGCGGCTCTCGCGGAGTGGTCTCCACAACCGGCGTCGGCTCCGCGGCCGTCACCAACACCGGCACGCGCGCGGCGATCAGCACGGTTTCGTCCGTCAGCCCTGCGATCGCGGCGAACTCTTCGGCGCCGACCATCTGCGGCACGCGACCGGTAATGCGGAGCTGCATGTCGAGCTCGTATGTCGCGCCCGATTGTTCGATGACACGCATGCGCACGGCATGCACGGCGCCGCGCTCGCGTTCGAGCAGCGTATCGTCAGCCAGCGAAACCACACCCATGTCGCGATCGACCACAAAGCGGCCGCCCGCATCATCGAGCAGGTAGAAGCCTGCTGTCGCGATATCCGGGGCAGCGGCCGATGCCGTTAGCAATTCTTCCGGCGGCGCTAGATGCGCCATTGCGCTATCGATCGCGGCCTGCGAAGGCGCGCGCGCTGGGTCGATCTCGATCGAGTCGAACTTCTGCGCAAACGGGTCGAGCGGCGGAATCATGTTCCGCGCACTCTGCCCGCTCATAGCTAATGGCCGGTGAAACCGGCGTTTGCGTTGCGTTTACGCTTGCTGTTCGCCCCAGCCGATCGCGGCCTTCACTTCGAGGAATTCCTCCAACCCGAAGGCGCCGCCTTCGCGGCCCAGGCCAGATTGCTTATAGCCGCCGAATGGCGTGCCCATGCCGCCGAACGCGCCGTTGATGTGCACGTTGCCGGCGCGGAGCTTACGCGCGACGCGGCGCGCTTTCTCTTCCGGGCCTTGCACGTAGGCGGCGAGCCCGTACGGCGTATCGTTAGCGATGCGGACAGCTTCTTCTTCCGTCTCGTACGGAATGATGACGAGCACCGGGCCGAAGATTTCTTCCCGCGCGATGGTCATGCTGTTGTTCACATCTGCGAACACGGTGGGCTTCACGTAATAGCCGCGGCTGAAGCCGTCTGGACGGCCAACACCACCCGCGGCTACGCGCGCGCCTTCGTCGATGCCTTTTTGGATCAGGCCCTGCACCTTCTGGAACTGGTTCGCGTTCGCCAACGGGCCGATCGCGCCTTTGTCGGCAGTGGAGGGCGCCTGCACCTTGATCGCGTTTGCCGTGGCGGCAGCGATCTGCACGACCTCTTCGTATTTCGCCTTCGGCGCCAACATGCGCGACGGCGCATTGCAGGATTGGCCGGTGTTGTTGGCCATGTGCATCATGCCGCGCGCGACAGCTTTCTGCAGGTCGGCGCCCTCAAGGATGATGTTCGGGCTCTTGCCGCCCAGTTCGAGCGCGACTTTCTTGATTCCGTTAGCCGCCGAATTCTGCATCACCGAAGTACCAGCGCGCGTCGAGCCGGTGAAACTCATCATGTCGATATCGGGATGCTTCGACATGGCTTCGCCAACGCCTGGCCCATCGCCATTGACCAGATTGAACACGCCCGGCGGCACGCCGGCTTCGTGCAGAATCTCTGCGAAGATGATGGAATCGAGCGGCGCGAGCTCAGACGGCTTAAGCACCATGGTGCAGCCCGCTGCGAGCGCGGGCCCGACCTTGGCGCAGACCTGGTTCTGCGGCCAGTTCCACGGCGTGATCATGCCGACGACGCCGACCGGCTCTTTGATGATGCGGTGCGGGCCGTTGTAGGCGGATTCGAACTGATAGGTGTCGAGCTGCTTGCGCGCATCCATCAGATAGCCCAAGCCCGCCGGCGCCTGCATGGCGTTCGCCATTTCGAGCGGCGCGCCCATTTCGGAGGAAATGGTTTCGGCCATCTCCGGCAGGCGGCGCTGATAGACGGCGATGATCTTGTCGAGGATCGCCTTGCGCTCGTCGACGGTCGTTTGCGACCAGGTCTCGAATGCGCGCCTCGCTGCGGCGACGGCTTTGTCCACGTCCGCCGCGCTGCCCAGCGAAATCCGCCCCACCGGCTCTTCGTTGGCTGGATTGATCACGTCATGCGGCTGCGGCTTCACCGGCGGAACCCACTTGCCGTCGATATAGAAATTCAGCTGCTCGCGCATGACGTTTCCTCCGGGGATTTTCCGATCAGGTAGCAGATATAAGGTGGGGCCGCGAGTTCGCGCGGCGGCAATGTTGCGCTATTCCGCGCGCCAATGGACGAACACCGCCCCTTACGCACTTACGGCCGCATCAAGGCCCGCACGCTTAAGCCCCGGCAGGCGGCTCTGGTGGAGACGCTGCTGCCGTACTTGGCGCTGCGTGAGGAGGGGATGATCGATGGGGCGGCGCTTTTTTCGGACCCCCCGCCCCCTCGCGGGGCGGGGGCTGGGGTTGGGGGGCGTGCAAACGCTTCAAACGACAGCTTGTTGGAACGCCCCCCCTCCCAACCCTCCACCGCAAGGGGGGAGGGCTTAGTACTCGAAATCGGCTTCGGCGGCGGCGAGCATTTGGTTGCTCAAGCCACAGCGCACCCGGAGCAGCGTTTCATCGGCGTCGAGCCGTTCCTCAACGGCGTCGCCTCGTGCTTGCGGCATATCGAGGAAGCACTGCTTCCCTCTCCCTTTGCGGGGGAGGGCAGGAAGGGGGGTGCGGGCGGCGCACTCTCAGGAAAGGGCGCTGCCGTCACCCCCACCCCCAGCCCCGCCCCGCAAGGGGGAGGGGAGAGTGGACTCAACATCCGCCTGCATCAGGGCGACGCGCGCGATGTCGTCGCGCGGCTGCCGGGCGCCTCGCTCGATCTCGTCTACATCCTCTTCCCCGATCCCTGGCCGAAGACGCGCCACCACAAGCGCCGTCTGATTCAAACTGAGTTTCTGGAGGAGCTCGCGCGCGTAATGAAGCCAGGCGCCGAACTCCGCTTCGCCACCGATTGGGCCAACTACGCCGCCTGGACGCTCGAACACTTCACGCGCGACGCGCGCTTCACTTGGCTCGCTGAACGCGCCGACGATTGGCGCCAGCCGTGGCCGGGCCACGTCACGACGCGGTACGAACAGAAACGCCTCGGCGATTGCGCGCCGGTGTGGCTGCGATTTATCCGCTCGCTCAGAACCGCTTGAGGGCTACGTACACAAGGACGGCCGCAGCTGCCGCTGGAAGGGCGACCGGCACCAACGACAACGCTATCGGCCAACCCGACCGACCGAGTTCAACGGACAGCGCCAAGCCTCCAAGCGCCATCGCCGTGAGGCCTACGACTGCAAAGGTGATTGCCGCCGCCAAGAATGCATGCTCACGGACGAATGAGCGAAATGGCGAGGGCAGAGAATAGGAAATCGCCGCCCGCACGCCTTGCTCGTCCAAAGTGATCCGTGGAT
>JBQTJK010000015.1:0-21878 GCA_052387215.1 Caulobacteraceae bacterium
CAGCGTCAGACCCTGTTCTTCTCGGCCACGATGCCTCCGGCGATCGAGGAACTCGCCGCGCAATTCCTCGACAAGCCCGAAAAGGTGTCGGTTGCGCCGCAATCCACGACCGCCGAGCGCGTCGAGCAAGCAGTGATCCACGTCGATCAATCGAAGAAGCAGGATCTCCTGCACGCGCTCTTGGACGACAAATCGATCAAGCGCGCGCTGGTCTTCGCCCGCACCAAGCACGGCGCTGACCGCGTCATGAAGAAGCTGGAGAGCGCGGGCTTCGACGCCGACGCGATCCACGGCAATAAGAGCCAGGGCCAGCGCACGCGCGCGCTTGACGGCTTCAAGAAGGGCCAGACGCGCATCCTCGTCGCCACCGAAGTCGCCGCGCGCGGCATCGACGTCGACGATATCAGCCACGTCATCAATTACGACCTGCCCAACGTGCCCGAGCAATACGTCCACCGTATCGGCCGCACCGCGCGCGCCGGCGCCGGCGGCATGGCCATCTCGTTCTGCGCGCCTGACGAACGCGCCTACCTGCGCGACATTGAGCGCCTCACCAAGCAACCAGTGCCTGTGATGGAGACGGACATGTCGCTCCGCGCCCCGCGGGCCGACGAACGCGTCCAGCGCCCGAAGGGGCAGCCCGGCCGCTCGGTTCATCCCGCCCGCAAGCACGCGGCGAAGAAGCACCACGCTTCGGAAGCGCACGGCAAGGCGCACGCAAAACAAGGCCACGGCGCGGCGCATCGCGACGCCGGCGACCGCCGCGACCGCAAAGGCAATGCCGTGTGGTCCAACAGCGGCGCGCCGCCGAAGTACAGGAAGCAGCGCAAGCCGACGAAGGTCTAAGGCGCGTTTTCGTTGTAATCGTGGCGTCCGGCGCGGCATGCGTCTAGCGTGCGCCGGGGGTTGGGCTCATGGACTTCATGACTTGGGCGATCGTCGGGGCCGCGGCGGCGATCCTGATCCCGCTTGCCTGCTACTTCCTGCCCGCCAACACGACCATCGTCATCGATACGCCGACCTCTACGGCGCGCGCCGAGATGCGGCTGTTCTGGGGTCTCGGGCCTGCCATCATCGCCCGCGCACTGCCTAAGCGAGATAACGGCACGCCGCTGGCTCGGTTCGACGACGCCGCCCGCATTGGCCACGCGCTGATGACGCCGAGCATTGCCGACGCGGCCTATGCCGCGATCAAGGACCTCTACGACCTCAAGCCCCGCGTGGTGCGGCTCCAGCTCGGCGTGAACCTCGGCGACAACGCACAGAATGTTGTCGTCCAGACAGCAGTGCAAGCCGCGTTAGCGGCCGCGCCGGCCTCTCTCCGGGAGCGCGCCGCAATCGCCAAGCGCGAAGCCCCCGGCGCCGAACTGAGCGCCCAGTTCGAACTGGACGCCTCGCCGGCACGGCTCAGCGCGATTTACGCTCGTTTCCGAGGATCGCGCGCGGTCCAGGAGTTTCGCCGCCGCCTCAACCGCAAGCAGAAGCCGGGGAAGAAAGGCGCGCGCGAAGTCCGCGTCTCCTGACGCCGATTTTTCTTGCCCACTCGCACCTGCGCGCCTAAACCGCGCGCCCCATGCGCAAGGATATGTCCAAAGTCATCGTCGCGCGGCCGCGATCGGGCCGGGCGGCCGCGGGCCTCCGCCCGGGCCGCACGCGCGCGCTCGCCGACGATGACGGCGAACCGATCCGCGCGAAGGGCGCCCGCGAGCCGAAAACGCGTGCGCGGAAAACCAAGCAGCTCAACGAAACGCTCAATCCGTTGAAGCGCTATCTCGCGTCAAACGTCGGCCGCCCCTGGAACAAGGTCTATTCCGAGATCAGCGAGCATCTTAAAGCCACCTCCACTGTGCAGCAGCACGTGCGCGACCACCTCGACGATTTCGTCGCTACCAAGACGCGCATGAGGAGCGGTGTGGTGATTGTGACGCCGCGTTTCGGCGGCGAACGTCAACTCAGCGAAGATTGGTCGCTCTACTACGTCCATCCGCGCACTGGGCTCCTACGCAAGAACGAGAAGCGTGTGAGCTTCGCACAATAGCAACGGCTCATGCGCAAGCAACTGGCTGAAGAACTGGCCGCGCGCATGCGCGTGATCAACGCCACGACGCAGCTGCATCTGTTCGAACGCGCCTGGTGGGAAGTGAAGCTAGCGAAGGTCAAGCCGCAGGTGGCGCATGTCGACGTCGTCCACAGCGCCAGGCTAACCAAGCTGCCGGCGGAGACGCTCTACGGCCGCTATGGCGTCTATGCCTGCGAAAAGCGCCAGCTCTCGAAAGCGGAAATGAAGCGGCTGAAGCTGCGTTAGGTCCCATCATCCTCCGGCGTCATCGCCTGGCGCACGCTCCGCCGGCGGGAACCGGCAACGTGTGCAACTCGTCCGCTCCCGCGCCGCGACCGTCGCATCTGGGGTGGCCTGCTCCACATGGCGGCTGCTAGAACCCTCTCCGAAAATTCTCGGGGACCCCAATGAAACGTCTGATCTCGTTCGTCGCTGCGGCGCTGGCGCTGGTTGCGTGCGCTTCTTCGTCCACGCCGCAGGCAGGCGGAACGCTGCAAGTTGCGCCGCTCGCTTACACGATGCGCACGCTGCCGAACGGGTTGCGTGTGTACTCCATGCCGGATCGCAACACGGCGAACGTGTCAGTGCAGGTCTGGTACGACGTGGGCTCGGTGGACGATCCAGCCGGCCGTTCGGGCTTCGCTCACTTGTTCGAACACATCATGTTCAAGTCGACCCGAAACATGCCGGCGGAATTCCTCGACCGACTCACCGAGGATGTCGGCGGCTACAACAACGCTTCGACCTGGGACGATTTCACCAACTATTATGAAGTCGTTCCCGCCAACCACTTGCAGCGAATCCTGTGGGCCGAAGGTGATCGCATGAGCGCGCTCGTCGTTGATGAAGCGACGTTTGATTCAGAGCGCGACGTGGTGAAGGAAGAGCTGCGCCAGCGTATTCTCGCTTCGCCCTACGGGCGTTTGTTCGGACTCTACATTTCTCAAGCCAATTTCCTGGTGCACCCGTATGGGCGTCCGGGCATTGGCTCGATCGAAGAGCTCGACGCGGCGACGGTAGAAGATGTGCGCGCGTTCCATACGCAATACTATCGGCCTGACAACGCCATCCTTGTGGTTTCGGGCAATTTAGATCAGGCGCAGCTCGACGCCTGGGTCGATCAGTATTTTGGCGACATCTCTCGCCCCAGCCGCCCGATCCCGCGCGACTATCCGGTCGAGCCGGAGCATACGCAGCCGCGCGAATACACGGTTTATGCGCCGAACGTGCCATTGCCCGCGGTGATGATCTCCTATCCTCAGCCCGCTTCGACCGATCCTGACATTCCGGTCTTGCGGGTGATCGATGCGATCATGTCGACGGGTGAATCCTCGCGGCTTTACCAGTCGATGGTCTATCAGCAGCAGGTCGCGGCCCAGGTCTTCACCAACCTCGAAGCGACGCAAGATCCGGGGGCCTATTCGCTGTTTGCGATCCTTTCGGAAGGGCAGAGCGCTGATGACGGCGTGCGTTCGCTGAGCGCAGAGATCGCGCGTATGCGCGATACGCCGGTGACTGCTGCCGAACTCGACGAAGCCAAGAACGAGATCGTCACCGCGACCCTCCAGGGCCGCGAAACCGCCGAGGGGCGCGCCGACGAGCTGGCGGATGCGGTGATCCGCTATGGCGACGCAGCCTATGCCGACCGCCTGCTTGCGGCAATTCAGGCGACGACGGCGCAAGACGTACAGCGCGTCGCGCGCCGCATCTTTAACGATCAACATCGTGCTGTTGTGCGCTACCTGCCGGAAGAAGAGGGCCGCACGGGCGATGTACTCACCAGCTCGCCGCTGATTCAGGCGCGAACGATCAACATTCCGGCCTCGGAAATCCCGACGTTCACGCTCGCACCGGAAGGTCAGCGCGAGCAGCCGCCGGCGCCGGGAACGCCGGTGGACGCCCGCATTCCCGCGGCGTCGCAACATACTTTAGCCAACGGCCTTCGCGTCATCATCGCGCCCAACCGCGCTTTGCCATTGATCAGCGCCGATTTCCGCATCGCCTCTGGCGGCAGCGCCGATCCGGCCAACCGGGCGGGCCTAGCCAGCATGACGGCGGACCTGCTCACGCGCGGCACCACGACGCGCAGCGCAACTGAAATCGCAAGCCAGATTGAATCGCTCGGCGCCGACATCAGCTCGGCCGCGGGCGTGGATTCCTCGGCCGTCTCGTTGCAAACGCGCAGCGATCGCGCGCACGAAGCTTTCGCCGTGTTCGCCGATGTGGCGCGGAATCCAGCGTTCGCGGAAGAAGAGCTCGACCGCGCTAAGTCGCAAGCGCTCGATGAGCTGCAGGTGGCGCTGAGCCAGCCTGGCTCGATCGCGGGCTTTGCGATGACTCGGGCGATTTACGGCACGGCGCCCTATGGCGCGATCGCTTCGCCCACCAGCATCGGCGCAATAACGCGGGACGACATGGCGTCCTATCACCGCACCCATTGGCGCCCCGACAATGCGGTGCTGGTCATCGCCGGCGATGTTTCGCCTGAGGAAGGCGTGGCGTTCGCCGAACAGTACTTCGGCGAGTGGGCGCGGCCCTCGGCGCCGTTGCCAGCGCGCCCGGACGCGACCGCGTATGCGGCGCCGGTGCGCACGATCGTTGTCGACCTTCCCGATACGGGCCAGGCGGCGGTTGCAATGGGCCTGCGCGGCGTCGCGCGCACCGACGCGGACTACTTCCCGCTGCTCGTCGCCAACAACGTTCTCGGCGGCGGCTACTCGGCGCGCCTCAACACTGAGATTCGCATCCGCCGTGGCCTGTCGTACGGCGCGAACTCCAGCCTGCAGGCGCGCATGGCGCCGGGGCCGATCGTTGCGTCGGCGCAGACACGCAACGACGCGGCGGTCCAGGTCTATGAATTGATGCGCGCCGAGATCGATCGGATCGCGCGCCAGCCTGTCGCGGCGCCCGAGCTCACGGCCCGCAAAGCGGTTCTGATCGGCAATTTCGGCCGCACCGTCGAGACGACGTCGGGCTTGGCTGGCCAGATCTCGACGCTCGCGCTTTATGGACTGCCGCCGGAACGCCTTGGAACATACGTGGCGGATGTCACGGCGGTGACGCCGGAGCAGGCGCAGGCCGTCGCGCGGCGCTACTTCGACGCCAGCCGCGCTGATGTTGTGGTGGTGGGTGACGCCCAGCATTTCTATGACGGCCTACGCCGGCTGCGCGCGAACGCCGAGCGCATTCCGTCTTCGGAACTAGATCTGGACACGGAATCGCTGCGCTGAACCTGGTCGCGGTCACGCGGGGGACGCGTGACGCCGCCGGCCGACTCGGTTAACTTCGCCACCCTTGGCTGGACAGAATCTCATACGCGTCGCCGCCGTGGCGCTTGGTTTGAGCACACTATCCTTCGCGGCGGGTGTAACCGGCGACCTTTCGATCATCGATCCGCCGCGCTCCGGTCAACGCGTGGTGCTGCGGATCCCGCCGGAACTCCCGGCCGGCTCCGTCCGCGCCGCGCCATTGCCGCCGCTGATATCCACAGCCTCTGCAGAGGCGCTCCCGCGGGTCGAGCGCGTGGCGGCACGTTTCGAAGGCGCGACGATTCCGGCTGAATACGCGCTCAGCACGTCGCCAAAACCGGCGCCGCGGCTCGAAATACAACTCGCGCGCGTGACGCCGAAGCTGAGCCCGACGCTGGCGAGCGCCACGCATGAGCGCAAAGCCGCCCAACAAAGTGCGGCTTTGCCGCAACACTGGCGCCCGGTGCCTGCAACACTGTCAAAAAACGGCCCCGTTCGGAGCGCTCTTCTCGCCGTCCATGAGAGAGGGCAACGGGCCTAGTCTGTACGCAGGAGGCGCTGCTGTGATCGCCGCCGCGCTGACGCTTGCGGCCCCGTCGCTGGCGGAGGCCCAACAACAACAGCAGCCGCGCCAACGCCAGGCCGCTCCGCAACGTCTCTATCCAATCGCCTCCGGGGCGAGCCGGTATGCAACCCCCGACGGCGCGGTCCGCTTCGTGCTCGACCGCTCGGGAAGCCGCGCCGCACTGGTCAGGTTCGAGGGCGATCCTGAGGTGCACGTGCTGCGGCCGCGCATGGGCGCGGGCGGCGACGAAATCTACCAGACCGAAAACGGCGACGTGCAGCTGCGGGTGACGCCTCATGGCGGCATCATTGTCTACACGCGCGCCAACCGTATGGGTTCGGCCGCCTCCGAGATCGGCTCAGTGGCGCCGCTCACTCCGGAGGCGCTGGCATTCGCTGAAATGCAGGCGCGTTTTCGCGTGATCCAGAACCGCGCCCGGCGCAGTGTCGGCCAGTCGGTGATGTTCACGGTGCCCGCGCAGATGACTCCGGCAGCAGCTGGCGTGGTGACGGACGCGGCGGAACGAGCGGCGGAGGGTTTGGCGGCGGCGCCGATGACCAACGTGCGCCGCGTCGTGATCGGTTTTGGGCGCGCGCCAGCTGTCGCGCTTCGCGGCACAACGCTGTTCATCCAGGTGGCGCCGCAATTCGGCTACGCCGGCCGCCCCTCGTCCAGCACCATCCGCAACGTGGTGATGGGACAAGTGCAGGGGCCGGAGCAGTAGAGCGCTCTCCGCCGAAAGGCGGCGTTTTCCTACCCCTTGAAATTGTCTTTGCGCCTGCGGATGTCCGCGAACGCTTCCCAGTCTTGCGCGTTCGGCAGCATCACCGCACCCTTAAGCTCCGGCGCACGCAGGAAGGGGTTGGTTTCTTTCTCCACGCGCAACGTCATCGGCACGGTCGGTTTGCCTTCCGCGCGCAGCTTGTCGACTTCTGCAATCCGCGCCTGCAGCGCGCGATTGCACGGGTCGATGGTGATGGCGAAGCGGGCGTTCGATTGCGTGTATTCGTGCGCGCAATAGAGGGTCATGTCGTCGGGCAGGGCGGCGATCTTCTGCAGGCTGGTCCACATCTGCTGCGGCGTGCCTTCGAACAGACGTCCGCAACCCAAGGAAAACAGCGCATCGCCGACGAAGGCGACGTTGTCAGCGTCGAACACGTAAGCGATGTGTCCAAGCGTGTGGCCGCCTACGTTCAGTACACGCGCCTCGATGCCGCCGAGCTTCAGGCGATCGCCATCATCCACGATGCAGTCAGGCGCTTGGCCGATGCGCTCCACCTCTGCAGGTCCGGTGACCTTGGCGCCGGTCTTCGCCTTGATCGCGGCGTTGCCGCCGGCGTGATCAGGATGCCAGTGCGTGTTCCAGATGTCGCTAATGCGCCAGCCTTTGGCCTTCGCCTGGCGCATGATCTCTTCGGCGTCGGGCGTGTCGATCGTGGCGGTCGCCCCGGTTGCGGGATCGTGGATCAGGAAGGCATAATTGTCGGAGAGGCAGGGGAATTGATGGATTTGAAGCATATCCTAGCTTAGCCCTCCGAGCGATGCGCGTCGATGTTCTCGCCCTTCAGCGCTTCTACGCTTCACCGCTCGGCGAAGCCGCTCGGCGCGCGGCGGCGCGCCGGCTCGGCGCACTGTGGGCGCACACGGATGGGCTTGACGTTTTAGGCGTTGGTTACCCGGCGCCCTATCTCGATCGGTTTCGGACACACGCGCGGCGTGTCGTGGCGATGATGCCGGCCGCCCAAGGCGCCGAACCGTGGCCGGCAAGCGCTCCGGTAGCGACGGCGCTCGCTGAAGATGCGCGGCTGCCGTTCATGGACGCGGTGTTCGATCGCGTACTGCTGGTGCATGCGATCGAGGAATGCGAAGCCGTGCACGCCATGCTGCGCGAAGTATGGCGGGTGATGGCGCCCGAAGGGCGCCTTGTCGTCATTACAGCCAACCGCTGGAGTCTATGGGCGCAATCGGATCAATCGCCGTTTGGACACGGGCGCCCGTATTCGCGAACGCAGCTGGCGGCGCTCCTCGGCGATAGCATGTTCGAGCCCGTGGTTTCGGCGCGCGCGCTCTATGCGCCCCCATGGCGCTGGGCGGCGGGCGCCGCGGATGCGTTCGAGCAGGTCGGCGAATTGATCTGGCCCATGCAGGGCGGACTTGTGCTGATGGAGGCGGTCAAGCGTCTCTATGCGACGACTGCGCGTTCCCAGGGCCGCGTTCTGCTAGCGAAGGCGCCGCCGCGGGCGCGCACGGAAACGGATGGCGCCGTGCCAGATCGAACCAGTCCCGCGCGTGAAACGGCCATCGCAACCTAAGCGGGGTACCCAGGTCGCCCGCGCACGGCGGTTCGTCGCACCCCCGATGCGGCGGGCTCCTTTTCGGCTAAGCTCCGGCTTGCAGGCAAACCCTATAGTCGGAAGGGGAAATACCCATGGAATTGTCACGGCGCTCGCTTCTGAGCGCGACGGCGGCTGGCGTAGTCCTCGCTGCGTGTGCGCGTCCGACCTCCGGCGGCGATCTCAACGCCATCCTCGACCAACTGGCGACCGACTTCCTCCGCGAGTCTCCAGAGTTTGCGACATCGCTGTCGGTGTCCGAGGAGCAAGCCGGCGGCCGTTATATCGATCGCCTCAGCGACTTCTCGCGAGCCGGTCAGGAGCGCGGACTCCAGATCGCCCAAGCCGCGCAGACGAGGCTGCAGGGGCTTAACCGCGACTCGCTCGAAGCCCGCGACGCTGTGACGTACGACGTCGTCATGACGGCGCTGCAGGACAACATCGCCTCGGCGCAATTCAAGAGCGGCGGCGGCGCTCAATCGCCGTACACCGTCACACAACTGACGGGCGCCTATACGTTCATCCCCGATTTCTTGGCAAGCCAGCATCCGGTCACCAATCGGGAGCAGGCTGACGCCTATCTGGCGCGTCTCACCGCTTACGGCCGCGCGCTCGATCAGGAATCGGAGCGCATTGGCATCGACGCGTCCGAAGGCGTGATCGCACCCGACTTCTGCATCGACGGCGCGCTGCGACAGCTCGGCCAGTTCCGCGGCGCCGCGCCGGCGCAGACCGTGCTGGTGACGTCATTTCAGCAGCGCCTGGCCGACGTTGCCGACATCACCGATGCGGACAAGACCGCGCTCACCACGCAGGCCGAAACCATCGTCCGTGAAACAGTCCTGCCCGCGTACCAGCGCCAGATCGAGGCGCTGACGGCGATCCGTCCGCGCGCCACGCACGATGCGGGCGTATGGAAGCTGCCCAACGGCGAAGCGCTCTACACGACAGCGCTCAAGGCCTACACTACGACGTCGATGTCGCCGGACGAAATCCATCAGATGGGCCTCGACTTGATCGCGCAATTCACCAGCGAAATGGACACAATCCTGCGCGCGCAAGGTATGACGCGCGGCTCTGTAGCGGAGCGCGTGCAAGCGCTCGGCCGCCGCCCCGATCAGATTTATCCTAGCACGGATGCCGGGCGCGAACGGCTGCTCGCGGACCTCAATGCGCAAGTGGCGGCGATCCGCGCGCGCATGCCGGAAGTCTGCAATACGCTGGCGCGTGCGGAACTCGAGATCAAACGCGTGCCGGAATACACCGAGGCGGGCGCGCCTGGCGGCTACTACCAATCCGCGGCGCTCGATGGCTCGCGCCCCGGCGCCTACTACATCAACCTGCGTGACCCGGCGAACGAATGGCCGAAATTTACGCTGCCGACGCTCACTTATCACGAAGGCGTCCCTGGCCATCACTGGCAAATCGCGATCCAACAGGAATCGGGCTCGATCCCGTTCATCCGCAGCGCGTTGTTGGGCTTCAGCGCCTATGCAGAAGGCTGGGGCCTCTACGCCGAGCAACTCGCCGACGAGATGGGCATGTATGCCAACGACCCGTTTGGCAAAGTCGGCTATCTCCAGTCCGCTACGTTCCGCGCCTCGCGCCTTGTCTGCGACACCGGTCTGCACTCCAAGCGCTGGACGCGTGAACAGGCAATTCAATCGATGGTGGCGGCGACCGGCGACCAGGAGTCGAACATAACCACAGAGATTGAGCGCTATTGCGTGTGGCCAGGGCAGGCGTGCAGCTACATGGTCGGCCGCCAGGCGCTGAACCGCATGCGCGATGGTGCTCGCCAGACCCTCGGCGACGCGTTCGACATCAAGGGTTTCCACGACACCGTCCTCACCAACGGCTCAACGCCGCTCTCGGTGACGGAGCAGCTGGTGAGCCAGTGGGCCGCGGGCGTGTCGGGCCCCGCGCGGAGCGGCTGATCGCCTCGAACAGACGAACAGCGGCGGCGTGAGCTATCACGCCGCCGCTTTGCGCGCGTGAGTCATCGCAGAGCTCTTCGCTCCGATTGTGACTTGGGGCATAGCTCCGCGCGATTGGTTCGGGGCGGGATGCCGTGATGACTGCAACAACAATCGTATCCGCAACCACGCCGGCGCCTTCATCCACGCTCGCCGCGGGGACACGGATTTCCGAGATTGACCTGCTCCGCGGGCTCGTCATCGTTCTGATGGCGCTCGATCACGTGCGCGACTATTTCTATGCCGGCGGCTTCGCCGTGAACCCGCTCGATCCGGCGCAGACCAATCCCGCCCTCTACCTCACCCGCTGGATCACCCACCTCTGCGCGCCGACCTTTGTCTTTCTCGCCGGCGTTTCGGCGTATCTGCAATTTGCCAAGGGCAAGACAAAGGCGCAGCTCTCGCTCTTTCTGCTGACGCGCGGCCTGTGGCTGATCTTCCTGGAATTGACAGTCCTCAGTTTCGGCTGGTCGTTCGCGTTTCCGTACTTGTTGTTCATGCAAGTGATCTGGGCGATCGGCTGGTCGATGATCGGTTTGGCCGCACTGATCTGGCTGCCGCGCGTGTCCGTGCTGGCGGTGGGCGTAGCGACCATCGCCGGGCATAATCTGCTCGATCCGATCACCGCGGATCAGTTGGGCTCGTTCGGCATCCTCTGGACCTTCTTGCATGAAGGCGGCCTGGTGCCGAATTTCGAGCGGCCGATCGGTCTCGTGCCCTATCCGATCATCCCATGGCTTGGGGTCATCGCATTCGGATACGGCATGGGCGCGTTGTTCATGGAGCCGCCGGCGCAGCGTAACCGCAAACTCTTGACGTTGGGCGCAGCGATGCTGGCCGCGTTCTTTGTGCTGCGCTTTTTCAACCTTTACGGCAATCCGAACGTCCCCACCGGCCCCAATCCGGGCGTACGCATCTGGCAAGACCAGCCCGATCTCATGTCGCAGATCATGGTGTTCTTCGACCTACAGAAATACCCGCCGTCGCTGCAATTCGTACTGGTGACGCTCGGCATCATCTTCGTGATCTGGCCGCTGCTGTCGCGCCTGCGCGGACCCGTCGGTTCGGTGCTCAACACGTTCGGCGCGGTGCCGTTCTTCTTCTACGTGCTGCACATCTACGTCGTGCACCTGCTGGCGATGGCGGCGAACGCCGCGGCCGGCAACGAGATCAGCGGCTTCTTCAACTATCTGGTCAAAGGCTTCACCGGCTCGCCCGACGTGCAGGACATCGGCTTCCCGCTGTGGGGCGTCTATCTCGCTTGGCTCGCAGTGATCGCGCTCATGTATCCGCTCTGCCGCTACTGGCAGGGACTGAAGGCGCGGCGGCGCGATTGGTGGCTGTCGTATCTGTGACGCGCCTCCTCACAGGACAGCCGCTTCACGGCGTCAACAGGAAGACGGCTTCTTCGCAGAACCAGTTGGCGCGCCAGATCGTCTTGGCGAACGGCGCCCCGGCATGGCCGCGCGAGAGCGGTACAGCGCGGTCGACGGTGAGGCGCATCTCGCGCGCCAGTTCTGCGAAGTCGCGCGCCGTGTAACGATGCAGCTGTTCTGTTCTCTCAAGCCTGCCTTTCAGCAAGAGCTGCGCACGCGCGCTCCAGCGCCCAGCATTGCTGATCGAGACGATCACGTGGTCGCCAATCCGCGCGGCTTGCTTCAGCGCCGCTTCGGGCCGGCGCAGCTCCTGAAGCGTGCGCGAGAACACGACGTAGTCGAACGCCGCGCTCGGGAATTCGCTCAGGTCGCGTTCGGCGTCGCCTTGCACGACCGACAGGCCGCGCACCACGCAACGATGCGCCTTATGCGGATCGATCTCGAGCCCGCGCACGCGCGCCCCGCACTCGCGCGCCAGCAGCTGCATCAACGCGCCGTCGCCGCAGCCGACATCCAGGACGCGCGCGCCGTCTTCGATCATCTGGGCAATCACTTCGTGATCGCCGCGCCGTTCGGCGCGCGTAAGGTCGAGCGGCGCCGGATGAACCAGTTCGAGCTGCGCCATCATGCGCCTCCGCCATTGAGCGCCAGACCGCGCGCAGCGGCGGCGGCATCGATGAAGCCAGTCAGCGCGGCCTCAAACGCGGGCTCGTCGCCCAAGTAGGCGTCATGGCCGCGCGCGCTGTTGATTTCGAGGAACGACGCTTCCGCGCCGGCCGCCGCCAATGCCCGCGCGATGGCTCGGCCTTCGTCGCACGGATAGCGCCAGTCGCTCGAGAACGAGAATACGCCGTGCCGCGTCGCGCCACCTTGGAACGCATTGGCGAGCCGTCCGCCGAAGTCGGCCGCAAGATCGAAGCCATCCATGGCGCGGGAGAGATACAGATACGAGTTGGCGTCGAAGCGGTCGACGAAGCCTGCGCCTTGCTGCCGCAATGTGTCGTTCGCGCCCTCGGCGTTAAAGGCGAACCGTTCCTTGGTGCGCGCGCCTTCGAAGCGCGTGCGCACGTCTTCCGCCGAAAGTCCGGCGAGCTGCGCCGCCGTCCGCGCCACGCTGCCGCCGCGCGATGGGCGGACGCCGTGCTGGAGGTAGGCGCCGTTGCGCCAATCCGGATCGGCCATGATGGCTTGGCGGCCAAGTTCGGCCAGAGCGATGTTCTGCGCCGATTGTCTGGACGCGGCCGCAATCGTCGCGCAGGCGAACACGCGCCTTGGATATGCACTTGCCCATTGCAGCGCCTGCATGCCGCCCATGCCGGTGCCGATCACGAGGAACAGGCTCTCGATGCCCAGCGCCTCTACCAGCATCGCTTGGGTGCGCACCGCATCCGCCATCGTGATCGCTGGCAGCCGCAGCGAGTATGGCTGGCCATCCGGCGCGAGCGAACCTGGCCCTGTCGTGCCCATCGAGCCGCCCAGCACGTTCGAACAGACAACGAAGAACCGGTTCGTGTCGATCGGCCTGCCCGGTCCGACGATGCGCGGCCACCATGCGGGACGGCCCGTGATCGGATTTGGGCTCGCCACGAACTGATCGCCCGTCAGCGCGTGGCAGACGAGCACCGCGTTGCTGCGTTCCGTGTTGAGAGCGCCGTACGTCTCGAACGCGATGGTCAGCGGCGACAGCGTCTCGCCGCTGGAGAGCTGCAGCGGTGTCGATGCGTCGAACGCGAGAGAGCGTACACCGCCTGCCGCCTGCAATTTCGCTGCTGCGCCGCCTGCATGAATCATGTGCGGCTGTATAAACTGCGTCGCCAGGGAAATATCCCCCTGGGCCGGGCGGCTGCTGTTGAAGACTAGCGTTGCGGGCCGTTGGCGCAGAGCATGAAAGACCGCTAAGGTTCCGCCGATGAACGATCAGAACCCTCCAGGTTCGCCCCTCGAAACGATCCGCGCCGAGATCGACGGCATCGACAAGACGCTGCTGTCGCTCTTCGCCGAGCGCCTGCGCGTGGCCGACAAGCTCGCCGGGCTGAAGACGAGCGAGACCGGGCTGCCGATCCGGCCGGGACGTGAAGTGGCGCTGCTGCGCCGGCTCGTTGCGGAAGCGCCGACGCCGCTTGAGCGCGAATTGGTTGTGGAGCTGTGGCGTGCGCTGATCACCGCCTCGCTCCGCCGCCAGCGCGTAATCGACGTCGTCGTCGGCGGCGGGCGCGGCGATCCCGCCCGCCTGTTCGACATAGCGCGCCGTCATTTCGGCTCGCGAACCCGGATCAAGGATCTGGGCGAACCGCAGACGGCGCTGCAGAAGGCGGCGGAAAACCCCGACAGCGTCGTCGCGGTCACCTGGTGGCCGGCCGCACCCAGCGTCGGCGGCTGGTGGCCCGCGCTCTCCGAGCGCCGCTTCCACAATCTCCACATCATCGCCGGCCTGCCGGTGCTCGGCGCAAGCGAAGAACCAGAGGCAGCGCTCTTCGCCGCTTCCCCAAATGAGGAGGCAGGGGGCGACGTTTCAGTTCTGCTCGCCTTCGATCCGCATCACCGTTTGCAGCGCGCTCTGAACGAGCTGGGATTCACTGGCAGGGAAATCGCGCGCGCCGAGCCGCGCGTGTTGGTGCGCATCGATGGGTTCGTCGCCATTGACGACCCGCGCGCGCAAGCGCTGGAAGCGCGCGGGCTCGACAGCGTGCGCGTGCTCGGCTCCTACGCGCGTATCTGATGGCGCCCGCTTTTGACCGCATCGCCGTTATCGGCGCCGGCTTGATCGGCGTCTCGATCGCGCGTGCGGCGCGTGAATTTGGCGCCGCGGCGAGCGTGGCGATATACGATGCGAACGAAGCCGTGCGTGTGCGCGCGCGCGAGCTGAAGATCGGCGAGGTGTTCGATGATGCTCAAGGCGCTGTCGCAAACGCCGACATGGTCGTGCTCGCCGTGCCGGTCGGCGCTATGGGGGAGGCGGCGGAGGCCATTTCGGGCGCGCTGAAACCCGGCGCCATCGTCACCGATACCGGCTCTGTGAAAGGCGCTGTCGTCGATGCGACACGGGCGTTGATCCCGCCGCACGCCTTTCTGATCCCCGGCCACCCGATCGCGGGCACCGAGCATTCTGGTCCCGATGCCGGCTTCGCCTCGCTCTTCAAAGGCCGCTGGCACATTCTCACACCGCTGCCAGATACGCGGCGGGAATACGCAGCGGCCGTCGACAAGCTCGAAGCCTTCTGGCGCACGCTCGGCGCCGACGTGGAACGCATGGACGCTGCGCGGCACGACGTCGTGCTCGCGGTGACGAGCCACCTACCGCATCTGATCGCCTTCAACATCGTGGCGATGGCGGAAGACCTGGAGAGCGTCACCGAAAGCGAAGTGGTGAAATACTCCGCCTCCGGCTTCCGCGATTTTACCCGCATCGCCGCGAGCGATCCGACGATGTGGCGCGACGTGTTCCTGAATAATCGTGACGCCGTGCTTGAAGTGCTCGGCCGCTTCTCTGAAGACTTAGCCGCGCTGCAGCGCGCGATCCGTTGGGGCGAAGGCGATGCGCTCTACGATCTCTTCGATCGCGCCCGCCGCATGCGCCGCGAAGTCATCGAAGCGGGCCAAGATACGCCAGCGCCGAACTGGGGGCGGGACGAACCGTTGACTTAGCGGGCCTCCGCCAAGCGTGGTTTCGCGGCCATGACGTTTTCCAGCCGCGCCGTGCATTCGCTCTGCAATTCTGTGAGCTTGACCAAGAAGAACTCAGCCTCTTCAGCCAGCCCATCGTGACCGCTTGCCTTCAACGCTTCAATCAGTACAAGCTGATACTCTATGCGGCTCGCAACATCCGAGACATGGACCTTTGCGATCTTCATTGCGATCTCGAACATCGGCGTCCTCTTGGCGCGATCAAAAAATGACCCCGGACTGCCGGTCCGGGGTCAGATGTGACCAGCAATTCAATGCTGCGCTGTGTACCGACGCCGCCGGTTAAGCCACGTGAACCCAACTGCATTTAGCGTCTCTGCCTCACGGCCTATGCCGAAAGTCCGAACCGCCGCGCTTGCTACAGCGCGCTAGTAAACCGGCGGCAGCGGTCGCACTGGCAGGCCTTCGACGCGCAAGATGCCGTCGTGCGCCGTGATGTCGAGCGTGATGTCCTCGCCGGTGACGACATAACCCGCAGCCAGCAAGCTCAACGCGCGGCGCGCATCGTCATCAACCCGCGGACCATTGGCAATAGCGGTCAGGATCGAGGCGGGACGCTCGACCGGCAGCACAAGCCGCCCTTCGAGGCGGCGCTCGTCATCCAGGCCGCCTTCGCCGGTCCCGGTCGTCTGCAGCGGACCCCAGTTCAATTCCAGCGCGTCGAAGCGCAAGCGCCCGCCGCCCTCGCGCCAAGGTCCGAGCGGATCGCCGGGCGATGATTGCAGCAGTAGCGCGCCGTCCTCGACCACGATCGCCGCACGCAGCAGTGGCGCCTCTAGACCAAACGCCTCGAAGCTGCGCACGGGCCGCGGCAGCGTCAGCGCATCGGCCTGGAACGCGAACTGATATTCACCGGCTGCGCGCGCGTCCGGGCGGATGTTGATGACAACCTTGGTCGCGTGCAGCACGCCTTCCTCGGCGGGGTCATCGAGCACGAGATTGTCGGCCTCCACGCCGGCTACAGCGAGCGCATCATTTTGTGTGCGCATGCTAGCGATCAGCGCGTCGGCGGTCACGTTCGTCGTTGCGCCATTGGCGCGCGCGATCGCGATCGGCGCCTTCGCCTCCAGCTTGACGTGGTTAGGGTTCCAGAGGTTGACATGCAAATCGGCGCGCTCGGTTTCGGCGCGCCAGCCGCCGCGCGCCGCGGCGTAGCGCATGCCCTGCAGTTCGAGGCGCATCAGCACCGGAAAACCGTGACGTACGATGCGGTCGATCTCGACCGTCGCGCCGCCAGCGTTTTGTTCGAACGCCCATCCGCGCACGCGCCGCTCTGCTTCATTGGCGACAAAATGCCAGTAGAACACCCACCCGAGCGCCGCCAAAACGAACAGCACCCAGGGAACCGTGAGCCAAAGACCGCGAACTTTCATGCCGTAACGGTGCGACGCATCTCGGGCGGGAGCAAGGCCTGACTTTCGCGTTCGATAATCGTTTCGAGTTCCCGCATGAACTCGTCACGCGGCAAGCCGGCGGGAATCGGAGGCAAGACTTTGAACGTCACATTTCCGGGCTTGCGGATGATGCCGTTAGGTTTCCAGATCAAACCGGTACTCACCGCTATCGGCGTCACCGGCAGGTTCAGATCCTTGTACATCGCCGCGATCCCGGGCTTGTAGTCTGGCGGCGCATCGAGCGGTTGACGCGTGCCTTCGGGAAAGATCAGCACTTGACCGCCCTTCGCCACGGCGTCGCGCGCGCCGCGTACGATGCTCTTCAGCGCTTTCGCGTGACCGCCGCGATCGACGCCGATCTGGTTCCGCTTCAGATAGGCGCCCATGACCGGCGTGTCGCCGAGCTCGGCTTTGTAGACATAGACCGGGCGCGGCAGGAACAAGGCCGGCGCGATCGTGTCCAGCATCGACTGATGCTTCATCGCGATCAGCGCGCCGCCCTGCGGCACGTGCTCGAGTCCCTCGAACGATACGCGCGCGCCGACAATCCAGCGCAGGCCCCACAAAGTTGCGCGTCCCCAGGAACGCAGCGCCGTCCACACGTGGCGATCATCGGCGACAACGAACGGCCACAAGGTCAGGCCGATGATGGCCATCGAAGCGTAGAGCCAGATGACGAAGGTGATCGAACGGACCAAAGTCATGCGTTGTCCGAAGTCGCCTCAGAGTCGCCGCTGCCGAGGCCGATCAGCGCTTCCCGCCCGCGAATGACAAGGTACTTTACATACTCCGCGCCGAGGCGCGCGGCCGCGCCAAGATCGCTGCGCCACAGTTTCGGATCCGTCCACCGCGTGCGCACGGGGTAGGGATGGATTTCCGCCTCCGGCAGCGCAAGCTCCAACTCCGCCTTGCTGCGCGGCATGTGATAATCGTCGGTGACGAGGATGATACTGGTGTAGCGATGCTCGCGCGCCCACGCGGCCGTCTCGGACGCATTGCCCAGCGTGTCGTCCGCCGATCGGCCGACGTCGATGCAGCATTCGCCGAGCGCCGGGTCGACATCGATGGCGTGATACAATTCCTCGTCAGTGACGATGCGGTTGACGCCGGAGATCAAGAGCCGTTCGCCCTTGCGCTGTTCCAGCAGGCGCACGCCCGTCGTAAGGCGGTCCAGCGAGCCGCCAGTCAGCGCCACGATCGCTTGCGCTTGCGGCGGGTCTTGAGCGTCTTCGCGGACAGTTTCCGCAAACCCCCAGAAGCCGGCGATGAACGCGATCAGCGCGATGATCGCCGCCCAAAGAGCCAGCGCGCGCATCTCAGCCAAGCCTCGCCGCCTGTCGGTGGAAATGCCCCGCCGCTGCGCGCGCCCCGGCGCCGGCCGCGATCGCTGCGCCCAAAGGCGTCGCTACGATCGGTACGAGATCAACGGGAAGAATCATGCCCGGCACAGTGTTCAGCGCCGCGCCCGGAATGGCCAGCAGCATGACGATTAAGCCTGCGACAGCTGCGAAGGCCGCGCCCACCGCGCCGGCGTAAAGTCCAAGCACCGCGGCCTCATCGGCGATGCGTCCAGCGGTCTGGCTTCGCGTCGCGCCCAGATCGCACATCACCGTCACCATTTCGCGCCGCCGCGCCGCCAACCCTCGCGCGGCAAGCGAGACGATCACCGCCATCATCGCGGTGAAGATCACCGCGCCCCAGAACGCCGCGTTGCGCACGCGCGGCGCAAGCCCGCCGCCGCTGGCATCGTCCGGGGCTTCGATCACTTCCGCTGTGACGCCGCCCGCCGCGAGCGCCGCGACAATGTCGCCGGACACATCGATGTGCGGGCCTGTTGGCGCGAGTTCGATTTCGATCAGGCGCAGGTCCGGCACGGTCGCCGGGTCGATGGTCTCGCCGCTGGCCTCGCCGAGCAGCGCCGCCGCGCGCCCCGCCGTCATCGGCGCCGCGCTGGTGACGTGGGGGGTGGCGGCGAGCGCTGTCTCAGCCGCCGCCATGCCAGCTGGGCCGTCGGGCGCCAGCACCCGGACGATGGCGTAGTTGCTCCGCGCTTGTTCGTAGCCGACCGCCACCCGGTCCGCCGCCCGCGCGGCCAAGCCAGCGGCCGCTGCTGCGAAGGCGGCGAAGGCCAGGGTCCAAAACAGGGCGCGCTCGACCCCGACGAACGGGTTCGTCATTCGTAGGCCTCCGCGCCGGCGGCTTCGGTCTGCTCGGGCTGTGAGAGCCGGCCGCGGTCGATCCGCCAGACCCACATGGGGGCGCAGTCGATCAACGTATCGTCTTGACTGGCGATCACGACGCCCGCGCCCACGCGGCGCATTTCGGCAAGGAGCCTTACAATCCGCCGGCCATCCGCCGGCGACATGCCCGCGGTGGGATCGTCCGCAAGGATGAGATCAGGCTTGGCCGCCAGCGCGCGGGCAATGGCCGCTCTGCGTCGTTCCGCGCCCGAAAGTTTTTCCGTCGGCAAATCGGAGGCGCCGCCCAGGCCAACGAAATCCACAAGTTCGCGCACGTCATCAGCATACTCGCGCGGCTTTTTCCCCAACATTCTGAGCGGCATGGCGACATTGTCGAAGGTCGACCATTGTTCGATGAACACCGGATTTTCAGCCACATAGCCGATGCGCTTCTTGGCGTCGGCGATCGCGCGCGGGCGTGCGCGCATGACATCGACGCCCAAGATTACAGTTCTGCCAGAGCGGGGTGGCAGCGCTAGCCGCAAGAGATGCGTCAGCGTAGTCTTTCCAGCTGCAGCGGGGCCGGTGATAAAGGCGACTTCTCCGGCGCGGGCTTCAAAGTCGATACCCATCAGAACGGTGGACGGACCGTATCCGGCGTCAACGTTTGAGAGGCGGGCCAATACACCGCGCTCAAACAAATCGATGTCTATACTAGGGGCGGATCGAGCCATGACTGGACAAGCTTAATAGAATCAATGCATCGAAGGCGGTTATTGGGGCAGCTGAGCGTATCGTTACCATGATCCTAACCTGCACGTCTTGCTCGACCCGCTATTACGCGGATGACGCCGCCATCGGACCGGCTGGCCGGACGGTGCGCTGCGCCGCATGCGGATTCTCCTGGTTCGCCGAACCGCAGCTCGAGCTGCGCGCGTCGGCCGAGGCGCCCATGGCGCGGGCCTCCGAGGAGCCCGCCCGCGAACCTCTGACACGTGAACGTGTCGAAAGATTGCGTCGGGCCGCCGAGCAGCCCGGCCCGGCCCCGTCGGCCGCGGCGAAATTCCGCCAGCAGCAGGCCGAGCGCATGCGCCGCGATCGCGCTCGCGCCGCTGTCGTCGTGTGGGGCGCCACCGGCGCCGCCTTGGCGGCGAGCGCAACCGGCATGGTCATGTTCCGCCAGGACGTCGCCGAGTTGTGGCCGCGTTCGGCCAGCGCGTTCGCCGCGCTTGGCTTGGACGTCAACGTTTACGGCCTCGAATTCTATGACTTGGCCGTCGAGCGCGACTTTAACGGCGCGACGCCGGTGCTCGTGGTCAGCGGCGAAGTCCGCAATATCGGCCGCGACGACAAGCTCGTCCCGCCCGTGCGCATTTCGCTGCGCGACACCCGCTCGCAAGAAATTTTCGAACTCGTCAATGCGGTCACCGATCAACCGATCGCGGCCGGCGCGGCGGTGCCGTTCCAGATCCGCGTCGAGAATCCGCCGGTGGACGCGGTCGATCTCGAAGCTACGTTTGCGAGCTTCTCGGACATGGCGATGGCCGACGGCCCCGCGCACGTGTCACCGCCAGCTGCGCCACAGCAGGATGAGCTCCTGCTCGACCAGCCGATAGAACCTGGTCACGAGCTGATCGATCCGAACGCTGCGGCGACGAGCGAGCTTGGTCCGGTGGACGGCCTCGCGCCGCGTTTCACCGCCGGCTGAATGCGGCGGATTTGAAATTCGCCTTTCGGGGATGGAGAGCTTTGAGCGAATTTCAAATCCGCCGCATTCTGACTCTATGACCCTAATGTCCCTGGGACTTGAAATTCGACTAATCACATGATGCAGAGCACAGGTCGAATTTCAAGTCTGGGACATTAGTGCGCATCCTTCTCACTGCTCAAGACATCAGCCAGCGCATCGATGCGCTGGCTGATCGCTTTTCAGCGCAAGTCGACGACACCTGGAGTGTGGTCGCTTTGCTGCAAGGCGCGGTGCCATTCGCGGCGGACTTGATGCGCGCGCTCGCGACGCGCGGGCGCCATCCGATCTACGATTCACTCTGGCTTGAAAGCTATCGCGATGACCGCGAGAGCAGCGGCAAGGTAGTCGTGCGCGCGGATATCTCGCGCTCCGTGGAAGGGCGGGGCGTGCTGATCGTCGACGACGTCTTCGACAGTGGCCGCACCATCGCCTATGCGCGCGCACACCTCATGGCGAAAGGCGCGACGCAGACGCTCGCCTGCGCCTTCGTGCGCAAGCCGCAGGCGCTGAACGAGCCGATCGACGCCGTCGGTTGGGACGGGCCGGCGGACTTCCTGGTCGGCTACGGCATGGACGACAAAGGCCGCTACCGCGGTCTGCCTTACATCGCGGCGCTTGATTAGCGTCAGGCGGGCGCTGGCTGGTGAGCAGCTCTAGGTGCGCCGCTGGAATTCCATCGACAGCTGCCCGTTCGCGCCGTCAGGCAACCGCAGCTGCAGCGCATTGGTTTGCGCGGCAAACTCGGCCGCGACTTCGCCAGAGCGTCCGCACATATAGATGATGCGCGGCTGCGGCGCATCGGTGAAGCTCGCCGTCCAGCGATCGGTTTCGCCGCCGGGCGCAGCGCCCGCCCAATTGAACGTCACCGCGCCCGCTGGATCTTCCGTCACCGCCAGCGCCACCGCGCGTGTGCCGCTCCAGCCGGTCGCCGCGCCAATGCGCGTGGCGCGCACGAGATCATAAGTGCCTGGCGTGATCGAACCGCCGCGCCGATCCGGCGCCGTCACGGCCGCCGCGATGGCGTCCTCGACACTCACTTGGCGCGCCATATCGGGCGCCACGTCGTTGCAAGCAACAATGGCGGGTCCTGGCGGTGTCTCCGGCCGCTCCTGCTGCGAAGCCGGCGGTGAGCACGCCGCAAGCAGGGCGACAACTGCGGTTGTGAACAGAAAAGCGCGCATGCAAGGCCTCTCACAGATCGGCACGTGAATTGACGCGCCCGATAGGCAATTTCAACTCAACTATCCCCAAACCGATCGAGCAAACGCCGCAGATACTCGCGCTCCGCCTCGGGACGATTGGGATCCTGAGCG
>JBQTJK010000016.1:0-10832 GCA_052387215.1 Caulobacteraceae bacterium
CCTGGCGCGTGCCCTCATAATTCGGCACAAAATCGACGGTGTCTTCGTCGATGTCGTCCAGCAGCGCGCGCGCCGCTTTGGCCAAGCGGCTTTCGGTGTAGCGCATCGCCGCCGGCATATCGCCGTCAATCGAGCCGAAATTTCCCTGCCCGTCGATCAGCGGCAGGCTCATGGCGAAGTCCTGAGCCATGCGGACGAGTGAGAGATAGATCGCCTGGTCGCCGTGCGGGTGGTAGCGGCCCATCACTTCGCCGACGGTGTTGGCGCTCTTGCGATAGCCCTTGTCGTGCGTGTTGCCGGCTTCATCCATGCCGAACAAGATGCGCCGGTGCACGGGTTTCAAACCGTCGCGCGCGTCAGGCAGCGCGCGCGAGACGATTACGCTCATCGCGTAATCGAGGTACGAACGCTTCAGCTCGTCTTCGACGCTGATGAGCGAGACGCCTTTCGGAAGTGTAGGTCCGCCGTTCTGGGCGGGATCGGACGTGTCTGACACGGCACCCGGTCTAATCTCTAGGGGCTCGGAACGAGCGTTTCTGGGAAGCGGAAAAGGCTAGAAAACCTAGCCTCGATTCCGTCGGAAACTAACATTGTGACAGCTCAGTCGCAAACCAAGGACAGTGCCATGCGCCTTCTCGCCGCCATGATCTTTGCAGCCCTGGCTACCGCCTGCGAAAGCACGCCCGACAGCGTGGATTTGGCGCAGAGCCTCCGACCTCGAACGGTCTGGATCGTCGGTAGCGACGGCCGGGCGGTCGGCCAAGCCACATTCACTGAAGCGCCGACGGGCGTCTTGATTCGCTTGGAGTTTTCTCCGCGTCGCCTGGCGGCTGGCTGGCACGGCCTGCATTTGCACGAGCGCGGCGACTGCAGCGACTTCGCGGCGGGCTTCCAGGCGTCAGGCGGCCACCTCACCCTGAATCGCCGGGTGCAGCATGGCCTGCTCAACCGGCGTGGTCCGGAGGCGGGCGATCTCCCCAATATCTTCGCCTCGCCGGAGGCTCCGCACGGGGCCGAGGTCTTCTCGCCCTACGTCACGATGCACACCGCCCGCGTCGGCAACCGCCTCCCGTTGCTCGACAGCGACGGCGCCGCCCTGTTGGTACACGAAGCCGCGGACAACCACCGCGATCAGCCTATAGGCAACGCTGGCGCACGCATCGCCTGCGCCGCGCTCACGCCACTGCCTTGAACCGCCGCTCCGCCAAGGCCACGAGCGCAACACCGGCGAGCGTCGCGGCCGCGCCGGCCAGGATCTGCACCGTGATGCGGTCGTGCAGGATCAGAACGGCGAGCGCAAACGAGATCACCGGGGTCAGCAGCAGGAACGGCGTCGTGCGCGAGACTTCGTATTTCTGCAGCAGCTTGAACATGAACGCATTGGCGACAATCGACGACACAAGCGCGCCGAAGGCGATGAAGACCCAGATGCTCCAGTGCGCCGCCTGAGCGGCTTCGACGTGCCCGCGCTCGAACGCAAGCGAGCCGAGCGTGAGGCTCGGCGCAGCGGCCAGCGCGATCCACGCTTGCGTCGCCCACGGATCGAGCCCGCCGCCCAGTTTGCGCACCATGACGGTGGCCAGCCCGTAGCACGCGGCTGCCAGCGCCACGAGGAACAGCGGCCAACCTTGCGCCAGCACAGCGGGGTCGAAATTCATCGACGCTGCGCCGAGGAACGCGATGGCGACACCCGTCCAGCGCATGCGGCTGACATGCTCCTTCAGCAGCAACGCGGCGAACACAACCGATGCCGGCGCCCAGAGCTGCATCGCCACGATCATGGGCGGCAGATCGGTCGCAAGCTTGAGCCCGATCGACTGGATGGCGAAATGCACCGGCCCGATGAACGCGAGCATCGCAAAGAAGAGGGGTAGCTGCCCCTTCGGCGGCGGCTTGAGCCAGATCGCTAGCACCGCCAGCACGATTATGAACCGCAGTGCGGCCATCATCATCGCCGGCAGGGCATCCACAGCGATCTTGGCCAGGATGTTGTTCACACCCCAGATTAGAGCGATCGACAAGAGCTGTAGGAGGTCTAAGGGCGCGAAGGCGCGCGAAGGCGGGTTCACGCGCGAGCGCTACGCGCGCGCGCTGCCGCGCGCAAGCGCCGCTTCGACACGACCAACGAGCGCGACAGTGGGCGCGCCGAAGGTTAGGCTTCCGGAATGCTCACACGGCGCACGTTCGCGTTCTCGGCAGCCGCATCGGCGACGGGATGCAACGCGTCCACGCCGGACGTGCAGGCGCCAAGCCGCTGGCGCAACGGCCCGGACGCGCCTTACGCCGTGCAGGAGATCTATCCGGCATTGCATCGCGGCGCGATATGGATTGCCGGCGGTTTCGCCCCGTGGACCGCGCTCGGCGCCACGCGGCGCGTGATCGCGCTCGATGTCGCGCGCAATGCATGGAGCGAGGGCCCGTCCTTGCCGGAGCCGTCGCATCACGTCCACCTGGCGTCGCTTAACCACGAACTCTACGCCGTCGGCGGTTATCTCGGTGGCGACAACCGCCGCCGCTGGATTTGCACGCCGCGCGTGTTGAAGCTTGAAGGCGACCGCTGGATCGAAGCTCCGCCTCTGCCCAAACCGATCGCCGAAGGCGTGCCGCTAGTCCTCAATGGCCGCATTCATCTCATCAGCGGCCGGTCGCCGGCCGGTGCCGACAACAGCGAATGGGATCACCAGGCCGATATCGGCGATCACTTCGTGCTCGCGGCTGGCGCAGCACAATGGGATCGCGCTGAGCCCGTGCCCATACCGCGCAATTCCGCCGCCGGCGCCGTGCGCGACGGCGTCCTCCACATCATCTCCGGCCGCACCGTGGCCAGCGGCCAAACCGGCGCCCACCACACCTACGATCCTCGCACCGGCCATTGGAGCGAAGGGGCGCCCTTTCCTGAGCCACGCGGCGGCTTGGCCGCGGCTGAACTCAACGGCGACATCATCGCCGGCGGCGGCGAGATTTTCGAACCGGGCTCCGTCGGCGACGCACTTTACAGGCTCGACCGCGCCGGCGCCTGGTCGCGCTTCGAGACCTTGCCCACGCCTCGCCACGGCTACGGCATGATCAACGCAGGCGGCGCGCTCTACATGCTGGGCGGCGCAGAGCGCCCAAGCGGCGACGGCACGCTCGCGAGCGTGGATGTGCTGCGCTGATGCTTAGAACGGAATCTCGTCGTCCAAATCCTGGCTGAAGCTTTCACTAGGACCGGAGCTTGAGCGCTTGCCGCCGGCTTTTGACGTGAAGCCGCCGTCATCGTCATATGAGCGCGGACCGCCGCCTTCGCTCTTGCCGTCGAGCATGGTGAGTTCGCCGCGATAGCGCTGCAGCACGACTTCAGTCGTGTACTTGTCGGCGCCGGAGGCGTCCTGCCATTTGCGCGTTTGCAGCTGGCCTTCGATGTAAACCTTCGAGCCCTTCCTCAGATATTGCTCGGCCACCTTGGCCAACTGTTCGTTGAAGATGGCCACGTTGTGCCATTCGGTGCGCTCCTTGCGCTCGCCCGATTGCTTATCGCGCCAGGTCTCGGACGTGGCGATGCGCAGGTTCACCACCGGATCGCCGGAAGGAAGCTTCCGCACTTCGGGGTCTTTGCCCAGATTACCGATCAAAATCACCTTGTTGACGCTGCCAGCCATCGCCGACCTCCTGTTTCTTGCGCTGTACTCGATGGTTGAGGCATCCGCCGGCTTCCCGGACAAATGTTCTCGCTATGTTCTATACCGCGACTCGCCCAATTGGTAAAGGGTCATTAACTCATCGAACCGGTGAGGCGAGGCGGGCGAGCCCGAAACGACCCAAGCCGGCCTTGCCTTCAACTGACAGCAGTCCGATATCGTTCGTTCTTTGTTCTTGATGTCCGGCCGACTCCGGCTACTAAATATGGTGTCCGCCGGCGGCCCTGGCGGTCTCCGAAGAAAGACCCGATGACCACCAGAGCGCCCGCCCTGTTCCTCGGCCACGGCTCGCCGATGAACGCGATCGAAGACACGCCCGCGCGGCGAGGTTACGAGGTCGCGCAATGAAGGACGGCCTCACCCATATCCGCATCCGCGGCGCCCGCGAGCACAACTTGAAGGGCGTGAACGTCGACATCCCGCGCAACGAGCTCGTGGTGATCACTGGGCTTTCGGGCAGCGGCAAGTCCTCGCTCGCCTTCGACACCATTTACGCCGAGGGCCAGCGCCGCTACGTCGAATCGCTCTCGGCCTACGCGCGTCAGTTTCTGGAGCTGATGCAGAAGCCGGATGTCGATTCCATCGAGGGCCTCTCGCCCGCGATTTCGATCGAGCAAAAGACCACCTCGCGTAATCCGCGCTCCACGGTCGGCACGGTCACCGAAATCTACGATTACATGCGCCTCCTGTGGGCGCGCGTCGGTATTCCGTATTCGCCCGCCACCGGCCAACCGATCGCGGCGATGCAAGTCAGCGAAATGGTCGACCGCATCATGGCGCTGCCGGAAGGCACGCGTCTTTACTTGCTGGCGCCGATCGCACGCGACCGCAAAGGCGAATACAGAAAGGAAATGGCGGAGCTGCTGAAGAAGGGCTATCAGCGCGCCAAGATCGACGGCGAGTATTACGAACTCTCCGAGCCGCCGACGCTCGACAAGAAGTTCAAACACGATATCGATGTCGTCATCGACCGCATCGCGGTGAAGCCGGGCATCGAGACGCGCCTCGCGGATTCGCTCGAACAAGCGTTGAAGCTTGCCGACGGCATCGCCTTCGCTGAATTCGCGGACGCAAAGAGCGAAGCGGCCGCGACTGGCAAAGCAACGCTGAAGAACAAGGCGGGCGCCGCCGAACGCCTGATCTTCAGCCAAAAATTCGCCTGCCCCGTCTCCGGCTTCACCATCCCGGAAATCGAGCCGCGCCTATTCTCGTTCAACAACCCAGCCGGCGCGTGCCCCGCGTGCGATGGCCTCGGCGTCCAGCTCAAGTTCGACGCAGAACTCGTGGTGCCCGATCACGACAAGACCCTGAAAGAAGGCGCGGTGGCGCCGTGGGCCAAAGGCCCCTCGCCCCTTTACGCGCAAACGTTGGAAGCGCTGGCGAAGCACTTCAAGGCGAAGATCACGGCGCCGTGGAAAGAGCTGCCGAAGGATCTCAAGAACGCGATCCTTTACGGCACGAAGGACCCGATCAAGTTCGTCTACGACGACGGCGTGCGCCGCTACGAGACGACGAAGAATTTCGAAGGCGTGCTGCCGAACTTGGAGCGCCGTTGGAAGGAAACCGACAGCGCCTGGGTGCGCGAAGAGCTGGAGCGTTATCAGAGCGAAGCGCCCTGCCCGACCTGCGAAGGCAAGCGCCTGAAACCGGAAGCTCTGGCCGTCAAGGTCGCCATGACCGACATCGCCACCGCCTCGACGCTCTCGATCCGCGCCGCCCGCGATTGGTTCGGCAACCTCAATGAGCAGCTGACGCCGAAGCAGCAGGAAATCGCCGTCCGCGTCCTGAAGGAGATCAACGACCGCTTGCGCTTCCTGGTCGATGTCGGTCTCGAATATCTCTCGCTCGGCCGCTCCTCGGGCACCCTCTCCGGCGGCGAAAGCCAGCGCATCCGTCTAGCCTCACAGATCGGCTCCGGTCTCACTGGCGTGCTGTACGTTCTCGACGAGCCCAGCATCGGCCTGCACCAGCGCGACAACACGCGGTTGCTAGAAACGCTGATGCGTCTACGCGATCTCGGTAATTCCGTGCTCGTGGTTGAGCACGACGAAGAAGCCATCCTCACGGCCGATCACATCATCGACATGGGACCGGCGGCCGGCATTCACGGCGGCGCCATCATCGCGCAAGGCACGCCCGCTGAGATTCAGAGGAGCAAGGACTCGGTGACCGGCGCCTATCTCACCGGCGCGCGCCAGATCGCGATCCCCGAGAAGCGCCGCTGGGTCAACAAAACGCGCGTCATCACCGTCAAAGGCGCACGCGGCAACAATCTACAGAACATCGATGTCGACATTCCGCTCGGCACGTTCACCGGCGTCACCGGCGTCAGCGGTGGCGGCAAATCAACGCTCGTGGTCGAGACGCTCTACAAAGCGGTCGCGAGGCAATGGCACGGCGCCGGCGATGTGCCGGCCGAGCACGATACGATCGAGGGCCTGGAACACATCGACAAGATCATCGACATCGACCAGTCGCCGATTGGCCGCACGCCGCGCTCGAATCCGGCCACCTACACCGGCGCCTTTACGCCGATCCGCGATTGGTTCGCCGGACTGCCGGAATCCAAAGCGCGCGGGTACGGTCCGGGCCGTTTCTCGTTCAACGTCAAAGGCGGCCGTTGCGAAGCATGCCAGGGCGACGGCGTCATCAAGATCGAGATGCACTTCCTGCCGGACGTCTACGTCACGTGCGACACCTGCAAGGGCAAACGCTACAATCGCGAGACGCTGGAAATCCTCTACAAGGGCAAGTCGATCTCCGACGTGCTCGACATGACGGTCGAGGAAGGCGCGAACCTCTTCAACGCCGTGCCGAGCATTCGCGACAAACTCGAAACGTTGAAGCGCGTCGGCCTTGGCTACGTGCACATCGGCCAGCAGGCAACCACGCTGTCGGGCGGCGAAGCGCAGCGGGTGAAGCTCTCGAAGGAGTTGTCAAAGCGCGCCACCGGCCGCACGCTCTACATTCTCGACGAACCAACCACCGGCCTCCACTTCGAGGACGTACGCAAGCTCCTGGAAGTGCTGCACGAACTGGTCGACAACGGCAACAGTGTGCTGGTGATCGAGCACAATCTCGACGTTATCAAGACCGCCGATTGGGTGATCGATCTTGGCCCTGAAGGCGGCGACGGGGGCGGCCGTATCGTCGCCGCCGGCACGCCCGATGAGGTGGCGAAGGTCAAAGCCAGCCACACCGGCCGCTATCTGGCGGAAGCGCTTAGACGACACGGCGAACGCCGCAAAGCGCAAGCGCCCAAGCAAAAGGCCGCCGCCGCCGAAGCCCCGGCGCCGAAAGCGACGAAACGCAACGGCAAGAAAAGCGCGACGGGCTAGCGATCGCGCCGGTGCTTCCGGCATACCGCGCCCCTGGTTCTAGTCACGCCGACGGTGTCACATCGCCCGCTTGCGCCGCCGCCTCGAAGGCGCGGGCATTCACGCCGAACAGGGCGATGTAATATACAGTCGCCAGCACGAAGCTGATGAGAACGCTGACGACAAGCAGCGTCACCATCAGCGGCGTCAGCAGCACGTCCTGCATCAGCCGCAACGCCTCGGCGCCGTCGCCGCCGGACAACATCGCCTGCATCACCGGCGCCATGGCGGCATTGATCGGGATCTGCAGGATCGTGGACACGATCGTTGAGGCGATCAGATAGCCGACGATCACGAGGAAGAACGACGTCAGCAGCGGCCAGTAACGCGGCGCCGAAACCCGCCGCGCCGACAGAAACGTCAACTTCCGCCGCCCGATCGAAGTTGCGGCCGCGGGCGCAAACAGCACGCCGCCCCAGATCAACAGGGCCACGATGCCGATGGGCGCCAACGCGCCGATCAGGATCGCGATGAACCGCGCCGCGCCGCCAAGCGCGCCGAACGCTGCGAGAAGGCCGTAGAACACAGCGATCGCGATGACGACGCAGAGGAAGTAGGCGATCCACAACCAATAGACGCCGAACACGCGCCATGTATCCGCGTCCAGCCTGAGGCCGAACAGGCCGCCGCCAGCCTCGCCGCGCACCAGCCAACGCAAGCACGCCGCTTCGAACGCCGCGAACAGCAGGAGGCCGATCGGGATTCCGGCGAGATAGTACGGCGCTAGTGAAAGAATGACTTGCTGCGGCGGCGGACCAGGTTCGCCGCCAGATGAAATCGAACCCAAGATGCCCATGTACCAAGCGATCACTTGGCGCCACTGGCCCCACGTCAGGGCAAGGAACGCAGCGCCCACAAGCAACACCAGAACGTAGTACGCAATCGCCGCGCCCGTTAGTACGAAGCGGCGGTTGCGCTTCTTGAACGCGTGGAGCGTCGCCTCGAGCGGCGGCTGATCGCTCACGATGCCGCCGACGCCGTGATCTTGCCCTCTTCAAGCGCCGCCTGCGCGGCGCGCGCGTTCACGCCGAACAGGGCCACGTAGAACACGAAGGCGCCGATGATCATCAGTCCGTAGCAGATCGCGAGCGGGATCCAGACGCTGGGCGACGCGAACATCGCTAGCGCTTCCTCAGGCGTGGCGGGTTCGGCGCCGGTTTGGATCTGCCCCATCATCCCCGCGCCCATTGCAAAAGTGGCGACGAAGGACAGGATGACGACGCCGACAAAATACATCAGCCACAGCAGCACGAACGAGCCGAGCAGCGCCCAGAAGCGGCCCTTGGTCACCGCCCATGCATCAAAGAACGCGAAACGGCGTTTGGCCACCGAGGTCGCGGCCGCCGGCGCAAAGCGCACGCCGAAATAGATGAGCGCGATCATGATCGCGAGCACGAGAAGCAAGACGACGGGACCCATGGCGCCCAGAGACTCCGGATTTCCCTGCGCGCCGATAGCTGCGCCAGCAATCGTGCCAACGGCGACAATCCCCGCCACGACGTAGACGGCCATCAGCAGGAAGAACCAGATCCAATACGTGAAGTAGACGCGCCATGTGTCGCCATCTAGCGCGAGGCCGAACAAGCCCTTGGTCTCGCCGCGGATCATCCACCTGAGGCACGCCGCCTCGTATGCCGCCAGCAACAGGTAGAAGACGATCAGAAAGAGAAAATACCAGGCGCCGAGTGACATCACACTTTGTGGCGGCATCTTGCCGGCGAATGGATCGTTCGGATCAACCTTCGCCGCGTCGCGGCTCATGCTCATGGTCCAGTTGAAATAGTCGACCACGGCTTGCCAATTGAGCCAGACGAACAAACCGCCAAGGACGATTGAGATCGCCACATAAGCGATAGTCGCGCCGAGAAGCACGCCGCCGCGCTCGCGCTTTTTGAAGGCGAAGAAAGTCGCATTCAGCGGTTGATTATCGGCCATATCGAGCCCCCATTCTGGCGGCGCCGAACATGGCGCGGACGGGGGACAAGATCAATCGCAGCCGTCCCGGCGGCCCTGGAAGATCGTGCGCTCCGGCCCATCGCCGATCAGGGAAATGCGCAGCCGGTCGCCGTGCGTATCTATGAACACCCGCCCGCCTTCGAGCGAACCGTCTTCGCCACGCGCCACGATCCAACACTTCGTCGCCGCGCCAGCTGCATCCAGCTCACAAAGCGACGATCCCTGCTCGCTCGGCTCCAGCGTGAATCGCGTCGCCACGGGCGAACCGGTCGGGCGATAGACCAGGCGCGATCCCGCCAGCACGTCCGGCCGCGCCCGGTCCGGCAGCCAGCGCATCGTCGTCACGCCCACGTCCCGATTGATCCAGCAGCCGCGCAATTGCTCGGCAGGCGGCCGGTCCGACGGCGTCGTCGCGCAAGCCGCGACGAACAGGAGGCAGACGGCGGCTTTCCTCATGCGACGGGCAATTCCCCCGTGGTTTCCAGTTCGATCGGCCCGGTCATAAGAACCCGGTCGTCGCCGGCGCGCCACTCAATCTCAAGTGAACCGCCGTCGGCGAGGACCTCCACAGTCCGGCCAGTACGCCCTTGCCGGTGGGCGGCGACCACCGCCGCGCAAGCCCCGGTTCCGCAGGCCTTGGTCAACCCAGTGCCGCGCTCCCAGGTCCTCAGCCTGATCTGCTGCGGCGAGCGCACCTCGGCGAAGCTGGCGTTCACGCGCTGCGGGAACAGCGGATCGTGCTCGATTTTCGGGCCGAGGTTTTCGATCGGCACGGTGCGCACGTCATTGACGAAGAAGATGACGTGCGGGTTGCCCATGTTGACCGCGCCCGGCGCATCGAAACCGCCGGCCGCGTAATCGAGCTCGATCGTGTCCATCGCGCGCGCGAGCGGAATTTCCTCCCAACGCAAGAGTGGCGAACCCATGTCGACGGTGATCAGTTTTTCGCCGCGCCGCTCGGCGTAGAGCATGCCCGCCGACGTTTCGATCCGGCGTGAGACGGCGCCGCCTTCCTCCATCAGCAGCCACGCCACACAGCGCGTGGCGTTGCCGCACGCATCGACCTCGCCGCCATTGGCGTTCCAGATGCGCATGTACGCGTCGCCACGGATCGAGCGCTCGACCGCGATCACCTGATCGCAGCCCAAGCCGGTGTTGCGGTCGGCGATCGCTTGCGCTTGCGCCTGTGACAGCGGCAGCGATCCGCGCGACCGCGCGTCAATGATGACGAAGTCATTGCCGGCCCCGTTCATCTTGAAATAGCGCATCGCGTCAAATGTAAGCGGTTTCCCGCCCCCGCGCCATGCTCGCCCCCACGGGACGGCGATCTCCCCTCCCCGCCTGCGGGGAGGGGATTAAGGGGTGGGGCGTTACAGAATGCTCGCGCGTGACGGATGGGGCGCCGCCGCGCGCTGGAATACACCTACCTGATGCAGCGGCTGATGGATTGAACCAGCGTCGATGCAAACAGGGACGTGCACCCTCTCCCCCGAGAGGGGGAGAGGGTGTGTGATCAAGTACGCCACGCTTCCACGTAGGACCGCGGACGTCCCCGTCCGCCCGCGCGCCAACGGCGCGCTTTATGGAGCGCCGGCGTCTCGCCGGCATGCAGGAGTTGGGAGGCTAAGTTTGCTGACGCAGCCGCGCGAGTTCCGCGCGAAAGGCGTCAAGCAGCTCGGCGCCTTCCGGCACAGACGGTGCGAGATCGGCGAACAGCTTCTCCCACGTGGCGGTCCTGACCTCGCTCCACGGCAGCCGCTCGGCCGTCCGCACAATCCAAAGCAGGCGCTGCATTTCGCGCCGCACGAATTCGGAATTGTCC
>JBQTJK010000017.1:0-13563 GCA_052387215.1 Caulobacteraceae bacterium
CGAACCTATCCCCGCGACCACGGAAACGCCACGCGCATGCTGCGAAGCGACCCAATCCTCAATTCCCAATCTTGTCCGCTTGACGCGCGTGAACCTCGTGGGCCTTTTCCTCCAGCCAATCCATCGCCGCGACGCAGACGCCGGAGAAGATGAAGGTCAAGTGGATGATCACATACCAGCGCAATTGTGGTTCGGTGTAGTTGGCTAGGTTCATGAAGATCTTGAGCAAATGGATGCCGCTGATGGCGACGATCGAGGCAATGAGCTTGATCTTGAGGCCGCTGAAATCGATCGTGCCCATCCATTCCGGCCGGTCGCGGTCCTTGTGCGCCATCTCCATCTTGGAAACGAAGTTCTCGTAGCCCGAAAAGAGGATGATCAGCACCAGATTGCCGGCGAGCGAGAGATCGACCAGCGTCAGCACCAAGAGGATGATGTCGGCCTCGTTCATCTGCAGCACCAGCGGCGCCTGCAGATAGAGTTCACGGAAGAAGGTGACGATGAGAATGCCGAGCGCGGCGATGAGGCCGAGATAGACCGGCGCCATCAGCCAGCGGCTAGTGTAGATGATCCATTCGACCAACGCCTCAAGGAAATTCGTGTGGTGTCGCGCTTGCTCTTGCTGACTCATGTGTCCCCTCGTCGAAGCCGACGGAACCTAGGTGGCGTCCCACGCTTCGCCAACCCCGCTCTCGTAAGGGGAGGGTTGCGGCAATGCGGAACCGGGCCGATGATCGGCGCGCGGGGAGGACTTCATGTACGAACACGGAATGATCGCGCCGGTCGTTGCGCTGGTGATCTGGTCGCTGGTGATGCTGATCTGGCTCTACGCCACACGCATCCCGGCGATGGCGAAGGCCAAACTCAGGCCAGGCCAAACCACCAAGGCGCAAATGGAGGCGCTGCCAGTCGCCAACGTCGCCAATAATTACAACCATCTGATGGAGCAGCCGACGCTGTTCTACGCGCTCTGCTTTGCGTTGCAGTTCCTCGATCAGGCCAACGATGTCAATATCGGCTTGGCATGGCTCTATGTCGTCATCCGCGTCATCCACTCGCTGGTGCAGGCGACGGTGAACATCATCATCGTCCGCTTCTCGATCTTCATCGTCGGCTCGCTGGTGCTGATGGCGCTCGCGTTTCATGCGGCGATTGGCGTTGGCATGGTCGACGGAAGCTGGCTGCGCTAATCGCGACTGCGCCCGTTCTCATCCATCCCCGCGATCCATTGCTCGATCAACGCCGCCGCGCGTTCATCGACAAGTTGGCGGCCCAACTCCGGCATCATCACGCTGGGATCGGTGGAGCGCATGCGATAGAGCAGGATGGAGCGCTCCGGATGCCCAGGCTCGATGTCGAACGCAAAGCCGACGGAGCCGCGGCCTGCAGCGACAGGGCGCTTCAGCACGCCCCATTGCGCCGGATCGGTCTGCGACCAGCGCAGATCGAGGCCCGACGTATGCGCGGGTCCTTGTGGATTGTGACAGTGTGCGCAGTTCACATCGAGATAGGCGCGGGCGCGCTGCTCAGGCGTGCCACTGGCGGGATCTTAGGCGTTGGGAACGTTTGGCGCAGCGCTCGGCGCTCGATCGAGGATGTCCAGTTCGACCCAATCGTCGAGCTGATGAACCAGCATGTCCTCAACCTGCGTTCTGCCGGGGCCCGTCATCACGTGGATCAGATTGAGATTGCGTGCGCTCGGCCCGACCGCTTGAATCTCACCCGCGACGTCATGGCAGCCTTTGCACTGATTGCGGTTGGGCGCGGCCCAGTCGAGCGCAATGGCTTGGCCCTGTTCGTCGGTGAAGCTCACCGGTACTGTCGCCCCGATTGGTGAAAGCCGCGCTTCGGTCTGCGCTTCGTTCCAGACATAGGGCAGGGCGATCCAGCGGTCGGGGCGGCGGATCAGGAGGCGCGTTTCGAGAAACCGCACGTCTTCGGTTGGCCGGCGCATGTCCGCGGCGAAGGCGAACGTCTTGATCAGCACTGTGCCAACGGGAAACTCGAACACGCCTTCGTCGCGATACTGCGCCTGCGCGCCGGGCGGGATGTAGATGTAGCGGAACTTGAGCGCGCCGTCGGAATAGAGCGCGGTGTTGAGGTCGTAGGGCGTGACGCGTTCGTTCGGCTCTCGCGCGCCAGCGTCGCGGAAGAAGCGATACGCGGAGAGAAGCTCTGGCGGTCGCTCCGTCGCGATGGCGGTGTGGTTCACCGTGGCAGGCGCCTGCGCGGTGGCGCTAGTGATGAGCGCCATGCAGGCAATGAGGATGGGCGCAACGCGCATGAAGTGAGCAACCTTGTGGACCGCCGGCTTCTAGCCGGCAACCAGTGTGTGCCGGCAAGATGCCGGCGGTCCGAAGTCACGGCCTGCATGTGCCGGCTCGCTCAATCCCTGATCCTCACCCGTTCCGGCTCGGCGATCGCCACCAGCGGCGGCGGCGTGGGATCGGGCGCGGCCTCGCTCACCGGCGAGCCGGCGACAGGCAGCCCGAGCGACAAGAAGCTGCCGACGCCGGTACGGGTCGAGCGGTTGTTGACGACGACGATACGCACCGGTTCGGTGCGCGGTGCACCGCCCACCGAATACATCATCGCCCCGTCCCACAGTACGTCCGGGATCGGCGCGCCCAGTTGCTCGAGCGCCGCGAGATCGCCGGCGGGCGCATAGCCCGTATTGCCGAAGCTGTTGTCGCGGATGACGATATCGCGCGCGAGCGGGTTGTAGTTGGCGTCCTGGAAGCTCTGGCGATAGGCGGTGATTAGCACGTTGACCGTGCCGTTGTCGGCGATCTCGTTCTCGAACACGTGCACGTTGCGGTTGGCCATGATGAGGACGCCGGTGCCGGTGGGCACGCTGGCGACGATGTTGCCGGCTGGCGCGAAGTTGGGGGTGTTGTTGTCGACGATGCGGTTCTCGAACACCCGGATCGAATGGCCCCCTTGCTGCGGCAGGCCGGGCAGGTCGAACACCAAGATGCCGCCGGTATTGCGCGTGGCGACATTGTTGAAGACGTCGGCGTTGGTGCTGTTCTCGATCTCGATGCCGGCGACGTTCCATTCGGCCAAGTTCTCGCGCACGATGATGTTGCGCGACTGGCCGACATAGATGCCGGCGTCCGAGGCGCCGCGGACGACCGAGCGTTCGATCAGGACGTTGTCGCAATTGACCGGATAGAGGCCGTAGGCGCCGTTCTCGGAATTGGGCCCGCGCGTCCATTCCACGCGTACGCCGCGGATGGTGATGCCGTTGCAGTCGCGCGCCTTGATGGCGTCGCCGCGGGTGTTCTCCACAGAGAAGTCGCGGAGCGTGACCTCGTCGGAGGTTATGAGCAGCCCTTCCGCGCCGCGACGCTGGCCGTTGAAGGAGAGCAAGGTGTCGCTGGCGCTGTGGCCGCGGATGGTGACGCGGTCGACGTCGAGCGACAGGCCGCTGGTCAGTTCGAAGCGGCCACGCGCGAGTTGAACCGTGTCGCCGGGCTGCGCCTCGATCAGCGCCCGCTGCAATTGCTGTTCGGCGTCGGCGCCCGGTCGGATACGCCAGGTGCGCGCCTCGGCTGCGCCGGTGACGACAAGCGCCGCGATAGCGGCGGCGATGAGCCTCATGGATGTCTCCCACGTGTGCGGCGAAGCTTCGCCGCCTCGGGCGATGCTGTAAAGGCGCTGGAGCGTGTCGCCTGGATTGCGTTGGCGTCAGCGGCGCCCGAAGCGCGCCACGATGGCGAGGAGATCGCGCACGAGGGCCGGATGCCGCGCCGCGAGGAGGCCGCCGAGCGCGGTGACGGCGAGCGTGATAATTGGACGTTCGCGGGCAATGTGGCCGAGACCCATCGGCAACTCGTCCATCAGCTCCGCCTGAGCGATGGCGGCTTCGCGCTCGCGCTTGCGCGCGCGCAGTGCGGCGACAAGCGCAAAGATGGCGACGGCCAAGGCGGCGGCGAGCGCGACAAACGCAGCGGCGGCGGCAGGGCCGACGGCGGGCTCAAGCAGCGCATAGAGCGCAAAGCCCAGCGCGAACACAACCATCCCCACCGCGGCGGATGCCGCGGCTGTGGCGACGACGGCGGCCATGGCGCGGTCGAACATCAGCGCCGGCTCCCCAGCAGCAGACCGATCATCAGCCCCACGCCAAGCGCGGTCGCCGCGACCGCCACCGGGCGTTCGCGCCATTGGCGCTTCAAATAGCGATGCGCTTCGTCGAGCCCGTCTTCGATGGCGGCATGGGCGGCTTCATACGCCTCCTCGGCGCGCTCACGCGCCTCCTCGGCAAGCTCGGCGGCGCGGCTCGTTCGGTCCTTGGCCATTTCCAACCTCTCCTCGTCCCAATGTAGGGAAGATTGCGGTGACCTGCGCGGGCGCGCGCCATCGGGGCGAACCGCACGTAGCGGAGAGCGCGCCAGCGCGTCAAAGGTTCCCGTCAGACCATTGAACGCGCCGCTTCGATGATGCGCCGCGTCTCGCTCCACAGGCTGAGCCTGGTTAATTCCGCCGGTGTGAAGAAGCGCGCGTCGCGCGCGTCGTCGCCGGCTTTCGGCTCGCCGGCCAGCCAGCGTGCGGCGTAGTCGATCAAGACATAGTGGCGATCGTCGATCAGCCCATCGACGACGTCGATCAGCCCGATCGGCGCCGCATCGCAGCCGGTTTCTTCCTTCAGCTCGCGCAGCGCGGCGTCCACCGCCCGTTCGCCCCACTCGATGCGGCCGCCGGGGAGCGACCATTCGCCCTCGAACGGCGGCGCGCCACGCCGGATCAACAGCACCTCGCCGCCGCGCAGGCAGACGACGCCCGCCGCCGCGACCGGCCTTCGATCACTCGCCTCGCTCATGCCATCCTCCTGGACGCATGGTGCACGTTAGCCAGGAGGCGTCGATGCGGCGCGGCATGTGTCTGATTGTCCTGTTCGCGGCTGCAACGGCGGGGATTGCGGCGGCGCAGACGGTGCGCTTGACCGCCGATGAGGCGCGTGCGGAGCTGTTCGGGGTCGAACTGGCGGGCGTGAACGAATCGTTCGGCGACGATTGGCGCGAATGCATCGAGCCGTCGGGCCGCACGATCTATCAACGCGCCGGCGAACGGCGAGAAGGCAGGCTTGAGATCCGACCGGATGGTCAGGCCTGCTTCAACTATCCGCCTGACCACTATTGGTCCTGCTTCGACGTCGTGCGTGAGGGTGAGAATTATCGCTTCGACGCGTTTGTGACACGCACCGTGCGGCGTGACGTGACGAGTTGCGGGCCGGTCAACGACGCTTATGTGCGCCTAGGCGCAGAACTCTGAAAATAAAACAGAAAAATTGAGCGCTTCGGCGTGCGCACACGCCTCAAAATGAAGATGCGCGACGCTCTCGCGCCGCGCATCTCTTGGACTTCCGTCCTTGTTCGTTGGCGACCGTTACCGGCGCTTCGCCTTCCGCTTCTTCGCGGCCTTGCGCGGCGCCTTCGCGGTCTTTCTGGCCTTCTTGGCCTTGCCCTTCTTCGCGACCTTCTTGGCCGCCTTCTTTGCTTTCTTAGCCATGCCCTGGCTCCTTCGTAGTTACAGCAACGCAGCCGCAGTACTTCTTCAATATGTCATGTGCAAGCACATTCGCCAGCGAAAAGATTCTGCGCGTCGATTCTGCAACAGCACATCGCATGTGATTCGCATCGATCGCGCATGCGCTGCACGCATCGTTTCGACACGCGCATCACTCGAACAATGCGCGCGGGTTCATCACGTTGTCGGGGTCGATCGCGCGCTTGAGCGTGCGCATCAGCGCCATCGATTCGGGGTCCTTGAAGCGCGCGAGGTCGCTCCGGCGCGCAACGCCGATGCCATGTTCAGCGGAGATCGAACCGCCGAGCGAGGCGGCGGCGGCGTAGACCTCTTGCGTCAGCGCCGCGCCGGGAAACGAGGCTGCGCCGGCGCCTTCAGCCTGCATCACGGTGTAGTGAAAGTTGCCGTCGCCCATGTGACCGAAGGCGACCACGCGCGCGCCGGGGTAGCGCGCTTCCATGGCCGCGTTGGCGCGCGCGAGGAAGTCGGGCGTGCGTGATACGGGCACACTCACATCGTGGCTGACTTGCGCGCCCTCGGGCTTGTGACCGGCGGAAATGAGCTCGCGTAAAGCCCAAAAATCCCTTGCCTGGCTTGCATTTTCAGCGATCAGTGCGGTTTCGGCTTGGCCCGCCTCGATCGCCGCCGCAAGCGCCTCTTCGATCGTGTCGCGAAGGCCGTCGCGATGCGCCGCTTCGAACTCGATCAGGACCGCCATCACGCGCGCTTGGGGCAGCGCATCGCGCACGCCGGGAACGTTCTTGATTGTGAGGTCCATGCTCAGCCGGTTCATCACCTCGAACGCCGAAACGGCGCCCGTGGCCGCCTTCATGCGGTGTAGCAAGGCGAGCGCATGCGCGGCGGAGGGGACGCTGACCAGCACCGTTTCGCGCGCGGCGGGACGCGGGAAGAGCTTGAGGGTCGCGGCGGTGACGATACCGAGCGTCCCCTCGGCGCCGATGAAGAGCTGCTTCAGGTCGTAGCCGGTATTGTCCTTGCGCAGACCGCTGAGGTCCGAGAACACGCGCCCATCCGGCAGCACGGCTTCGAGGCCCAACACCAAATCGCGCATCATGCCGTAGCGCAGCACATGCACGCCGCCGGCATTGGTCGAGATGAGGCCGCCGATCGTCGCGCTGGCTTCGCTGGCGAGACTTAAGGGGAACAAGCGATTCGATTCGGCCGCTGCCTGCTGCACTGCAGTCAGCACGACGCCCGCTTCGGCGATGAGGGAATCATTATCAGCGTCGATCTCGCGGATGCGGTTCATGCGCTTGAGACAGACGAGCACTTCGCCGTCGGGGATTTGGCCGCCGACGAGACCGGTATTGCCGCCCTGCGTCGTGATCTTCGCGCCCGCTTCGATGCAGAGCCGCACGACGTCGGCCACCTCATCTGTTGTGGTCGGATAAGCTGCAAAGGGCGTACGGCCACTATATGTGCCACGCCATTCAGTGAGATGAGCGGCGAGGTCGGCGCTGTCGGTGACGACGCCCTTGGGGCCGAGGCGCGCGACGACGCGTTCGATAAGGGAAGCTGAGGATGGCATGCGCGTGTTCCTACTCCTCCCCCTGAAAGGGGGAGGCTGGAAGGGGGTCAGAGGAGATGTGCCGCTGCTCGAACTGGCGCCGCCTGATCAGCCAGACAATCTGTTCGCAGACGCCGTCTAGTTCCTCGATAACCTCGTTATTCCAGAAGCGCGCAACGAGGTATCCTTGTTGTTCGAGAAACGCTGATCGTGCAGCGTCGTAGGCCGCACGGTCAGCGTGCTGTCCGCCGTCCAATTCAATGATGATCTTGAGGGATGGGCAGCAGAAGTCCGCGAAGTAGGGACCAACTGGGTGTTGACGCCGAAACGAAACGCCCATCGCGCCGCCACGTAGATGCAGCCATAGCCGCCCCTCTGAGGGCGTCATCGCGCGACGTAACTCTCGTGCACGTGCTGTCTTCTCGGGCGTTCTTGAGAAGCGGGACATGGGCAGAACATAGTGCAACGCCGGACCCCCTCCCAGCCTCCTCCTTTCAGGGGGAGGAGTCTGTTGGCGCCGGCCCGTCGCGCAGCGCGGCCGCACGGGCGAGGCGGTCGCGGATTGCCTCGGCCAGCCCGTCGCCAGGAATTGGCGCGACGGTAATTGTGTCAGCGCCCGTCGCATCGAGCGCACGCAGGTGCGCATAGAGGTTTGCCGCCGCTTCGGTGGGATCGCCGCTGGCCGAGAGCGTCAGTCCGCCTGGGCGCGCGGGTTCGCCGAACGCGAGATAGGCGCCGCCGGGAGGGGGCTCCGTGACATCCAGCAACAGACGCGCGCGCGGCGCGTAGTGGCTCTCCATCATGCCGGGCGCATCAATGGCGCCGGACCTCGCTGCGGCGAGCGGACCGGCGATCGCTTCGATCGCTTCGCGGCTGATGGCGCCGGGCCGGAGCAATGTCGCCTGGCCGTCGCTGTCGATCGCAACGATGGTCGATTCCAGTCCAACCGTGGCTGGGCCTGCATCGAGGATAAGATCAACGGACTCCCCCAAGTCTGAGCGCGCGTGCTCAGCGGTGGTCGCGCTCACGTGACCCGATCGATTGGCGCTCGGCGCGACGATGGTGCCGCCGAATGCAGCCAGCAGTTCGCGCGCCATGGGATGAGCCGGCGCGCGCAGGGCGATGGTGGCCAAGCCGGCGCAGGCAAGCTCCGCGACGGTGCTGTCGGCCCGCCGTTGAGCGACGATTGTCAGCGGCCCCGGCCAGAACGCTTCCGCGAGCTGGCGCGCTTGATGATCGAGATCGGCGTGCCGTTCAGCCGCTTCGAGTCCGAGCACGTGGCTGATCAGCGGATTGAAGCGCGGACGGCCTTTGGCGGCTAAGATCCGCGCGACGGCATGGGCGTTCGCAGCGTCGGCGCCCAGCCCGTAAACGGTCTCGGTCGGGAAAACGACAAGCCCGCCGGCGCGCAGGATGTCCGCCGCGCGAGCGATGCTCATGGCGCGCGTGTGGCCTCGACCCGCACACTCACTTCGACGTCGCGCGAGACCATTTCGTCAGCATCCGTGTCCTCGCCGACGCCGAAATCGCGCCGGTCGAGAGTAAGGCTGCCGTTCATGACCGCTCTGTCGCCGTCGATGATCAGCGTGAATGGCAGATTGACGTTGCGCTGCCGGCCCTTGAGCGAAAGTTGGCCCCGCGCTTCATAGCCGTCGCCGCGGCGGCTGAATTCACTGGCGCGGAACGTCGCCGTAGGATGGGCCGAGGCGTCGAACCAGGGCGCCGTGGGCAGCGCGCTGTCTTGCGCGGAGACGCCGGTCGTGGCCGACGCCGTTTCGATTGTGACAAGCGCGGAGGAGCGATCGAGGTTGGCCGGATCGAAGCGAATGTCGGCGCGCCAACGGGTGAAGCGGCCCTGGATGCGGTTGGCGCCGCCGCCATCGTCAATGCTGAACGTGAACCCAATTGAGCTCGACGCCGGATTTATGCGCCATGCGGGCGCCGCGCCTTCGGGCGCCGGCGCAATGGCGTTGGTTTCGCCGTTCGGCGCCGGTGCAGGCGGCGCGCCACGTTCGACGATCTCCATGGTCGATTGCCGTTGCGGCGTGGACGACGTTGAGCCCCCCGCGAACACTGCAAACAGAGCTGCCACAAGCGCGGCGGCGGTCAGCGAGAGGCCCAAGCCCAGCACTGCTAGGCGGCCCGGGTTCTTCGGCGGCGGTTCGGTCTCGAACGGCGCGCGCAGGAACGGGACCATGTGCGCCAGCACTTCGTCCTTGTCGAAGAGGTGGTGTTTGAGCACCGCGAGCACATGCAGGATCGCCAGGCCAATGATCGAATAAGCCAGCAGCCAGTGTGTCGTGAACGCGGCTTCCGCCGTCGCTTCGCGCACGTTTTCGCCGGCGCTCTGGAGGCCAAACAGGTGCCCCACCGTGAAGAGGCCGAAATAGCGCGTCGGCACTGGCAGCGCTTCGTTCTCGTGGATCGACCAGCCGGCGGAGACGTAAAGCCAGCCCGACAGCGGCAAGCCGATTATCAAGACATAGAACCCCCAGTGCGACACGCGCGCGACGAAGCGTTCCCATTCGGGCATGTGCGCAGGCAGTGGCGGCGGCGCGTGGGCCAGCCGCCAGCCGAGCCGCACCAAGCTTAGCGCAAGCACAGTAAGGCCGATGGACTTGTGCAGCTGGAAAGCGCGGAAGACCTCTTCGGTGGCGACTCCGTCTTCCGCCTGGCCGTGCATCCAGAAGCCCAGAGGGATCATAAACAGAACGGCGAAGGCGATCGCCCAATGCAGGACGATCGCCCCCGCCGTGTAACGCTGAGCCGTGGCCGCCATCAGTTCACTGGCTCGGCCGTATCGCTACCCGGCACGGGCGCGTTCTCGATCGGGCGATTGAACTCCGCTTCAATGATGAGCTCGACTTGATCGCCGACGCCGTCATTGCCGCCGGCGGTGGGCAGCTCGTTCACGCCGAATTGCGAGCGCTGGACGATAGTGCGCGCCGAGAAGCCGATCGAGGATATTGGCAACCCCAGTGGGTGAGGGCTGTGGCTGCCGTCATAGGTGACGTCGAATGTGACGGGGTGCGTGACGCCCTTCAGCGTCAGATCGCCAGCGACCCGCGCCGTGTTAGGCCCGGTGCGTTCGACGAACGTCGAGGTGAAGGTGGCGGTGGCGAAGGTCGCACTGTCGAGCCAAGAGGAGTTCTGCAGCTCAGCGTCGAAGTCGCGTTCGCCGGTATAGGGCGTGTCGAGTGAAGTGGTGTCGACTGTCGCCTGGATGGTCGTTTGGGTGGGATCTTCCGCGTTGAAGTCAAGCGTGCCGGAGATCTTGTTGAAGCGTAGCGTGTAGTAGGCGAGGCCGAAATGCTGCGCGCGGATGGTGAGGGTCGTGTGGTTCGGGTCGAGCGCATACTCGCCCGAGGGCGCACTCACGGCGATCGGCGTTTCGGTCGTCGCCGGCGGTTCGGCGGGCTGATTGCAGGCGGCCAGCGTAAGTGCGGCCGCCGCGGCGATCCAAAGTTTCATTCAGGCTTCTCCCTCACTGAGACCGTCAAGTAGGGCGCGCCGGCAGGGCGGCCACGAAGGCACAGAGGCGTAACCTAGCCGCTCACCTGTGGACATCAACCATGGCGGCGCGTCAGGCTTTCACAAGTTCCGCCTCGATGACGATCTGCACCTCATCGCCGGTGAAGGCGCGCCATTCGGTGACGCCCCATTGCGTGCGGTCAATCGTGCCGTGCGCGGAGAAACCCAGCACCATGGCGCCGCCACGCAGTGGGTCGACGGCGCCGCCGTCGAAGGTGACGTCGAGCGTGGCCGGATGGGTTTGTCCGTTCATGGTGAGATCGCCGCTCATGCGTGCGGTGTGTTGGCCGGTGCGTTCAATGGCCGTGGACACGAAGCCTATGGTCGGCGTCGCCTCTTCGCCGAGCGCTTGGGCGATGTCGCGATCAAATGCGCGCTCGCCTTGGGCGTTGAGAACGCCGGTGTTCACCGTGTCCGCATCGATGCTGGCGCGCAGCTGCGAGCGTGAAGGATCGGCTGGGTCGAGCGTAAGGGTTGCGGCCTTGCCGTCGAAACGCGCCGTGAACCAGGCCAGACCCATGTGACGGATGCGGAAGAGCACGGTGGCGTGGCGCGAATCGAGCCGGTATTCGCCGCCGGGAAGATCGACGGCGATGGGATAGTCCGCGGCGGCCCGCGGCGCCAAAGCCTCGGCGCTGGTGAAGGGAGGCGGTTGATTGCCGGCGCCCTGCGTGACCGCGCAAGCGGCGAGAAATAGGGCGAACGTCAAGACGATTGAGCGCATGCGGCGCCTCCGATCCCCAACGCGCGCAATGTAGCGCGCCCGCCCGGCGCAGGAAGCGCTCGCACGACGAATTGATGGGGCTATTGTGCACAGCGGAGGATGACGATGCCCTACACCGCGCCGGTGGCCGACATGCGCTTCGCGTTGGAAGCTTGCGCCAGCCTTTGGTCGCTGCGTGAGCGCTATCCAGATCTGGACGAGCACTTGTTGACGGCGATCCTCGACAGCGCCGGCGCGATGGCGGCGGACACGGTCGCGCCGCTCAACCGTAGCGGCGACCGTGCGGGCGTTTCCCTGAAAGACGGCGCCGTCACATCCGCGCCCGGTTTCCGCGAAGCTTACGAAGCCTTCAAGCAAGGCGGTTGGCAGGGGCTGGCCGCCGATCCGGCCTATGGCGGACAGGGTCTGCCGCGCGCGGTGGCGCTCGCGGTGCTGGAAACGATGCACAGCGCCAACATGAGCTTCGCGCTGCTGCCGATGCTGACGCTGGGCGCCATTGAAGCGATCGAACAGCACGGCGCGACAGACCAGAAGGCGCTCTATCTGGAGAAGCTGATTTCCGGCGAATGGACCGGGACCATGAACTTGACCGAGCCGCAAGCCGGCTCGGACCTGGGCGCGCTGGCGACGAAGGCCGTGCCCCAGGCGGACGGCTCCTACGCCATCACCGGCCAGAAGATCTTCATCACCTGGGGAGAGCACGATCTCGCGCCGAACATCATTCATCTCGTGCTCGCGCGGATCGAAGGCGCGCCTGCGGGCTCGAAGGGCGTGTCTATGTTCATCGTGCCGAAGTTTCGTGACGAGGACGGCTCGCGCAACGCGGTCCGCTGCATCGGCGTCGAAGAGAAAATGGGCATCCATGCTTCGCCGACCTGCACGCTGGCCTACGAAGGCGCGACGGGTTGGTTGATCGGGGAAGAGAATCGCGGGCTCGCTGCGATGTTCACGATGATGAATGCGGCGCGGCTGAACGTCGGCATGGAAGGCGTGGGCGTGGCGGAGGCGGCGTATCAAAAGGCGCTCGCTTACGCGAAGGAACGCAAGCAAGGCGGCGCGCTGATCATCGAGCACCCGGATGTCCGGCGGATGCTGATGACGATGAAGGCGAAGATTCAAGCCGGCCGCGCCATCTGTTATGCGACGGCCGTGGCGGCCGACAGAGGCAACAAGGCGGTCGAGGATTTGCTCACGCCGATCGCAAAGGCCTGGTGCACCGATCTCGGCGTCGAAGCCGCAAGTCTGGGCGTGCAGGTGCATGGCGGCATGGGCTATGTCGAGGAGGGCGGGGCGGCGCAATTCTATCGCGACGCCCGCATCGCCCCAATCTACGAAGGCGCCAATGGCATCCAGGCCATTGATCTCTACGGGCGGAAGTTGCTCGGCGACCGCGGCGAGGCGATGGGCCGGCTGATCGACGAGGCGGTGGCTGCAGGCGAGGCTTACAGTGAGACGCGTGTTGGCAAGCGGCTGGCGGCGGCCGCGCATCTATTGCGCGACGCGACCGACTACATGCTCGCCGCTGCACGCGAAGATGCACTCGCCGGCGCGAGCGAGTATCTGGCGCTGGCGGGTGATGTCGCCGGCGGCATGCTGCTGGCGCGCGGTCTCTCGCGGCAGCCGACCGACGAGCAGGCACAGTTGTTGCGCTTCTACGCCGAGACGGTTCTGGCGCGCGCCGCTGGACGCTCAGCCGCGATCAAGGTGGGCGCGGCAGTACTGGCGCCGCACTAGTGGACGCGTTCCGCTTCGCGCTCGGCGTTGCGCTCCTTCTTCGCCAAGTCTTTGAGTGCATCCCTAAACGGCTTCAGTGATGCAGGCTTGTAACGGGGCCTCATCGCCTCGTCGCAGGCGCGGCGCACCACTGTATCGTCCAGGTAGAGCACCACATCCTCCGCGCGCGGCCGCTTGTTGCGATCGCCCCAGACCTTGCGCGCAGGGCCGCTCCAGTTCTGTAGCTTCAGCGCTTCCAGCAGCTTCGGTCGGCTAATGGGGGCTCTGTGAACATCGGCGCCTGCGCGGGCGATCTCCTCTTCCATCGGCGAGACGTCGGCGCCGTGCTTGGCATAGAAGCGCAAGCCTTGCTTGGTGGCGCCATCGGCTATCCACTGCAGGGTCGCGGCCGCAAGCGGCGAGCCGTCGCCGCCGCCGATATCGCCATGCGTGCCGATGAACCAGCGCTGCTGATAATAGTCGTAGTTCGCCCGCGCTCCGGGCCGGCGCCGCGCTACCTGGTTGGATTCTTCCAGAC
>JBQTJK010000018.1:0-4498 GCA_052387215.1 Caulobacteraceae bacterium
GCGATGTTGCCGGCGATGATCTGGGTCTTGTTCGAGGCGCGCTTGATCCTGTCGACCGCCTGCAGCACGCCCTTCGAATGTCCATGTGCGGTGTCGATCACGACCACGTCCACGCCCGCCTCAATCAGCGCCATCGAGCGCTCGTAACCGGCGTCGCCGATCGTGGACGCCGCGCCCACCAGCAAGCGCCCGCGTTCGTCCTTGGCCCGGTTCGGGAAAGCCTGCGCTTTTTCGAAATCCTTCACCGTGATGAGGCCGGTCACGGTGTTGGCGTCGTCGACGACGATCACACGTTCGATGCGATGCCTGTGAAGCAGTTTCTTCGCTTCGCCCTCGTTCACACCATCGCGTACAGTGATGAGGTTCGTCTTCGTCATCAGATCGGCGACACGTTCGTTCATGTCGGCGAAGCGCATGTCGCGATTGGTGAGAATGCCGACAAGCTTGCCGGTCTCGCGATCAACCACCGGGAAGCCGGAAATCTTCCGCATCTCCTTGATCAGCACGATCTCGCCGACAGTCTGGTCCGGGTGGATGGTGATCGGATCGATCACCATGCCCGACTCGAACTTCTTGACCATCTTCACCTGATCGGCTTGCTCGGCCGACGTCATGTTGCGGTGGATGATCCCCATCCCGCCCGCCTGGGCCATGGCGCTGGCGAGGCGCGCCTCGGTCACAGTATCCATGGCCGCCGAAATGAGCGGGATGTTGAGGGAGATGCCGCGTGTCAGCCGGGTCGCCGTGTTCACGTCAGCCGGCAGCACTTCGGACGCGCCCGGTTCGAGCAGCACGTCGTCAAAGGTCAAAGCCTCACGGATTTCCATGGACGGCTGGTAGAGATTCTTTCCCGCCCTGTCCAGTCGGTTCTTCCGCGAATTGGAACACGTTGAAGGCGATATTCAGCACATTGGATCGCTGCAGATAGAGCCTTGGAATGGGCTTGCCAGCGATATCGTTGCGCTTGCCCTCGTCGACCTTGAGGGTGAACCTGCTGGCGTCGAGCAGACTTATTGACGTGATCTCCTTGTCGGAATTCACGGTCAGGTTTTCGAGAAGTCCTTCGTATCCCAGAGCGATTCCGTTGTGCTGAGCCGTTGTCACGACAAAGGCTGTCGTAAAGCGCCCGTCAACCTCAGCGAGTTCGACGAGATCAGCCAACCATCCATACTGAACGCCACGAACTCTGCTCGCACCGAAGGCGCTCTCCGCAAACCGCGATGCACTGAGATACATTGCTCCAGCTAGAAGTAGTGTTACGGACAGAACCCAAGCGGCATCGTCGCCGCTCAATGCGTCCAAGTTGTCATTTGCTTGGAAGATGGTCCGATAGACGTTCGGCTCGAACGCAACCGGAATGCACGCATGCGAAGCACAATGTGCATCGTTGAGCGCACTTGCGACTGACCAAATCGTGTGCGCGACAAGCGCACCAAGTCCAATGATCGTGAGCGTGGCAACGGAACCGGGTTGGGGCGGGGCCGACCCAATGCCGGTCCGGTTGCGGAATCTAAAAAGCGCTCCGTGTAGAGCAAAGCCTGGCGCCAGTATGAGCAGCGCGACAAGCAGGCCCGCGCTTAGAGACACTCAGCGATTCGACTTATTGCTGCTTGGCGATGATGGTTTCTCAGGTTGTTTCGGAACGACAATGACGCCGTCCGGTCGACGCTGCCCGGAATCGTGCACCTTCCCCCAGCTGAAACCGTTGGATGCAAGGACCTTTCGGCCAGCAGTTAGTGCGCTTCCAGAATTAACTTTCATGCTCCGTATTTTGCCGTTGTTCTCGAAAAGTTCAAGGGCCAGCTATAGTGGCTTTCGCTCCATTGCCACCACATAGACCTCGGCGCTCTCCGCTCGGCTGGCGGGTGGTTTCGCGTGCCGCACGGTCGCAAATCCCTGCTTCAGCAGCGCCAAAAGCGCCGCATCGAGCCCCCCCTGGAACGCCTTGGTCACAAACGTTCCGCCCGGCGCCAGATGCTCCAGCGCAAACTCCGCCGCAGCTTCAGCGAGCGCGCCAGTGCGGATCTGGTCGGTCTTGGCGTGGCCGGTGGTGTTGGCGGCCATGTCGGAGAGGACGACATCCGGCGGTCCGCCCAGCGCATCCATCAACACACGGGGCGTTGCAGCATCGAGCAGGTCGAGCTGGAAGAACGTCGCGCCCGGTAGCGGATCGACCACCAGCAGATCGACGCCAACCACCTTCCTCGCGCCGCGCTGCACGGCCACTTGCGCCCAGCCGCCGGGTGCTGCGCCCAGATCGATCACGCGCGCGCCGCGCTTCAGGAAATGAAACTGGTCGTCGAGTTCGATCAATTTGTAGGCAGCGCGGGCGCGATAGCCGTCGGCGCGGGCGCGCCCGACGTAGGGGTCATTGAGCTGGCGCTTCACCCAGTTGCGCGAGCTCTCGTCGAGCTTCTTGTTCTTCACCCGCTGCGCAAGCGGGCGTTCGCCGCCGCCACCCTTCCGCTTGCCGGTCCAGCGCCGTTTCGGAGGCTCCTCACCGCTCACGATCGCGCTCCATGCTCCGCCATCAGCCGCATCAGCACGCCTTCGCGCAAACCGCGATCGGCGACACGAATACGTTCGGCTGGCCACACGCGCAGCACCGCGTCCAAAATCGCGCCGCCGATAACGACGAGATCGGCGCGATCCTTGCCGATGCAGGCGTTGGCCGCCCGCTCTTCGCGCGATTGAAAAAGCAGCTTGGCGATGGTGGCGCGGCAATCATCAACGGCAAACCACATGCCATCGACGCGCGAGCGATTGTATCGTAGCAGATCCAAGAACACGCCGGCAAGCGACGTCACCGTTCCTGAGGTGCCGATGATGTGGCCGCGCCCATCGGCAAACGCCGGGCGCAGATGCTGCGCGTCGCCGACTTCCGCGATCATGTCTGCAAGACGCGCGACGAGCGCGTCGTACCAAGCCTGTTTGTCGCCGCCCTCTGGCTCGCCATCGTCTTCCGCTAGCGTGACCACGCCGATCGGGCACGTGCCCCACGAAACGATCGGCGGATCGAGCCCCGCCGCAAGCACGGCGCCCGGCGACACCCAGGAAATCTCCGACGAACCGCCGCCGATATCAACGATCATTGCGTGCTCAACGCTCGCATCGAGCAGACTGGCGCAGCCGAGCACCGACAAACGCGCCTCGTCTTCCGGCGCGATCACCTGGAATTTGAGCCCGAGATCCTTCTCGACGCGGTTCAAGAACATCTGCCCGTTCGACGCCGCGCGGCAAGCCTGTGTAGCCACACAGCCGACGGCGACGGGCGCGCGCGCTTCGATCCGTTGCGCGCACGCGACCAATGCCTGGTATGCGCGCGCCATCGCGCCTTCACTCAAGCGGCCAGTGTGCGCGAGCCCTTCGCCCAGGCGCACGATGCGCGAGAATCCATCGACAACCTTCAGGCTGCCATCGGCGTTCTGCGCCGCCATCAACAGGCGGCAATTGTTGGTGCCCAGGTCCAGCGCCGCGAAGATCGGCGGGCGCTGCCGCGGGCCAGAGCGCGCGTCGCCTCGCGACGTCTGCGCCCGCCCATCCTTGTTCATCCTAAATTCATCCAGCAGCGCGTCGCCGCTCTGCAAAATCGCAAGTTCGCGCGATGCTAGCGAGTTTGAATGGCCAACGCAGCCTGGATTCGCCGGCTTTTCGCCCCGTTTTCGCGAATCCGAGGTCCGCGGGACACATATTCGTGTCCACAATTGGCGCCCATGGCTCGAATCCTTGTGACGAGCGTTATCGGTTCATACGTTACGTGGGCGAGAGGAAGGAGGAAGAAGGAGGAGAAGATGCAAGAAGCCAAATTCTCCATTGGTCAAGTGGTCCGCCACAAGCTGTTTCCGTTCCGTGGCGTCGTGTTCGACGTCGACCCCGAGTTTTCGAACACGGAAGAATGGATGCAAGCTATCCCCGAGCCCGTGCGCCCGGACCGCAACCAGCCCTTCTACCATCTGTTCGCAGAGAATTCGGACAGCCACTACGTCGCCTATGTCTCCGAGCAGAACCTGATCGCAGACGACAGCGGCGAACCCGTCGAGCACCCCTCGATCGATCTTCTGTTCGATGAGACCGACGACGGCGAATACAAGCTCCGCCCGGAAGTCGTGAACTGACGCTTTCGGAGCGATGCGAGAAACGGTCGCGAGCCACGCGGCCGCCGATTTGTTTAGAGCGGATGCTTGCTGAAGCGGCCCACCCAGCCGAATTCGCTCACATAGTCGCCGTGAAGGCCGTCTGAAGTTTCTTTCAGATCCACATCCGTGAAAACCAGCGACACACGGTCATCGGAATGCAAAGTGAAGAGCAGATCGTGGAAAGCGCAATCCACTGCGTCCCGCACGGCCTCTCTGATCACTTGGTGCTGCTCGGCGTCGAACGCGTCGAGTTTGGCGGACAGAGCTTGCAGTGACGGTGCCTTCGCGGCGCCGGAGAGCAGGCGCTCAAACTGATCCAACGCACTGTCCCGCGCCGCTGCTACGAGTTCGCCGAACCTGTC
>JBQTJK010000019.1:0-32257 GCA_052387215.1 Caulobacteraceae bacterium
CCCCCACCCCAACCCTCCCCCGCAAGGGGGGAGGGGGTCGCATCATCTCTACGCGGCCGTTTTCGCGACGTTTGTTGGCGCAGTCGCCTTCGCGGGCACAGCCGCCGCCGAGACCATTCTCATCAACAACGGCCGCGTGGTCACCAATGGCACAGCGGGCGTGATCGAGAACGGCGATGTTCTCATCGTCGATGGCCGTGTCAGCGCCGTCGGCGCCAACATCGCCGCGCCAAGCGGCGCGCGCGTTGTCGAGGCGCAAGGGCGCTTCGTCACGCCCGGCGCTTTCGCGGCGATGAGCGAGGTCGGTTTGTCGGAAATTTCCGGCTCTGGCGCGCCGAATGACGCGGACATCGAAGGTACTCTCATCTCCGCCGCTGCCGATGCAGGCCGGGCGTTCAATCCAAACGTCACCGCCATTCCGGTGACGCGCATCGAAGGCGTGACCCGCGCCGCCATCGCCCCAACCTCGAACGGCACTATCTTCGACGGTCGCGGCGCGCTTGTATCGATGAACGGCGAGCCGGACAGTGTCTTCCGCGAACGGGCGTTCATGGTGGTCGAGCTCGGCGAGACTGGCGCCGCCCGCACCGGCGGCTCACGCGCCGCCCTCTGGCCGGCGTTCGAAGCGGCGCTCCGCGATGCACGTGAATACCCAAACCGCTACCGCAGCGGCCAGGGCGGGGCGGTGCTGAACGAAATTGATGCTGCCGCATTGCAGCCGTTCGCTCGCGGGCAAGGCCTCTTTCTCGTCCACATCGAAAGCGCCGCCGATATCCGCCGCCTGATCCAGTTCAAGCGGACCAATCCTACGCTTCGGTTCGCAATCCATGGCGGCGCCGAAGCCTGGCAAGTTGCGGATGAACTCGCTGACGCCGGCATTCCTGTCATTCTCGACCCACTCTCCAACTTGCCGGACCGCTTTGAGCGCCTCTCCGCGCGTCTCGACAATGCGGTGCTCCTGCAGCGTGCCGGGGTGCGTTTCGCGATCGCGCCCGCTCCTGGGACGGTGGACGCGCACCAGGCACGGCTCGTGCTACAGCTTGCCGGTAACGCCGTCGTCAACGGTTTGCCGTGGGACGCCGCCTTCGCCGCCGTCACACGCGGTCCCGCGGAAATCTTCGGAGCAAGCAACCTTGGGCGCCTTGAACGCAACTATCTTGCCGATGTCGTGATCTGGGACGGCGATCCCCTGGAGGTCACCTCGGCGCCAACGGCGGTGTTCATCGAGGGCGAGGAGCAGTCGCTCACATCGCGTCAGACCGCGCTGCGCGATCGCTACAACCCACGCAACCGGCAGCATTAGACGGAATCCCGGCCTGCGGGGGACGGCCATGCTCAGGCTTGATTAGCCTGTGGATGGCCTCTATATCCGCGCCTCACTTCGCACGCGGGAGCGGCGGGGCGGTCTGAAAGCGGCCGTTTCCTCCATCCGGTCCGGGAGCAATCCCGGTCTCTTCCGCGGCGGCAAACCGGAAAAGGAACGAACGAATGGCGCTGCCTGAATTCAGCATGCGTCAGCTTTTGGAAGCTGGCGCACACTTTGGTCACCAAACTCACCGTTGGAATCCGAAGATGGACCGCTACATCTTCGGCGAAAAAGCGAATATCCACATCCTCGACCTGTCGCAGACGGTGCCGCTGTTGCACCAGGCGCTGCTGAAGGTGCGCGAAGTCGCCGCCAATGGCGGACGCGTGCTCTTCGTTGGCACCAAGCGCCAGGCGGCTGATCACATCAAAGCGGCCGCGCAACGCTGCGCCCAATATTACGTCAACTCCCGCTGGCTCGGCGGGACGCTGACCAACTGGCAGACGGTGTCGAAGTCGATCGCGCGCCTGCGTGAAACCGATCAGATCATTCAAGGTGGGGGCGTCGGACTCACCAAGAAGGAAGTGCTCAACCTGCAGCGCGAGCGCGACAAGCTCGATCGTTCGCTGGGCGGCATCGCCTCTATGGGCGGCATCCCGGACCTGATGTTCGTAATCGACACCAACAAGGAGGCGATCGCCATTCAGGAAGGCAGGAAGCTCGGCATCCCGGTCGTCGCGGTCGTGGACACCAACTGCGATCCCGATCAGGTCACATACCCGATCCCCGGGAACGACGACGCGGCGCGCGCGATCCAGCTTTATTGCGATCTGATTGCCGACGCGGTGCTCGACGGCCTGACCGAAAGCCAGGTGCGCGGCGGCGCCGACATCGGCGCTTCGGCGCGTCCGCCAGTTGAACCGGCCGTTCGTGAACGGCCGCGCGATCCGACCCCGGTAGAAAGCCCGATCGATGGCCCTACGGGCGCGAACTACTAAATAACTGACGCAGAAGTTTCAGGAGCAAGACATGGCGGAAATTACCGCAGCGCTGGTCAAGGACCTGCGCGAAAAGACCGGCGTCGGCATGATGGATTGCAAGAAAGCGCTGGAAGAAACCAAGGGCGATCTCGAAGCCGCGGTCGATTGGCTGCGCGCTAAGGGTCTGTCGAAGGCCGCCAAGAAGGCTGACCGCGCCGCCGCCGAAGGCATCGTGGCGATCGCGCTCGCCGCCAACCAAGGGACGGTGATAGAGCTCAACTCGGAAACCGACTTCGTCGCCCGCAACGCCGACTTCCAGAAGGCGGCCGGCAGCTTCGCCAAGCTAGCCCTCGCAGCGAGGGACCATCAGACGCTGCTCGATTCAGTCCATGAGGGCCAGAAGGTCTCTGAAGCCGTCACTGGCCTCGTCGCCACGATCGGCGAAAACATCACCCTGCGCCGTTCGGTCAAGCTCAACGTCGAGAACGGCGTGATCGCGGCCTATGTGCACTCGAAGGTCGATGGCGCGGACCACCTCGGCCGCATCGCCGTGCTCGTGGCGCTGGAGTCCGCTGGCGACAAGGGCAAGCTCGAAGCTTTCGGCAAGAAGGTCGCGATGCACATCGCCTCGGCCAACCCGCTGGCGCTGGGCGAAACGGACATTCCCGCCGAGCGCGTCGAGCGCGAGAGAGCTGTGCTGCTTGAGCAGATCAAGGAGGACCCGAAGGCCCAGGGCAAGCCCCAGCAAGTGCTGGACAAGATGCTCGAAGGCCGGATGCGCAAGTTCTTTGAAGAGTCCGTGCTCACCAAACAGACCTTCATCATGAACCCGGATCAGACCGTTGAAGCGGCGATCAAGGACGCCGAAAAGGAAGCCGGCGCGCCGATCACAGTGAAGGGCTTCGTGCGCTTTGCCGTGGGGGAGGGCGTGGAGAAGCGCAGCGATGATTTCGCCGCCGAAGTGGCGGCGATGTCCGGCAAGAGCTGATTTTCAGCTGACGCGAGAAGGCGATGACGCGGGCCAAGAGGTCCGCGACCTTTGTTTTTAGGCAGTTCCCTGCTTGGCGGGCTGACTTCGCGCGCCGCACTGGTCTATAGATTCGCCCTCATGAGCCTCGCCGAAACCCGACCCAGCCCGAGCGGGCTGCGCTACAAGCGCGTTCTGCTCAAGATTTCCGGCGAAGCGCTGATGGGCGAGGCCCAGTACGGCATCGACACCAACGTCTGCGAGCGCATTGCCCAGGAAGTGCTGGACGCCGCGAACGCGGGCGCTGAAGTCTGCCTCGTCATAGGCGGCGGCAACATTTTTCGAGGCATGCAGGGCGCGGCCCGGGGTATGGAGCGCGCCAGCGCTGACTACATGGGCATGCTGGCGACAGTCATGAACGCGCTCGCCATGCAGAACGCGATCGAAGGCCTGGGCGGCGAGGCACGCGTGCTCTCCGCCATTCCCATGGTCACCGTGTGCGAGCCCTACATCCGCCGCCGCGCGCTCAGGCACATGGAGAAGGGCCGCGTCGTGATCTTCGCTGCGGGCACCGGCAATCCGTTCTTCACCACTGATACGGGCGCTGCGCTGCGCGCGGCTGAGATGGGTTGCAACGCCCTGCTCAAAGGCACGCAGGTCGACGGCGTGTACACGGCCGATCCTAAGCAAGACAGAACCGCCACGCGCTATGACAAGCTGAGCTACCACGAAGTTCTGGCGCGCGATCTCAGGGTCATGGACGCTTCGGCCATCAGCTTGATGCGTGACAACGGCATTCCGATTGTCGTCTTCTCGATCCGCAATCGCGGCGGTCTGGCCGACGTGCTGCACGGCCGCGGTGTTTGCACGACCATTACCGACTAGGAACAAACATCATGGCCGCTTCGCCGCCCTTCAAACTCGAAGACTATAAGAAGCGTATGGATGGCGCGATCACGGCGCTGCAGCACGAATTCTCTGGCCTGCGCACCGGACGTGCATCGCCATCGCTGCTCGACCCGATCACGGTGGAAGCTTATGGCGCTGTGTCGCCGCTGACTTCTGTCGCCAGCGTGAGCGTTCCCGAGCCGCGCATGATTTCCGTCAATGTGTGGGACAAGGCGATCGTCTCTGCGGTCGACAAAGCCATCCGCAGCGCCAACCTGGGCCTTAACCCGATCGTTGACGGCCAGACGCTGCGCATCCCAATTCCGCCGCTCACCGGCGAACGCCGCCAAGAATTGGCGAAAGTGGCTGGAAAATACGCCGAGCAGCAGCGCGTCGCCGTGCGCAACATCAGGCGCGACGCAATGGAGCATTTGAAGAAGCTCGAGAAAGAGCACGCCATCAGCGAAGACGAGCACAAGCGTCACAACGCCGAAGTGCAGAAGGCGACCGACGATCACATCAAGAAGATCGACGACGGCTTCCGGCACAAGGAAGAGGAAATCATGCAGGTGTAGGACCTGCCAATCGCAATGGCGCAGCCAGCCCCGTCCTCCGCGCAAGCGCCCACGCCGCGCCACGTTGCCATCATCATGGACGGAAACGGCCGATGGGCGCGTCAGCGCAACCGCCCGCGCACGTTCGGCCATACCGAAGGCGTCGAAGCGTTGCGTCGCACGGTGGAGGCCGCAGGCGACGCAGACATCGAGTACCTGACGGTGTTCGGCTTCTCCACCGAGAATTGGCGCCGGCCCGCCGAGGAAGTGAACGCGCTGTTCGATCTCCTGCGGCTCTACGTGGCCCGCGATCTCGACAAGCTTGTCCGCGAAGGCGTGCGCGTTCGTGTTATCGGCAGCCGCGAAGGGCTGCAGCAGGACATCGCAGGCATCATCGAAAACGCCGAGGCGCGAACCCGGAACAACGACAAGCTCAACTTGACGATCGCGTTCAATTATGGCGGTCAGGACGAAATCGCACGGGCCGCCCGGCGTCTCGCGGAACACGTGTCGGCGGGCAAGCTCAAAGCGTCAGACATCGACGCGAAGACATTCGAATCCTATCTCGACACCGAAGATTTGCCCCCGCCCGACGTGCTGATCCGGACGTCTGGGGAATTCCGGCTCTCCAACTTCATGCTCTGGCAGTCCGCCTATGCGGAACTCGTTTTTCTCGATGTGCTCTGGCCGGATTTCGGCAAAGACTCTCTCGCTCAGGCGATCGACATCTATCGGGCCCGTGAGCGTCGGTACGGAGGGACGACGCCTGAGCCAGCCTGAGGCCGCCCCAGCAGCGCCTGCGCGCGGCGACTGGTCGGACCTTGGCCCGCGGATCGTGTCAGGCCTCATTTTGGCGTCGGCGGGCGTCGCCGCGGCGTACATAGGAGGGCCATGGCTCGCCGGCGCATGCGGGGCGGCTGTCGTCGCCATGAGCTATGAATGGGCGCGCATGAGCGAGCCTGAAGCGCTGACGCCAGCCTTCATGTTTTCCTTGGCCGGCTCGCTCGGCGCGGTGATGTTTTCAAGTTGGCAGTATCTCGGACTCGGCGTGGGCTGGCTCGTGCTTTGCTCGCTCGCCTCCGCAACGCGCCGCCGCACGCTCACGGGCGTGATCGAGACCGCCGGCGGCGCCATCTATATCGGCTTGCCTGCGGCGATTTTCCTTTGGCTGCGCGACCGCGCTCCGGAAGGATTGGAGACGATCCTAGCGCTCTTCGCCATCATCTGGGCTGCCGACATTTTCGCCTATTTCGGCGGCAAGCTGATTGGCGGTCCAAAGGTCGCGTATGGGCTTTCGCCGAACAAAACTTGGTCCGGGATTGCAGCGGGAACCCTGGCAGGCGCTGTGGCCGGATATGGCTGCGGCCATCTGTTCCAAGCCGGCCCGTCGTTGCACGTGGCATGGTTGCTTATCGGCGCATTAGTGGCGTTCACGGGACTCATGGGCGATCTGTTCGAATCCTTCCTGAAGCGGCGCTTCGGCGTGAAAGACGCCAGCCGCCTGATACCGGGCCATGGCGGCGTGCTCGACCGCATCGACAGCCTCATGGCCGCGACGTTGCTTGTTGGCGCCGCGTTGGCGTTCGGCCCTAGTGCATCATCGCTCCTGTTTGGACCTGGTCTGTGACGCGCTCGATCTCAGTCCTCGGCGTCACCGGTTCGGTTGGTCAGTCGACCATCCAGGTGATCGAAGAACTGCGGGCCCACGGCCTCGAGCTTCCGGTCGAAGCCGTCACCGCCGCCAGCCGGCTTGAGGTCCTGGTGGATGCTTGCCGCCGGCTGAAGCCCAAATTCGCCGCCCTGGCCGATCCAGCCTTGCTAACGCCAGCGCGCGAGGCCTTGGCCAGTCTCGACATCGCCGTCGGCGCAGGTCCTTCGGCGCTTGAGGAAGCCGGCGCGCGGCCGGCCGACTGGGTCATGTCCGCGATCGTCGGCGCGGCCGGATTGGCGCCCACCATGGCGGCCGTGCGGCGTGGGGCTCTTGTTGCACTGGCGAATAAAGAATGTCTGGTTTGCGCCGGTCCGCTATTCATCCAAGCGGCAAAGGTCCACGGCGCGACGCTCTTGCCAGTGGACTCTGAGCACAGCGCCATCTTCCAGGTTCTGACCCACCCCGAGAGGGTAGAGCGCCTCACGCTCACGGCCTCCGGCGGCCCCTTCCGCACCTGGGGACGTGAGCAGATGGCGGCCGCGACACCAGCCCAGGCCTGCGCTCATCCGATGTGGAGCATGGGCCGGAAGATCTCAGTCGACAGCGCCACCTTGATGAACAAGGGTCTAGAACTCATAGAGGCGTCCTATCTTTTTGGTTTTCCAGCAAAATCCATAGATGTCATCATCCACCCTCAAAGCACCATCCACAGCCTCGTGCATTACGTCGACGGATCGGTGCTGGCTCAAATGGCCAGCCCAGACATGCGAATCCCGATCGCATATGCGCTGGCCTGGCCTGATCGCGCTGCTGTGTCCACTGCACGTCTCGACCTTGCCCGGCTGGCGCAGTTGACCTTCGAAGCACCGGATGCCGCCCGGTTTCCGGCCCTTGGTCTAGCGCGACGGGCGCTCGAACGTGGGGCGGCCGCAACCACGGCGCTCTCGGCCGCGAATGAAATCGCTGTGGAGGCGTTTCTGGATGGCCGGATCGGCTTTCTCGATATTTGCCGCACGGTCGAGGAAGCTCTGACGCGCCTGGAGGCAGCCGAGGGTGGGCTTCTCGCAAAAATGCCGTCATCCTTCGATGAAGTCGGGGCGGTGGATCAGGCCGCACGACGTGCGGCGCGTCTTATTGCGGGAAGTCCGGCGGCGGCCTAAAGGCTGACAGCGCCTCAGAAAAACACACAGCACCGGGAAGGAAGCGGAGACGAATGGACGTTTTGCAGAACATCTTGATCTATGCCGGCGCGTTCGTCGTCGTGCTCAGTGTCGTGGTGTTTGTGCACGAGTTCGGTCACTTCCAAGTCGCCCGTTGGCGCAAAGTCGCCATCGACACATTCTCCATTGGCTTTGGCAAGACGCTGCTCGGATGGCGCGATCGCCACGGCGTTCAATGGAAAGTCGGAGCGCTACCGTTGGGCGGCTACGTTAAGTTCGCCGATGACGCCGACGCAATGTCGACGGCGCCGCGAGAAAAGATCGAAGATCCAGCCGCGCTCGCGGAGGCGCGCGCGAAAGGACTATTTCACGCGCAGCCGCTGAGCACACGTTCCATGGTCGTGGCGGCTGGGCCGATCACGAACTTCATATTCGCCATCCTTGCCTTCGCTGCGCTCGCGCTCATGATGGGACGAGATGTGACTGATGCGGACGCGCTGCCCGCGCGCGTTGCTGCCGTTTCGAATGGGAGCGCCGCGGCTGCCGCGGGACTTCGTCGCGGCGATGTCATTCTCGCCGTCGATGGACAGCCAACGGCGTCGTTTACACAATTGCAGGCCGCGATGTCGCGCACGACAGCACCGCGCGTCGCGCTGCTGATCGAGCACAATGGCGAACGTCAAACCCTCTACGCGTCTCCTACACGGCGTGGCAATTCGCGGGTTCTCGGCGTAAGCGGTCCGATGGTGCTGCCATCCGAACGGCAAGTGACCCCGTATAACCCGCTAGAAGCGTTGCAGGTCGGTGCTTCGAACACTTGGCAGATCGTGGCCCAAACCGGCGCCTATATCGGCGGCATCTTCACTGGGCGTGAATCTGGCGATCAGATCGCGGGGCCGCTGGGCATCATCAATGTTTCAGGGCAAGTGGCCGCTTCGGCGCTTGATGCACCCGAAACCACACTTCTCCAGAAACTTCAGTTGCTGGCGCTATCGCTACTCAATTTGGCCGCAGTGCTGTCGGTGGCTGTTGGGATCGTCAATCTGCTGCCAATTCCGATCCTCGATGGGGGGCATTTGCTCTTCTATGCGATTGAGGCGCTGCGCGGGGGCAAGCCTTTGCCGCCCGCAGCGCAGGAATGGGCTTACCGGGCCGGATTCGCCGTCATGGCGAGTCTGTTTTTGTTTGCAACCTGGAATGACATCACCAGGCTCTTTCCAGGTGCGCAGTAACAGCGGCCCGTCCTTGTCTTTCGAGGCGGGATAGGGTCTTAAAAACCAAGACGCTGGGGAGCGTCGGAGCGTCGAGGGCTTAATGAAGCGGGTACTGCGGGATGTAGCGCTCGGCGCGCTAAGCTGCGTCGCCACTGTGGGTGCGGGGGCAGGCGCGCTGTTGGCGGCCGGCACGGACGCGTACGCGCAAGAAAACCAGACGACAACGCCGGACGCGGCTCAACCCTCAGGCGTGGCCATCCGCCGCGTCGTCGTCGAGGGCAACCAGCGGATCGAGCCGGCGACGATCTCATCGTACCTTCAGGTTGGCCCGGGCGACACATTCGATCCCGAGCGCATCGACATGTCGATTAAGACGCTCTTCGCGACGGGCTTGTTCGCCGATGTGCAGATCGAGCAGCGCGGCACGGACCTCGTGGTTTCGGTGATCGAAAACCCGATCATCAATCGCGTCATCTTCGAAGGCATGCGCACGCTCGACGAAGAGGACTTGGAAGACGAAGTACAGGCGCGCCCTCGCTCGGTGTTTACGCCGGCGCGCGCTCAGGCGGACGTGCAACGCATCATTGAAGTCTATCGCCGCAACGGCCGCTTCGCCGCGCAAGTCACGCCGCAGGTCCGCGAACTTGATCAGAATCGCGTCGATCTGATTTTCGAGGTCGACGAGGGGCCGGTCACGGGCGTCCGCGACATTAATTTCATCGGCAACGAAGTGTTTTCCGATCGCCGCCTGCGTGACGCGATCGTCACTGACGAATCCAGTTGGTGGAACTTCTTCTCGAGCAACGACAACTACGACCCCGATCGTCTCGAATACGACCGTGAACAGCTCCGGCAGTTCTACAACAACCGCGGCTATGCGGACTTCCGCGTTGTCTCTGCCGTCGCCGAGTTGACGCCAGATCAGCGTGATTTCTACATCACCTTCACCGTTGACGAAGGCGTCCGTTACGAGTGGGGCGAGATCAGCATTCAGACGGAACTCAACCGCCTTCCGGAATCCTTGCTGCGCGCCGCCAATCCGATCCGGCCCGGCACGGTCTTCCGCGGCGAACAGATCGAAGACGCCATCGACGCGATGACCTATGTCGCGGGCACGGTTGGTTACGCAAACGTGCAGATCACGCCGCAGATCGAACGTGATCGCGAAAACCAAGTCGTGAACATCACTTTCGAAGTCGATGAGGGCCCGCGGGTGTTCATTGAGCGGATCGACATTGTCGGCAATACGCGCACGCTCGACCGCGTCATCCGCCGGGAAATGCGCGTCAGCGAGGGCGATGCCTTCAATCGCGTGCTGCTCGACCGGTCGCGTCAGCAAATCCAGTCCCTCGGCTTCTTCGAGGAGGTGACAGTCGAGGAGGCGGACGGCTCGCAGCCCGATCGCTCGGTGGTTACTGTCACGGTGGAGGAACGGTCGACCGGCGAATTGGCGTTCGCGGCGGGCTACTCGTCGACTGAGAGCTTCCTATTCGACGTCTCGATCACCGAACGAAATCTACGCGGCCGCGGCCAGTTCTTGCGACTGCGCGCTTCGTCAAGCGGCCAACGTCAGCAACTCGATCTGCGCTTCACCGAGCCCCGCTTCCTTGGCCGGGAGATTTCGGCGGGCTTCGACATTTACTCGCTGCGCACCGACTTCCTTGACCAGTCCTCGTTTGAGAACCAATCGACCGGCATCGGAGTTCGAACTGGCTTCCGGATCGGCGAGCGCACCAGCCTGGGGCTCACGTATTCGTTGATCCAGGATGATACGCAGATCGCCGACGTGTTCATAGATCATGACTCGAACATCCTGACGCCGGACGTGAACCAGTGCGATGCCGTGAACCCGTCGCGGCCGTTGCTATGCGACCAGGAAGGAGCGTTCCTAACCTCGCTCCTCGGTTTCACCGTGAACTGGGATCGTCGTGACAATCCCTTGCGCGCAACGCGCGGTTTTGACTTGCAATTCAGCCAGGACGTTGCCGGCCTCGGCGGCGAGGTGAATTATCTGCGCAGCGAAATCGAAGGCGGCATCTATTACGGACTGCCCTGGGGCTTCCGCGCCAGTTTGCGCGGCGGCGCCGGCTTGATCTCGGGCTGGGGCGGCGATGCGGTCCGCATCAACGACCGCTTCTTCAAAGGCGGTTCTTCGTTCCGCGGCTTTGATGTAGCCGGCATCGGGCCCCGCCAGTTACTGGTCAATGACGTCACTGGCGCTGTCGTTGACGAAGGCGATGCGGTGGGCGGCAACGCCTACGCAATTGGAACGCTGCAGCTCGACGTGCCGGTGCCGTTGCCAGAGAGCTTCGGGGTGGGTGGCGCGCTGTTCGTCGATTTCGGCACGCTTGGGTACTTGGACGCCGCCAACAGGGCGACTATCGATCTGCCCGGCGCCAACCGCCTCATTGTTGACGATTCCCCCAGCTTAAGAGTGGCGGCAGGGGTGTCGGTCTTCTGGGACTCGCCGTTTGGGCCCGTCCAATTCGACTTTGCGCACCCGATTCAACGGGAAGACTACGACAGGGTCGAGGAGTTCCGGTTCTCAACCCGGACACAATTCTGAGGAGATACGCGGTATGCGTGTGGTGAGTGCATTTTCTGCGGCCGCTTTGGCGGTGGCCGCTGTCGCGGTGTCGTCTGATGCTCTGGCGCAGCGCAATCGCGGTCAGTCGACGACTGCTGTGGTTCTCAATTATCAGAGGCTGGCGGCTGACTCTGCGCTTGGCCGCGACATGCAAGCCAAGCTCGGTGCGCTGCGCCAGCAAATCGGCACCGAAGCTCAAACGCTTCAACCCGAACAACAATCCCTTGAGCAGGAGCGCCAGCGTCTTGCGCAGGCCTCGCGCAACATGTCGCCCGAGCAGATCCGCAATAATGCGACGCTTGCGCCGCAGTTTCAACAATTCAGCCAGCGGGTGCAGCAATTCGAGGGCCGTGCGGCGGGCCTACAGGGCGACATGCAGTGCTCGCAAATAATGGCAGCGCTTGAGTTTCGTCGGCAGGTCTCGCCGGTCGTAGTCAGCGTGATGCAATCGCGTGGTGCGGGCATTGTTATCGATGCTGCGAGCGTCACGGAGCTATCGCCCGAATTCGACATCACAAACGTCGTGATTCAACAGCTGGACCAGAACCAGAACACCCGGACGGCAAACGTCGCCCGCCACGCCGCGGCAGAATGCACCCAGCAGCAAGGAGCTGCGCCGGCGCAATAGAAACTCCGACGGTGACATCGGGCCCCGGCGGCGCCAGATAGTCGGCGCATGATCGATCCCCGCTTCTACGAGGCGCTCGGACCGGTGACGGTTCGAGCGCTTGCGCCTTCGGCCGATATTGGCGGCGACGCAGATCGGGAGATCACGGGCGCCGCGCCCGCAGACCGCGCTGGCCCGGGCGACCTCTGCTACTACGAGGGCAAGAAGGGCGCTGCCCTCGAAACCGCGCCGGCCGCGTGCATCATCCCGCCCGCGCTCGCCCATCTCGCGCCTCGCGCTGGAGCGCTGATCCTCACCGAGCGTCCGCGCTCGCTCTTTGCGCGCCTTGTGCCCCTTCTAGTCCGGTCGCGGAGCTTCACGCCCGGCGTTGCCATCGATTCCAGCGCCAAACTGGAGGAAGGCGTCCGCGTCAGCGCGGGGGCAGTAATCGGCCCTGGCGTGGAGATCGGGGCCGGCGCCGAAATCGGTCCTAACGCGGTCATCGGTCCTGGCGTGACAATTGGACGGCGCACTAAGATGGGTCCGGGCGCCTGCGTCTCGTTCGCACTGATTGGCGATGAGGTGAACATTCTCGCCGGCGCCGTGATCGGAGAGGTGGGCTTCGGCGGCGCCGGCGACGCGTCCGGTCCTGTTGATGTTCCACATCTCGGGCGCGTCGTGATCCAGGATCGCGTCACCATCGGCGCCCATTCCTGTATCGATCGCGGCGCCTTCGACGACACCATCATCGGTGAAAACGCCAAGATCGATAATCTCTGCCACATCGCCCACAACTGTATCATCGGCCGCGGCGTCCTCATGGCCGCGTTCGCCGGCATCTCCGGCTCCACCAAGATTGGCGACGGCGTCACTTTGGCTGGACGCGTTGGCGTGGCGGATCACCGCAACATCGGCGCGGGCGCGACGCTTGCGGGCGCCTCCGCGGTCATGCAAGACGTGCCGGCGGGCGAAGTCTGGATGGGCTACCCGGCCAAGCCGATGCGAAAGTTCTTCCGCGAAGTCGCCTGGCTCAGCCGCAAGTCCGCGGGGGCGCGCGATGAAAGCAAATGATCTGACCGAACAGCAGAAAACCACGGACGACGTGATCGAGATCGGCGAAATTCTTCGCCGGCTCCCTCACCGCTATCCGTTTCTGCTGATCGACCGAGCCGTCGACTACATTCCCAACAAATCCATCCGCGGCATCAAAAACGTCACGATCAACGAGCCGTTCTTCCCGGGCCACTTCCCTGGCGCGCCCGTCATGCCCGGCGTGTTGCAGATCGAGGCGTTGGCGCAGACCGGCGCCGTGCTCATGTCCAAGACGCTCAACGCCGACATCACCAAGCACCTCATCCTCTTCATGTCGGTCGAAAATGCGCGCTTCAAGAAGCCAGTCATGCCCGGGGACACCATGGAGATGGTCGTGGAGGTGCTCTTCCAGCGTCGCAACATCTTCAAGTTTCGCGGCCATGTTGAAGTGCGCGGCGAACTCGCCAGCGATTGCGAGTTTGCGGCGATGAAGGCGGACCGGCCGCAGGACTCCTTGTGAGCGCGAAGATCCATCCGACCGCCGTCGTCGACGACAGCATTGAACTTGGCGCCAAAGTCGAGATCGGCCCCGGCTGCGTCATTGGACCGAACGTGAAGATCGGCGACCGCACGAAACTCATCGCGCATGTTTTCATCGAGCAGCACACAGAAATCGGCAAAGACAACACGGTTTTTCCGTTCGTCGGTCTGGGTGGAGCGCCGCAGGATCTCTCCTACAAAGGCGAACCCACGAAGCTGATCATCGGCGACAACAACGTCATCCGCGAACACGCAACACTGCACCGCGGCACGACGCGCGGCCGCGCAGTCACCAGGATCGGCAATGACTGTCTGATCATGGGCAATTGTCACGTGGCTCATGATTGCATCGTCGGCAGCAACGTAATCATGGCCCAAACCGCCACGATTGGCGGTCACGTTCAGGTTGGCGACTACGCGTTCTTGGGCGGCCTTTCGGGTGTGCACCAGCACGGCCGCGTCGGCCGCTATGCGTTTGTCGGCGCGTCCGCCTTGATGACCACGGATTTGATTCCGTTCGGCTCCGCGATTGGCAATCACGCGCACCTCGGCGGCCTCAATGTCGTCGGTTTGAAGCGGCGCGGATTCACGCGCGAACAGATTCACGACCTCCGCGCCGCCTATCGCCTGCTGTTCGCGGAAGAGGGCACCTTCCAAGAGCGTATCGAGGATTGCGTCGAAGCGTACGCGGGCAATCCGCACGTGATGGAGATTGTCGACTTCATCCGCGCGGACGCCGCGCGCCCGCTTTGCATGCCGCGAGACTAATATGAGCCGCTGGCGCAAGCTCGGCGTCATCGCCGGCGGCGGCGAACTTCCCGTCGTTTTGGCCGAACACTTGGCCGCCACTCAGCGCCCGTATTTCATCGCCCGTATCGCTGGAATGGCAGACGCGGTGCTCGACGGGCATCCTGGCGTGACGCAAGGGTTGGGCGCCATCGGCGCGCGCATGGACGCGATGCGCAAGGCCGGCTGCGACGCCATCGTGCTCATTGGTCAGGTTGCGCGTCCAGACCTGAAGACCTTGGATCTCGACGATGTCGCCCGCGCGATACTGCCTGCTTTCATCGCCGCCATGCCACAAGGCGACGACGCATTGCTTCGCGTTTTGCTGGCAGAGCACGAGCGCGCCGGATTCCGCGTTCTCGGCGCGGATCAGGTGATGGGCGACCTGCTTGCGCCGGCTGGCGCCTGGGGCGTGGTGTCGCCGAACGCTGGACATCTGAAGGACATCGCCAAGGCGGCGAAGGTCGCTGCTGTCAGCGGCGCTTTCGACATTGGCCAAGGCGTGGTCGTGTGCGACGGCCTAGTGCTCGCCGTCGAAGCGCAGGAAGGCACCGACGCCATGCTGCGCCGCGTTGGCGAACTGCCGACCGTGGTGCGCGGAACGCCGCAGGCCCGTCGTGGCGTGCTCGTGAAACGGCCAAAACCAATTCAGGAACGTCGCATCGACTTGCCCACGATTGGCGCGCGCACGATCGAAGGCGCGGCGGCTGCGGGCCTTGCTGGCGTCGCGGTCGAGGCGCACGGCGCGCTTGCGGTTCGCCGCGCCGACATTGTCGCAGCCGCCAATCGTGCAGGCCTCTTCGTTTACGGCTTCACCCGCGTTGAAGCAGGCGAGACTTGAGCCGGCGTATCTTTCTCGTTGCCGCGGAAGCCTCTGGCGACGCGCTCGGCGCCGATCTCGCGCGCGCTCTCAAGGAACGCGACCCAACGCTCGACCTGCAAGGCGTCGGTGGTCCGCTTATGGCGCAGCAAGGCATCGACAGCCAGGTCGACATCAAGGGCCTTGCCATTCTTGGCTTTGTCGACGGTCTGCTCGCCTACGCTCGCGTGAAGCGCGCGGTTGCTGCGACCGTAGCCGCAATCCTCAAAGCACGACCAGATCTCGTGGTTCTCATCGATTCGTGGGGTTTCACGCTCCGCGTCGCACAAGGCGTTCGCGCCGCCGCGCCTGAGATAAAATTGGTGAAATCCATCGGCCCGCAAGTGTGGGCGACGCGTCCTGGGCGCGCAAAAACGCTCGCGGCGACCGTCGATCACCTCATCTGTATTCATGACTTCGAGGTCCCGTTCTACGAACCCCACGGGCTGGCTTGCACGGTCTGCGGCCACCCGGCCATCGGCCGCCATGCGCCGGGCGACGGCGCCGCCCTGCGCGCGCGACAGGGTTTTAGGTCCAATGAGAAAATCGTTCTCGTTCTCCCGGGCAGCCGAGGCGCTGAAATCCGGCGCATCGGACCAGTGCTGTGGAAAGCGGCCGAACTCCTCGATCGCGACCGCGATGTGCGCATCCTCGTCGTCGCAGCCAACAGCGTGCGCAAGCAGGTCACTGAGCAGGCCCCAGCCGCGGCCCGCATCCTCGACGAACGCGAAAAGGAGGACGCGTTCGCCGCCGCCACGGTCGCGTTGGCCGCGTCAGGCACAGTGACAACTGAGGTGGCGTTGCAGGGCACGCCGTTGGTGATTGGTTACAAGCTCGGCTGGATCACATGGGCCGTCGCGCGTGCGTTCTTATTCAAAGCGAAGTATGCGACGCTTATGAACGTCGCCGCCGACGCCGAAGTCGCGCCCGAATTCTTGCAGACGCAATGCACGCCGGAAAACCTTGCCGCCGCGGCTGCGCCGCTACTCGATAGCGAGGACGCGCGTGATGATCAGGTGCGCCGCCAGGACGAAGCGCTCGCGAAAATGGGAAGGGGCGGCACGCCAGCGGCGGAGATCGCGGCGGATGCCGTGCTCAAGATCATGTCGCCTTAGCGGCGAGCGGCGCGCGGAACGTAATCGCGCATTGGCGCGCCGGTATAGACCTGCCGCGGACGGCCGATCTTCTGGCTGTCGTCTTCCATCATCTCGGTCCACTGCGCGATCCAGCCCACCGTGCGCGCGACCGCGAACAGCACCGTGAACATCGAAGTCGGGAAGCCCATCGCGCGGAGCGTGATGCCCGAATAGAAATCGATGTTCGGATAGAGCTTGCGGCTGATGAAGTATTCATCGCTGAGCGCTATCTTCTCGAGCTCCACGGCCACTTTCAGGATCGGGTTGTCTTCTCCGCCAGTTTCCTTGAGCACTTGGTGGCAAAGCTTCTGCATCGCCTTGGCGCGCGGATCGTAGTTCTTGTAGACGCGATGGCCGAAGCCCATCAGCCGGATGTCGTCGTTGGGATCCTTCACGCGCTTGATGAAGGCCGGAATCTTGTCGACGGTCCCGATCTCCTCGAGCATGTTGAGCGCCGCTTCGTTGGCGCCGCCATGCGCAGGTCCCCACAAGCAGGCGATGCCCGACGAGATGCAGGCAAACGGATTGGCGCCGGACGATCCAGCCAGCCGCACGGTCGAGGTCGACGCGTTCTGCTCGTGGTCGGCGTGCAGGATGAAGAACACATCCATAGCCCGGGCGAGCACCGGATTGATCTTGTAGTCCTCAGCCGGCACCGCAAAGCACATGCGCAGGAAGTTTGACGAATAGTCGAGTTCGTTGCGCGGAGAGATGAACGGCTGGCCAATCGAATACTTGAAGGCGCGCGCCGCGATGGTTGGCATTTTCGCGATGAGGCGGTGGCTCGCGATCGTGCGCTGCTGGGGATCGTTGATGTCAGTGGAGTCGTGATAAAACGCCGCCAGCGCGCCGACTGTGCCGACCATGATCGCCATCGGGTGCGCATCGCGCCGGAAGCCCTCGAAGAAGCGATCGAACTGTGCGTGCAGCATCGTGTGATAGGTGATGTCGCGTTCGAAGCGCTTGTACTCGGCCTCGTTGGGTAATTCCCCGTTGGCGAGCAGGTAGCAAACTTCGAGGAAGTTCGAGTGCTCGGCCAGCTGATCGATCGGGTATCCTCGATAGAGCAGCACGCCTTCGTCGCCATCGATAAAGGTGATCTGGCTCTCGCACGACCCGGTCGAGGTATAGCCGGGATCGAACGTGAAGACGCCGCCTTGGCTGTAAAGCTTGCGAATGTCGATGGCGTCAGGACCGAGGGTGCCGCCATAAACCGGCAGTTCAAGCTGCTTGTTGTTTACCGTGAGGGTGGCTGCCGGCTTCTGTGTGAGTTTGCTTTGCATCGACGTCTCGTCCTCAAACCTGATCGGCGATCCGCGCCAGCGATTCTTCGCGTCCTAGCAATTCCAATGTCTGGCCCAAGTCTGGCGATGGCGTCCCGCCTGTGAGCGCCGCCCGCAGACCGGGGCCGATTTGCGCCAAGCCAACGCCCTCGCTGGCAGCGAAAGTCTTAAGCGCGCCGCCCAGCGATACATGGTCCCACGCCGGCTCTTTTTCGAGCGTCTCGTGCAAGCGGCGAAGGCGCTGCATGAACTCGCCCTTCATCAGGGATTTCGCTGTCTCGTCAAGCGTGAGCGGTCGTTTCGCCAGCAGGAAACGCGCCTGTTCGGCAAGCTCCGGAATGGTCTTTGCCCGCTTTTTCAGCACAGGGATGGCGCGCGCCAAAGCAGCACGCGAGTCTTCGCTTAAAGGCGCGCCATCGCGCTTCGCAAGGTGCTCCTCGACGAGGCGTGTCACACGTGCGTCATCGGCGATGGAGAGGAAGTGCGCGTTGACCGAGGTGAGCTTCTTGAAGTCGAGCCGCGACGGCGCCTTGCCGATCTGGTCGATCTCGAACTGCGGGATCGCTTCTTCCTTGGTGAGAATGTCGTCATGGCCCGGGCTCCAACCCAGCCGCATCAGGTACGCATTCATCGCCTCTGGCAGATAGCCCATGTCCCGCCACTCATGAACGGCCTGGGCGCCATGACGCTTCGAGAGCTTCTTCCCGTCCTCGCCATGAATAAGAGGCACGTGCGCGAACTTCGGCAGCGTCCAATCCATCGCGCGGTAAATCACGATCTGCCGGGCCGCATTGGTCAGGTGATCATCGCCGCGGATTACATGCGTCACGCCCATGTCGTGATCATCGACCACGACCGAGAGCATGTAGGTTGGATTGCCGTCCGCACGTAGCAGCACGAGGTCGTCGATATCACGCGCCTTGATCCGCACGTGGCCCAGGATCAGGTCCGCATTGACTATCTCGCCCGCATCGGGCGCCTTCAACCGCACAACGAACGGCGCATTCGGCGAAGGCGGCTTAAGACCATCTCTATAAGGCGATCGAAATGCGCGCGTGAGCTCCTCTACCTCTCGTCTCGCCTCTTCGATCTGCGCCGTGGTTCCTTTTGCGACGGTACCGCCGCCGATGGCATCTTCGCCGATGGCTCCGCCCGCAATCGTCGCTGCGCTGCCTTCCAACTCCTTCAATCGCGCCCGAGCAGCGTCGGCTGCGAGCCTTCGCGCTTCCGTTTCCTCCGGAGTTACGTAGCAGCGATAGGCGGTCCCTCGCTCAATCATCGCTTCCGTAGCTTCGCGGTGCCGCGCGGCCCGTGCGAACTGATAGATCGTCTGGCCGTCGTGCTTCAGGTCGAGCCAATTCAGCCCGTCCAGGATCGCCTCGATCGCTTCTGGCGTGGAGCGGGCGCGGTCGGTGTCCTCGATCCGCAGCAGGTACTTGCCGCCCATCTTCCGGGCGAAAAGCCAGTTGAAAAGCGCCGTGCGCGCGCCCCCGATATGGAGGTAGCCTGTGGGCGAGGGGGCGAAGCGTGTGACGACGCTCATCGGAGAGAACGCAGGGTGGTCAAAGCGCGCGCGTGGTAGCACGCGCGGCGCGTTTTCTCCTAGCCGCGCCGTGAGCGGCGTATGGGCGCTTCAACGCGACCGCTGGATCCTCTGGCTCCCGCCCGCCATGATCGCTGGCAGCGCCGCTTGGCTGCTCGCGCCGACCGACCCGCCCGCTTGGCTCGGGCCGATCGCCTTGATCCTCGGCGCGGCCGCGGCGATCGCACTCGCCGCCTGGCCTCACGCCATACCAACCGGTTGGCAGGTCACGCTCCGCCGCGTTCTGGCGGGCGCGTGCGTGCTCGTCGCGGCTGCAGGCCTCGGCGCCATCGCCGCGCACGTCCGCACGATCCAGGTCGCGCAGCCAGCCTTCACGGCCACTGAAGAACCGACGGTTGTCGAAGGCTGGGTCGTGGCCAACGACGCAAGCGACAATGGTCCACGCCTACGCCTGCTCGTGCGCAGCGTCGAAGGCGTCTCCGATCCTTCGCGATACGTCCGTGTGTCCGTCAGCGACGCCGGATTGTTGACGCCAGGCCGCGTCGCGCGTTGCCGCGCCGTCCTTGGTCCGCCGTCCGGCCCGACGGCGCCCGGCGCCTATGACTTCGCGCGCCGCGCCTATTTCGAGCGCCTCGGCGCGACCGGTTTCGCTTTCGGCCGCTGCCGGCCTGAGGCATTCGAGCCGCCGCCGAGCTGGCTTGACCGCCAACGTCTCCACTTGGCCGCCATGCGTAGCGATCTTTCGGCGGCAATCTACGAAGCGGCGCCGGGCAGGGGCGGCGCCATCGCCGCGGCGCTGGTCACCGGCGACCGCAGCTCCATCGATGCCGACACCAACGCCGCGCTCCGCGACTCCGGCCTTGGCCACTTGCTCTCGGTCTCCGGCATTCACATGGGCGTCGTTGGCGGTCTGGTGTTTGCAGCCTTGCTCTGGACGCTTTCGCTCATCAGCCCGATTGCGCTTCGTTTCTCCGTCAAGAAGATCGCCGCCATAGGCGCGCTCCTTGTTCTTGCCGCCTATCTCATCGTCTCCGGCTCGAGCGTCCCCGCGCTTCGCTCCTTCGTCATGGCTTGCGTCGCCTTCGGCGCGATCTTGCTCGACCGTCCAGCGATCTCGATGCGCGGTCTTGCGCTGGCCGCGTTCATCGTCGTTCTGATCTTTCCGGAGTCGGTCCTCGAGCCTGGCTTTCAGATGTCCTTCGCTGCGACCATGGCGCTGGTCGCTTTGTTCGAAATGTTGAAGCGGGCGCCGCACGAGCCGGCGCTGCCGACGCCCGGCCCGCTCATCGGCGCGCTGCAAGCGACGACGCGCGGCATCGGCGGCGTGCTGCTTATCTCCTTCGTCGCCGGCCTCGCCACCGATCCGTTCGCGATCTACCACTTCCAACGCTTCGCAGTGTACGCGCTGCCTGCGAACCTGATCGCTGCGCCGATCATGTCGTTTCTGGTCGCGCCCATGGCGGCTGTCGCGGCGATCCTGGCGCCGTTCGGATTGGCCGATCCGGCTCTCGAACTCATGGCTAGCGCGCTCGATCTCATCGCCGCCGTCGGTCAAACGTTTGGCGAGCGTCCCGAGGCGATCCGCGCCGTGCCCAAGCCGCCCGACATCGCCTTCATCCTTTGTGTGTTCGCGCTTCTATGGGCCTGCCTTTGGCGTGGCGCACTACGGTGGCTCGGCGCGGCGATCTTCGCCGCAAGCGTGGTGCTCTACCTCACTGCGCCGCAACCGATCGCCGCGTTCGATGCCGATCTCCGCGCTATCTACGCACGCGACGATGGCCGCTGGACGCTTCTCGCTGCAAAGGGACGCTCCACCTACGCGCGCGACAGACTGGGTGCCACGCTCGGCTTGTCCCCGGCAGAAGTCGAACGCCTCGCGCCACCTGAAGGGTGCAGCGAAGCGTTATGCCGGTGGCAAGCAGGAGTGCGCACTATTTTTCTCGTGCGCGACAGCGCCGCGCTGGAACACGCGTGCTTGCCTCGCGCCATCGTTATCGCGAACATCGAGGCCCCAGCGAACTATGTGTCGCGCTGCCAGCTTGCCGCGCTTGTCGATGCCCAAAGCATCGCCGAACTCGGCGGCGCTACAATTACCGAAACGGCGTTGGGTCCCCGCATTGCGCGCGCCTGGCCACCGGAAATACGCAGACCTTGGACGCCTAAAGCGCCCAGCGCCGATCAGGAATAGCGCCGCATCATCGCGACGAGCTTGCCCTGGATGCGCACCCGATCCGGGCCGAAGATGCGCGTCTCGTAGGCAGGGTTGGCCGCTTCGAGCGCCACCGAATTGCCGCGTTTTCGCAGCCGCTTCAGCGTCGCTTCCTCATTGTCGATCAGCGCCACGACGATGTCGCCGCTGTCGGCGGTGTCGGTGCGTTTGATCAGCACCACGTCGCCATCGAGGATGCCGGCCTGGATCATCGAATCGCCTTTGACCTCAAGCGCGAAGTGATCGCCAGAGCCCAGCAATTCCTCCGGCGCCTGCACCCGCCCAACTTCGCTCTGGATCGCCTCGATCGGCACTCCGGCGGCGATCTGGCCGAGGATCGGCACCCCTGCGCCGGCGCTGTTGGCGCGCCCTTCGCCGACCACAGCCGGCCTGAAGGAGTGGCGGCCCTTCGGCGGCGCCGCAGGCGCGGCGCTGTCGGGCATCTTCAACACCTCTAGCGCCCGCGCCCGGTGGGGCAACCGGCGCAGAAAGCCGCGCTCCTCGAGCGCTGTGATCAGCCTGTGAATGCCAGATTTGGACGCCAGATCGAGCGCTTCCTTCATCTCGTCGAAGGAAGGTGAAACGCCCGTCTCTTTGATCCGCTCGTGAATGTAGAGCAGCAATTCTTTTTGTTTCGCTGTCAGCATGACCTTGGACCAAATAGTGAACGGTACTGTGTTCTATATCCGTTCCAAGGCGCGGGTCAAGTCCAGTTTAGTTAACGGCCAAGTAGCATCCGTGTCGCCGCCGCCACATCGTCCTGGCTCATCAAGCTCTCGCCGACGAGGAAGGCCCGCGCGCCTGCGGTTTGCAAACGCATTATGTCGTCGTGCGTGGAGATGCCCGACTCCGAGACCAGCAGCACATCGTTCGGCGCACGCGCGGACAGTCGCTCCGTCACGCCGAGATCCGTTTCGAATGTCGCCAGCGAGCGGTTGTTCACGCCGATCAGTTTTGCGTCGATCTTAAGTGCGCGCTCCAGTTCCTCCTCGTCATGAACTTCGACGAGGGAGTCGATCTCCCAACTTTCTGCGGCGTCGACTATGTCCATTGCAAGCTCGTCGCTCAGCGCGGCCATGATCACCAAGACCGCGTCGGCGCCAAACGCTCGGCTCTCGGCGACTTGCCAAGGATCAATCATGAAATCCTTGCGGAGCACCGGTAGGGGACACGCCTCGCGCGCGGCGATCAGATGGGCATAGCTACCCTGAAAACTTGGACCATCGGTCAAGACCGACAAACATGCCGCGCCCCCGGCCCAGTATGCTTGCGCCAGCGCGGCGGGTTCGAAATTCCGGCGTATCACGCCCTTTGACGGACTCGCCTTTTTGATCTCAGCAATCAATGCGGCGCGGTCGCTGCACCTACTCAGTGCATCGTGGAAACAACGCGGGGGCGATTGAGCGCCGGCTTCGTTCTCGATGATCCCCCAAGGTTTGGCCTTCTTCCGCTCCGCGACGTCGTCGCGTTTGTAAGCGATGATCCGCTCCAGAACGCTCACGGCGCGCTCCGCGAGACATCGACCAGACGCTCCAGCGCCCCTCGCGCCGCGCCGCTGTCCAACGAGTGCGCCGCCATTGGCCAAGCCTCCGGCACGTTTTGCGCTTTGCCTGCGACCACCAGCGCGCCCGCCGCGTTCAAGATCACTGCATCGCGGTGTCCCGGCCGTCCGCCGCCGTTGAGCAACGCACTCATCTCGTCGGCGTTCTCCGCCGCCAGCCCGCCGCGTATCTCGGGATTGACCTCCGCATCGACGGTCGCCTTCACCAGTGTCACCGCGCCGCCGTCCAGAACCGCGACATTGTTGGCTTCACGGTGCTGCGCGGAAAGCTCGTCCAACCCGCCTGCACCATGCACAACCCACGCGCGTTCGCAGCCCAATTCCTTGAGCGCGTTTGCCACTGGTTCAATGAAATCCACGCTGAACACGCCCACCAGCTGCCGCTTCACACCCGCGGGATTGGAGAGGGGCCCGAGCAGATTGAAGATCGTGCGCTTGCCTAGTTCGCGGCGCGCCAAGGCGACGTGCCGCATCGCCGGATGATGGTTTTGCGCAAACAGGAACGCCAAGCCTGCCTCTTGCAGGCAGTGCTCAAGCGTCGGCACGTCGCCGGTAAGCTTCACGCCGAGCGCTTCAAGCACGTCGGCCGCGCCGGACTTCGAACTCATCGCTCGATTGCCGTGCTTGGCGACAGGCACGCCGCAGCCGGCCACCACGAACGCCACGGCCGTTGAGATGTTAAGCGTATGTGCGCCATCGCCGCCAGTGCCGCAGACGTCGATGGCGCCGTCCGGCGCCTCAACGCGCACCATGCGCGAGCGCAGCGCTCGCGCGCCAGCCGCGATCAGCGGCGGATGCCCCATTAGCGGCATGGTCAGGGTCAGGAAATGCTTGATGTCCTCGTGCGCGGCGACGCCGTCCATGATTTCGGCAAAGGCGCTGTCGATATCCGACGCCTGCACCGTTGCGCCGTCCTTCAGCGCCGCAAGGGTGGCGGCAACGCTCACAGCAGACCTGCGGCGCCGAGGAAATTGCCGACAATAGCGTGTCCGTGCTCGGATGCGATCGACTCGGGGTGAAACTGCACGCCGAACAGCGGCCGAGTCTTATGCGAAAGGCCCATCACTTCGCCGTCCGCGGTCTCCGCATCGACACTCAGCTCTGCCGGAAACGTCGCCCGCTTCACCGCGAGCGAGTGATAGCGCGTGGCGCTGAATGGGGAGGGGAGCCCGCGAAACAGGCCGCCGCCATGGTGCGTCACCTCGGACACCTTGCCGTGCATGATCTCCTGCGCTTGCACGACATCGCCTCCGAACGCTTGCCCCATCGCCTGATGACCCAGGCATACGCCGAACATCGGCAGATCATGAGGCGCCTTCTCCAGCAGCTCTAGACAAATCCCGGCTTCGTTCGGCGTGCACGGTCCCGGCGAGAGGATGATTGCCTTCGGCTTCCTCTTCAACACGTCGGCCACGGAAAGCGCATCGTTGCGCACCACCTCTGCCATCACGCCAAAATCCCCGACGTAATGGACGAGGTTGTAGACGAAACTGTCGTAATTATCGATGACGATGATCATGGGCCCGCTCTCTGGGCTGAACGAACAGAACAACTAGTCGCGTTCGTTCGTGCGCCATCGCGGGAGGGGGTTGGGCCAGAGCGCCATGCGGACGTCACAATAGCCGATATTTGCGGCGCGCAAACTCTTTCACGTGGATGGCGCGGGCCCACGACAAATGGCGGAGCCTTGCGGCTCCGCCATTCTCCATCAGTGATGCTTGGGTCCTTAGCCGCCGCGCAGCGCTTGAAGCTGGGCGCGGTTGAGATCGGCCGTCGTGTAGCTGCCGTCGGCGACCGCCGCTTGAACCGCGGGCGGGATATTTGCGTTCGCTGCCGCTTGGCCCGAAGCCGCGCCGCTCGCCCTAGCGCCGCGGCGGTTGGCGCTCGTCTGACCGGACGCGGTCGCGCTGGCGGAAGCGCTTGCGCCGGCATTATCGGCCGCCGCGGTCGCGCGGTCGGCTGCGTTGTCGGCAGCATTGGCGGCGCGATCAGTTGCGTTCTCCGCGGCATTCACCGCTGGACGTGCATCCGGTGTCGTGGCGGTGACGCCGGCGGAGGTTTGGCCGCTCGCGGTTGCGGGACCACCGTGCGCGGTTGTTGAGCCGCTAGCTGAACCAGTCACTTGCCGCGGCGCTGTCGCGGAACGCGCGGCGTCAGCGGCCTCATCGGTGGTCTCGTCGGCTTCCTCCTCAGCGCGCTCGCGTGCTTGGTTCACAGTGTCTGTGGTCGATCCGGTATTTACGCCGGCTTGGCCCTGCGTTTGGCCGGTCACGGCGCCCTGGGTCCCTTGCACTGTGCCTTGCACGGTTTGATTCACGCCGCCGACGACTTGCGCAAACGCCGGTGCGACGAAGGCGAGCGCAGCCGTCGCCGCCGATGCGATCAGAAGCTTCTTCATCAATGTCTCCCGAGAAAAGCCGGCGCCGAGCCGGCCTTGATCGGGGAACAACTCTTTTGTGCCGAAATGGGTGCGCAACGCTCGGCTAAATTCACTGTAAGCGCGGAACCTCGCCCTCAAGCATACCGCCACGCTTCACTTGCCGCACGGAATAGGGCGCGCGACTTGTGCAGTGTCTCCTGGAGTTCCGCTTCCGGGTCGCTATCGAGCACGACACCCCCACCAGCTTGCACATAGAGCGTTCCGTCCTTCACCACGGCGGTGCGCAGCGCGATGCAAGTATCCATGTCGCCAGCAGCGCCGAAATAACCGACGCCGCCGGCATAGATCCCGCGCCGATGCTTCTCGACATCGTTGATGATTTCCATCGCTCGGATTTTTGGGGCGCCCGTCACGGTGCCGTGCGGAAATCCCGCCAGCAGGGCGTCGAGCGCCGACAGTCCAGGCGCCAGTTCGCCTTCCACGTTGGAGACGATGTGCATCACATGGCTGTATCGTTCGATCGTGAAGGCCTCGGTGACACGCACATGCGCCGAGCCCGGGCCCGCAGTCGCCGCGTTCGATCCCGGCTTTGCGCCGCGCACGGCGACGCGTCCCAGGTCGTTGCGCGCCAAGTCGACCAGCATCAGATGTTCGGCGCGCTCCTTCGGATCGGCCAGCAGTTCTTCTTCAAGCCGTTGATCCTCGGATGGCGTGGCGCCACGCGGTCGCGTGCCGGCGATCGGCCGGATCGTCACGGTGTCTCCACGGAGCCGCACCAGGATTTCCGGGCTCGACCCAACGACGGCGAAGTCAGCGAAGTTCAGGTAATAGAGGAAGGGCGATGGGTTGAGCCGACGCAGCGCGCGATACAAGGCAAACGGTGGCGCTTTGAGCGCGGCCGAAAAACGCTGGCTTGGCACTACCTGAAAGACGTCACCCGCGCGGCAATAGTCTTTGCAGCGTATCACCAGCGCCTGGTACTCCTCGGGTGTCGTGTTCGACCGTGGCTCGACCACTTCCGGCTTCGGCTCGCCAGTGCGATTGCGCGGCAGCGGCCGGTTGAGCGCCCGCCATGCCCGCTCCAGTCTTGCCCGTCCGGCTTCGTACGCGGCTTCAGCGCTCTGGCCAGCGCGTTTGCGCGCTGGCGTGATCAGCGTGATCTCACTGGTGACGTTGTCGAACACTGCGACGATTGTTGGGCGCACGAAAAGCGCGTCGGGCGTTCCAATCGGATCGGCGGCCTTGTCCGGCAGCCGCTCGGTCAGGCGCACCATGTCGTAGCCTAGATACCCAAACAGTCCTGCCGCCATTGGCGGCAGATGGGCCGGCAGATCAAGCGCCGATCGCGCCAGCAGCTTGCGCAGGCTCTTGAGCGGCGAATCGCGCTGGACGCGGAACGCGCTGTCGGCAAAACCGCCGCGACTGGCCTCAGCGCGTCCCTCGCGCACGCGCCACACCAGATCGGGCTTCAATCCTATGATCGAATATCGGCCGCGGAAATCGCCCCCTTGCACGCTTTCAAGCAAAAACGAGCCCGGCTTGCCGGCACCGAGCTTCAGCAATGCCGATACGGGCGTCTCAAGGTCGCTGACGCGGCGCATCCATAGGACGCCGCCGCCATGGGGATGGGCCAAGACGTAGTCGGCCGGCGCTGGTTCCAGCGCCGCCGCCTGCGCGCTCATTGCGCGTCTTCGTCGGTCGCGTCAGAGGTGCGATATACGCGCTCGAGCAGCTGCTCATTGCGGCGTGGGTTCGAGCGTTCAATCACTTCGCCCTGCAACGCCTCCGCACTGCTCGACATTAGCCCGCAGTACGGCGGTGCGCCTTGCTGCAGAGCCTCGCGTACGCACGGGCGTTCGGCATAGACGCGCGCGGCTTCCACGGCTTGCGGCTGCTGCGCAAAATCCGGCCGAGCGATCCGCTCCACGGCCGCAACCAGCATGGCGCCGCCATCGGCGCGAAGCCCGCTGACAGCCTCGCCTTGGCGCACGGCGAAAATCTGCGCCGCCAAACCCTGCGCCGGAATGTTGCGGGCCCCAGCGCGGTCGATCGGCCGAGAGATAATTACAACGCGAGCGCCGTTCGCGCGGGCGGCGGCGGCAAGAGTTTGCCCGCCACGGACAGCTGTGACGATCTCTTCGCCAAGTTCGGTGAGCCGCCGCGCGCGCTCGCGCGCGATCCAAGCCTGGCTGAGTTCGCTGCGCACTTCCTCCAGCGGGCGCACGGTTGCGGGAATGATCCGGTCCACGCCGGCGGCCACGTCTGCGCTTTCGCCAGCGGGGATGAAGTCGGTAGCCTCGCCCTCGGGCGTTTGAAACGCCGCAGAGAGAATTTCCTCGTGCCCAGCCAGCGCCTCGATCGGCCGGCCCTGCTGATCCAGCCCGTTTTCGGTGACGGCGGGAATGGTCGCCACCGGCAATCCGTGCTGACGCGCCGCCTCCGCCAAGGTCGCGCCGCCCGCGCGCGCGTCCTCGTATCCCGAGATCGCCGTGTTCAGCAGCTCGGCGGCTTCGTCGTCGGCGATGGCGTCATGGATTTGCTGGCGGAAGTCCGCGAAGTTCGGCGTCGCCGCGGGCGTGGAGGTTTCGACGCGCACCACGACGAACGGCGAGAGCGAACCGCGCGCCACCACGGCTGGCCCGCGCACTTGGGCGGCGAACACAGCAGCGGCCACGGCCGAATCGGGCACTTCGCTGCGCGCTTGGTTCTCGCCGCGCGTCACCTGCAGATTGAGCGCCGTCGCGATCGAGTCGGCGCTTTCGCCGCGATTGAGCCGGCTAGCGGCCTCGTTGGCCTGCGTTTCGTTGGCGGCGGCAATGCGCACGTACGTGCGCCGCTCCGGCCGCGTCAGCGCTGCGGCGCGCGCATCGAACTCTTCCCGCAGACGCGCCTCCGGGACTTGCACCCGGCCAACGAAATCGCTGGGGCGCGCATAGACCAAGGTCAGGCCGCGGAATTCCGGCAGGCGCAAGTTCTGCTGGTTGTCTTCCCAGAACGCCTGCAATTGAGCTTCGGTGGGCTGCGGGACTGCGCCAACGGCGCTGGCAGGCGCTTCGGCGATCGAGATAACGCGCTGTTCGGCCGTATAGGTGTAAAGCAGCGCGCCGTAGCTGGAGGGCGCCCGCACGCCGCCGACCATGGACTGCATGACCATCTCGGTCGTGATGTCATTGCGAACGTCGCGTTCGAACTCATCGCGCTGGTAGCGCAACTGCTGCAGGAACGCTGCGTAGGCAGCCTCGTCGAAATTTCCGGTGATGGCGTTGCGCGTTGCCGGGATGTCGCGGATGTAGTTCGCAACCTGAGCATCGCTGACGCTGACCCCGATGCGGTCGGCGAACCAATACATCGCATAACGCGCGATCATCCGTTCCAGGATCTGCCGGTGCTCGCCAGCGTCGATCGCTTCCTGTTGGGTGACATTGCCGCCGTCGCGGCGCGCGGCCTGCAGTGTGAGCTCCAGTTCGCGCGTCAGCTGCGGCGGCGTGATCTTGCGGTCGCCGACCTGGGCCACCCAGGAGTTTGCGTCGAACGTAATGCCGCTGTTCGGAATCAAGAACAGCACCGTCGCCAAGCCTACGAGGCCGACGATGATGGTGGCGATCCAGCCACGGGTGATATTCCGAAATTGCAGAAGCATGAGGCGTTCCGATATGCGTGAAGGCGCCGGACCATAAAGACGCCCCTGGAGCGGGGCAATTGCCGCACGCCGCCGCCGCAGCCCGGGAGGGGACAGAGAATGGCCTCGCGTAAGCCGATTATTGCTGGAAACTGGAAAATGTTCGGCCGCGCCGCCGATCTGGGCGAAATCGCGACCCTGGCCGACCGCATCGGCCGAGCCGCCAGCGCCATCGATGTGGTGATCTGCCCGCCTGCGGTCTACGTCCACTCCGCCGCCTGGCAGTCGAACGGCAGGCTCATCCGGATAGGGGCGCAGGACTGTAGTCCCCATGCCGCCGACGCCGCACGCACCGGGGAAGTGAGCGCCGCCATGCTGGCGGATGCGGGCGTCGAATATGTCATCGTCGGCCACTCCGAGCGCCGCGCCAATCATGGCGAGACCGACGGCCTGGTGCGCCAGAAGGCTGAGGCCGCAATCGGCGCCGGTCTGATCCCAATCGTCTGCGTCGGCGAGACCCAGGCCGAGCGCGCCGCCGGAAAGGTCGCCGAAATCGTCACCCGCCAGGTGCGCGCCAGTGCGCCGGAGCAGGGCGGGACCTTCGTCATCGCCTACGAGCCCGTTTGGGCGATCGGCGGGAATGCCACGCCAACGCTCGCCGAGATCGGTGAAGTCCATGCTCTGGTTCGCGAAACCCTGTCGGGTCAATTCGGGGCGCAGGCGAACGACACCCGGATCCTCTATGGGGGTTCGGTCGGCCCGAAGAATGCGGGCGAGATATTCACCGTGGACGGGGTGGACGGGGCCCTTGTCGGGCGTGCGAGCCTGAAGGCGGCTGACTTTTCGGCCATAATTCTAGGCCATCCGGCTGCTGCGTAGGGATGCGCTGCAGCGGGCTGGCGTTTAGGATGGGGCTCAGCTATTGAGCGCCCTTTCGCGCGCGCCCATGTCAAGGCGTGCGCCGAGCGGCGCGTGGGAGACGGGCACACAATGGAATTGGTCGTTCTCAGCATCCACTTGCTCGTGTGCATCTGCCTGATCGGGCTGGTGCTGTTGCAGCGCTCTGAGGGCGGCGCGCTGGGCATGGGGGGAGGCGGAGGCGGCTCGCTGATGACAGGCCGCGGCGCAGCTGACGCGCTGGCGCGGATGACCTCCGTCGCCGGCGGCTTCTTCCTCGTCACCTCGCTTGGCCTCACCATGCTCTCGGGCGCAGGCGACGCGAACGCGGGCCGCTCCGTGATTGATCTCATTCCGCAGCAAAGCGCGCCGGCGACGCCCACACCCACGACGCCGGCGCCGGTGCCGGAAACGCAGCCGGAAGAATCCCGTCCCGATCCGACCGAGAGCCGCGCACCGAGCAGCACGCAGCTCGTTTCGATCGGCCCCCGCGACGCGTCCGCGGCCACGCCGTCGCCGAGCGCCGCCACGACCCGCGCCGGCCCGGTCACTCAGCGCGCAACCACGACCGCTTCGACCACGCCGCGTCAGACGCCGGCCCCTGCAACACAGCGCGCGACTACGCCGGCCGGCACGCAGCCGCGCACGACGGCGCCGGCGACACAACGTTCCACTCCGGCAACAACGCCAGCGCGTAGCAATCCGCCGCCGGCGACGAGCACCAATGGCGCCGTCAACGGCATCGACCTCACGACAGATCCCCAACTCGACCCCGAATCGAGCGACGCTGCTGCGGGAGTCGTGCGGCGCGAACGCGCCGGCCCCGATCAATAGTCCCGTAGGCGGGGCTGGGGCCGAACGGGGGCCTGGGCGAAACGGAAGGCAATGGCGCGTTATGTGTTCATTACCGGTGGAGTGGTCTCTTCCTTGGGGAAGGGTATCGCCTCCGCCGCCCTCGGCGCGTTGCTGCAAGCCCGCGGCTACCGGGTCCGCCTTCGCAAGCTTGATCCCTACCTGAACGTCGACCCGGGCACGATGAGCCCGTATCAGCACGGCGAAGTCTTCGTCACCGACGACGGCGCCGAAACCGATCTCGACCTGGGGCACTACGAACGCTTCACCGGCGTCTCGGCCACGCAAGCCGACAACATCACCACCGGCCGCATCTACCAGGAGATTATCGCCAAGGAACGCCGCGGCGATTATCTCGGCGCCACCGTGCAGGTGATCCCGCACGTCACCAACGCGATCAAGGACTTCATCCTCTCCGATCACGGCGATGCGGATTTCGTGCTCTGCGAAATCGGCGGCACGGTCGGCGACATCGAAGGTCTGCCGTTCTTCGAAGCCATCCGCCAGCTCGGCCAGGAACTCGACCCCGGCCAAGCCGCGTTCGTGCACCTCACGCTGTTGCCGTACATCCCATCTGCCGGCGAGATGAAGACGAAGCCGACGCAGCACAGCGTCAAAGAGCTGCGCTCGATCGGCATCCAACCCAATATTATCCTCTGCCGCTGCGATCGTCCGGTCCCGGAAGAGGAAAAGAAGAAGATCGCGCTCTTTTGCAATGTGCGCGAGGCCGCTGTCATCGAGGCGCGCGATCTGCAGACCATCTACGAAGCGCCGCTGGCGTACCACGCCGCCGGCCTCGACACCGAGCTGTTGAGGCACTTCGGCGTCACCGTCGCACCGCAGCCCGATCTCTCGAAATGGGAGACGATCGTTCATCGCCTCAAGGCGCCCGACGGCGAAGTCACGATAGGCGTTGTCGGCAAGTACACCGAACTGAAGGACGCCTATAAATCGCTGATCGAAGCGCTGCATCACGGCGGCGTCGCCAACAACGTCAAAGTCAACATCCGCTGGATCGAGAGCGAGAAGTTCGAGGAAATGGGTGACGCCTGGCACGAAGACCTGCACGGCGTGCATGGCATTCTCGTGCCCGGCGGCTTCGGCGAACGCGGCACCGAAGGCAAGATCGCTGCCGTCACCTTCGCGCGCGCACACGACGCGCCGTTCTTCGGTATCTGCTTTGGCATGCAGATGGCCTGCATTGAAGCAGCGCGGAATCAGGTTGGCCTCAAAGGCGCGAGCTCAACCGAGTTCGGCGCCGCCAAGCACGCGATCGTCGGCCTGATGACCGAATGGCTCAAAGGCAACGAACTCGAAAAACGCGCCGCCAACGGCGACATGGGCGGCACGATGCGTCTCGGGGCCTACCGCGCGACGCTCGATCCCGAAAGCAAGGTCGCCTCCATCTACGGCGACACCGAGATCAGTGAGCGCCATCGCCATCGCTTTGAAGTGAATACGCGCTACCGCGACAAGCTCGAAGCCGCCGGGCTCATCTTCTCGGGCATGAGTCCCGACGGAATCCTCCCGGAAATCGTCGAACGCCGCGACCACCCCTGGTTCATCGGCGTCCAATATCACCCCGAGCTGAAGAGTCGCCCGTTCGAACCGCATCCGCTGTTCGCCAGCTTCATCGCGGCTGCGGT